>NZ_JBHVFU010000007.1:0-329473 GCF_042801455.1 Streptomyces sp. NPDC057565 | reverse complement strand
GGAGGGCCCGGCCGCCCCCGCGCGCCGGGGCCGCTCTGTGTGCCCCCCGGGGGGGCTGGGGGGGGGGGGGGGGGGGCGAGGCGCCCCCGCGCCGGGGCGGGGTGGGCCGGGGGGGGCCGGGGGGCCGGGGGGGGCGCCTGGTGGGCCCCCCGGCCCGCCCACCCCGCACTGGGGGGGGGGGGCCCCCCGGACCGGCTGCCGTGGACCCCGCTCGGGTCCACGGCGGCCGGCCGAGGGCCGTCCCCCTCCGGCCGGCCGTTCTGGGGGAGGTGCCCCCGAGCCGTCAGGCCCCGGCGGCGATCTGCGCGAGGCGGCGAGCCTCGTCGCGGGTGGCGCGGGCGATGGCGTCCTCGTCCACCGTGGTCAGGTGGTTGCCCTCGACGACCGTCTTCCCGTTGACGAGGGAGAGGGTGACGGGGGCGGCGGCGCCGAAGACGAGCGCGACAACCGGGTCGGCGATGGAGGCGTGCGCGAGCGTGTCCAGCTTCCAGAGCACCAGGTCGGCGAGCTTGCCGACCTCCAGTGACCCGATCTGGTCCGCGCGGCCGAGGACCTGGGCGCCACCGTACGTTCCCAGACGCAGGGCCTGACGGGCATTCAGTGCCTTTTCCCGATGGGCGCCGAGGCGGTTGATGAGGAGGGCGTTGCGCAGCTCGGTGTGGAGTTCACCGGACTCGTTGGAGGCGGTGCCGTCGACACCGAGCCCGACGGGGACACCCGCGGCCAGCATGTCGGGGACCCTGGCGATGCCTGCCGCGAGGCGGGCGTTGGAGGACGGGCAGTGCGCGACGCCGGTGCCGGTGCGGGCGAACGCGGCGATGTCGGAGTCGTTCATATGGACGCAGTGGGCCATCCATACGTCGTCGCCGAGCCAGCCCGTCGACTCGAAGTAGTCGGTGGGGCCCATCCCGAACAGCTCGTGGCAGAACTTCTCCTCCTCCACGGTCTCCGAGCCGTGGGTGTGCATCCGGACCCCGCGGCGGCGGGCCAGCTCGGCTCCCTGGCGGAGCAGTTCGGTGGAGATGGAGAAGGGCGAGCAGGGTGCGACGGCGATCTGCGTCATGGAGTCGAAGGAGCCGTCGTGGTGCGCGTCGATGGTCGCCTCGGTGCCGGCGAGCGCACCGTCGAGCGTCTCGACGGCGAAGTCCGGCGGCAGCCCGCCGTCCTTCTGGCTGCGGTCCATGGAGCCGCGGGCGAGGGTGAACCGTACGCCCATGTCGCGGGCGGCTCCGATGATGGCGCCGGACAGGTCGCCGGAGCGCTGCGGGTAGACGTAGTGGTGGTCCATGGCGGTGGTGACACCGCCGCGGGCCATCATCGCGAGCGAGCCCTGCGCCGCGGCGCGGACCATCGGCTCGTCGATGCGCGCCCAGGTCGGGTAGAGGGCGACCAGCCAGTCGAAGAGGTTGTGGTCGGTGGCCAGGCCCCGGGTGATCCACTGGTAGAAGTGGTGGTGGGTGTTGATCAGGCCGGGGGTGACGAGGTGCCCGGCGCCGTCGATGCGTCGCACGACGTTCTCCAGCCCCTCGGGGGCCCGGCCGGCGCCTACGTGCTCGATGCGGTTGCCCGCGACGACGACATGGCCCGAGGCGTACTCGGTGTCGTCGGCGTCGACGGTCGCGATCGAACAGTTCTCGATGACGATGCGTTCCACACGATCAGGGGCTGCCATGGCGCTTCCTTCTTCTCTCTGTGATGAGGTGGGCACGGCAGGACCCTAGGAGGATTTGAGTGCCACAGCCGTGCGGCTGTGGGTGCCGAGATGGTGGAAGAACAGGTTGAGCAGGACCGCGACGAGCGCTCCCGCACTGATCCCGGAACCCAGCACGGTCTGCGCCCAGGACGGAAATCCGGCGTAGAAGGCGGGCGCGGCGAGCGGGATGATGCCCGCGCCGAGCGCCACGGCGACCAGGATGATGTTGGAGCTGTCGTCGAGTCCGGCCTCGGAGAGCGTACGGATGCCGCTGACGGCGATCGAGCCGAACAGGACGATTCCGGCGCCACCGAGCACGGGCATCGGGACGAGGGAGACGACCGCGCCGAGGACGGGGAAGGCGCCCAGGACGATCAGTGCTCCGCCCGCGGCGGCCACGACGTAGCGGCTGCGTACCTTCGTCAGTGACACCACGCCGACGTTCTGCGCGAACGCGCTCGTCGGGAAGCCGCCGAAGACCGGGCCGAGCAGGGTGGCGATGCCGTCGGTGCGCAGGCCGCGGGTGATGGTCCGCCCGTCGGTGCGCCGGTCGCAGATCTCGCCGAGCGCCAGCATGCCGGCCGAGGACTCCGTCATCAGGACCAGCATGACGATGCAGAGGGACAGGATGGCGGCGGGCTTGAACTCGGGGGCACCGAAGGCGAAGGGCGCCGGCAGGGCCGCGAGCGGTGCGGATCTCAGCGCGGAGAAGTCGGCCAGCCCGAACGGGATCGCGGCCAGCGTTCCGATCAACAGGCCGAAGAGCAGGGCGACTTGTTTGACGAAGCCGCGCCCGAATCGCTGGATGAGCAGGATGACGGCAAGGGTGAAGGCGGCCAGCGCCAAGTACTTCATGGCGCCGAAGTCGGCGGCTTCCTTGTCACCGCCCTGCGCCCAGGAGACCGGGACCGGCATCAGGGTGACGCCGATGAGGGTGATGACGACGCCGGTGACGAGCGGCGGGAAGAAGCGGAGCAGCCGCCCGAAGAAGGGTCCGACGGCCAGACAGAAGGCTCCGGCGACGAGCACCGCCCCGTAGATCGCCGGGAGTCGGTGGCCGGGGGCGCTGGTCTCGGCGATGGCGAGCATCGGGGCGATGCCGGCGGAGGACGCGGCGTTGACGAACGGCAGCCGGTTTCCCGCGACGCCGCCGATGCCGAGCGTCTGCAGGAGGGTGGCGAGTCCGGCGATCAGCAGACTGGCCGCGATCAACCGGGTCATTCCGGCCGGGTCCAGGCCGGCGGCCTGGCCGATGATGAGCGGAGGGGTGACGACGCCCGCATACATGGCGGCGATGTGCTGGAGCGCGGCGGGGACGAGCCGCGAGGGGGAAAGCTTTTCGTCCACCGGATGGACGGCGTTCTCCGGTGATGCGGTACAGGGGCCGTCTGCTGCCGGGCCCGTTGCAGGCTGTGCCATGGGGTTTCCCTCCGGGTCGGCCGGTCCCCGCCCGTCGGCGGGCGGGGACCGGCCTAGGGCCGCGTCAGAGGTTGGTCATGTCGACCGGGATCTGCGGCTCGGTGCCGTCCCGCAGCACGGTGGCCTCGATGAGTCCGTACGGGCGGTCGGCCGCAAAGTAGACAGCGCCGTCGGCGGTCTCGTTCTTGAGACCGAAGGGCTCCAGGTCCACCAGGAAGTGGTGGTTGTTCGGCAGGGAGAAGCGGATCTCGTCGATCTCGCTGCGGCTGTTGATCACCCTTGACCCCATCTGGTACAGGGTCTGCTGCAGCGAGAGGGAGTACGTCTCGGCGAAGGCCTGCAGGATGTGCTTCTTGGCCTGCGCGTACGACTTCTCCCAGTTGGGCATCCGATCGCCGTCGCTGGTCCAGTTGTAGCGCCAGGCGGCAGCGACATCGGTGCACAGGATGCGGTCGTACGCCTCCTTGAGCGTCGTGTACTTGTCCTTGACGTAACCCCAGAACTCCGAGTTGGTGGTGTTCATGACCGTGAGGTCCTTGAGTCCCGAGATGACCTGCCAGCTCTCACCGTCGTAGGTGATCTGGGTGGTGCGCACCTCCTGGCCCTTGCGGGCGAAGGAGTGGTTGACCTCGTCCGAGCCAATGAACTTGGAGTTGTTGTCCGAGGTGGCGATGCGCTCCCAGGAATACTCCTGGATACGGATGCGCGCCCGATGGATCGGCTCCTGCGACGTGACGAAGTGGCGGGCGAGGTGGATGCCGAACTGCTCGGCGGACTCGATGCCGTACTCCTTGGCGAACGCGTACACCGTGTTCTTGGTGGTGTCGGTCGGCAGGACGTTGGCGTTGGAGCCGGAGTAGTGGACGTCGTCCATGTCGCCGGAGAGGGCGACCGAGACGTTCAGGTCCTTGATGTGGTGGGTGTCGCCATCCCGCGTGATCTTGACGACGCGGTTCTCTGCTTTGCCGTACTGGTTCTGGCCGAGAATCGTGGGCATGTCTGCTAGCTCCCTCGGTATACGGAGTAGCCGAACGGGTTGAGCAGCAGCGGTACGTGATAGTGCTCGCCCGGTACGACGGCGAAGGTGATCGCCACTTCCGGGAAGAACGCACCGCTGTCCCTTACGCGGGGGGCGTCCTGCTGCGCCTCGGCTTGCTTGTTGAAGAAGTACGCCTCGGTCTCGAAGTCGAGACGTACATGGGTGGTGCCCTCCGGCAGCGCCGGCAGGTCCTTGCATCGCCCGTCCGCGTCGGTCGCGGAGCCGCCGAGCGTCACCCACGGCGCGTCGCTGCCACTGCGGGCGGCGAGCGTGACGGCGACGGCTGCGGCGGGGCGGCCGATGCTGGTGTCCAGGATGTGCGTGGACACCGATGCGGTGGTGTCGGTGCTCAAGACCGTCACTCTCCTTCGGTTACGAGGCGGGTCAGCCGGATGCGGTTGATCTTGCCCAGCTCGGTGCGCACGATCTCGCGCTCCTGCTCGGGCGAGTTCCCGATCCGGGACTTCACCGCGTCGCGCATCTGCTCTCCGGTGGCACCGGTGGCGCAGATCAGGAAGACATGTCCGAACCGCTCCTGGTAGGCCAGGTTCAGTTCGAGCATCTCGGCCTTGAGCTCCTCGGTGGCGTCGGCCATCCCCCGCTGTTCGCGGGAGGAGGTCGGGTCCCCGGGGGCCGGGCGGCCGATCGGGGGGTGACCGGCCATCGCGTCGGCCAGATCTTCGCGGCTCAGCTCGGCCGTGACGGCATCACTGGTGGCGAGAAGGGCTTCTGCGGTGGCGTACGGGCGCCGGGAGAGGATCGCTCTCCCCCATGCCGCACTGGCACACACCTCGTGCAACGCGGTGGTGGCCTGGCCGTCCGCCAGAGTATTGAACCGGGCGAGGCCCGGTGTGGAGCTCAGAGTCACGGGAGCCTCCGTGGCTTTTTTCGCTGTGCGTTGGTCGGGCTGCGGATAGCTAACGCCCTCCACAACACCACGTCAACACTTTGTTGAAATTCCGCGAACGCCGAAGGCCGTCGCCCGACGATCCGGGCGACGGCCTTCCGCGTGCTTCCGCGGTCTTCGCTCAACTACTCACCTTTGGCGGCATTTTCCCGGTTCAGATAGTTGTAGACGGTGAAGCGGCTGACCCCCAGCGCCCCCGCCACCGTCTCCACGCCGTGCCGCACCGAGAAGGCACCCCGTGCCTCCAGGGTCCGTACGACCGACTGTTTGGTCTTACGGTCCAGCTCGGCCAGTGGCATGCCGTGCCGCCGCTCCATGGCGGCCAGGATGTGGTCGAGCGAGTCCGAGAGCTGCGGCAGCCGTACGGCCATGACGTCCTCGCCCTCCCAGGCCAGCACCACGTCGTCGGTCCGGGCGTCCTCGGGCCCGACCAGCTCGGCGCCCATGGCGTCGACGAGCGGCTTGACCGCGGCGACGAGGGGGTGGTCCGCGGGTTCGGTCACTTCGAGTCCTCCCCGATGACGTTGACCTGGAGCGATACCCGGGTGGCACCGGACTCCAGGGCCTTGCGCAGCAGGGAGTCCACCGCGGTGAGCACCGCGTCGGCGCCGCCCTCCGCCGTATTGCCGAAGGGGCCGACATCCACGGCGTCCAGCTCGGCCGTCTGGATCACCTCGCGGGCCACCACCGCGTGGGCGGGCGCCTCGTCGAGATCGAAGGGCTCGGTGGTGAACTCCACTCTCAAGCGCACTGTGCCTCCATCATGTGCTCGCCGCACCCGGGGGCCCGCGGCTCGGCCCCGACCCTAACGGACCACTGGGGTTTCTCGTTCGGATCAGCCGCGCCGGAACCCGAGCGGCAGCACGCAGACGGCCGCCGGAGCGACGAACGGGGTACCGGTGCGGCGCAGCCCGCCGTCGGCCCGGTCGACCGCGAAGACCGTCACCGTCCCGGACCTCTGGTTGGCGGCGAAGAGCAGGCCCCCGTCCGGCGAGAAGGCGATGTGCCGGGGGAAGTCACCGCCCACCGGCACCGTGTCGATCAGCCGCAGCGCCGCCCCGCCGCCCTCGACCGCGTAGCGGGTCAGGCTGTTGTGCCCGCGGTTGGCGAGGTAGGCGAAACGGCCGTCGCCGGTGACCAGGAGCTGGGCGGGATAGCTGGTGCCCGGGCCCGTTCCGGTGGCCTGCGGGGTCCCCGGGGTGAGGGTGCCGGTCGCGGGGTCGTAACCGCAGACGACGACGGTGTTGTCGACCTCGCAGGCGAGATAGGCGAAACGGCCGCCGGGGTGGAAGGTCAGGTGGCGCGGTCCTGCACCCGGGCGCAGGAGCGCGTACGAGACCTGGTGGAGCGCGCCCCGGCGCAGATCGAGCCGGTAGGTGTACACGGTGTCGTTGCCCAGGTCGACGGCGAGGACATGGCCGCCGTCGGGGGCGGTGACGATCTGATGGGCGTGAGGTCCGTCCTGGCCGGGGCCGGGGGACGGGGCCGCGTGGGCGACCAGAGCGGTGCGCTCCCCCAGGGAGCCGTCGGCGGCGATCGGGTGGACGGCGACACTGCCCGAGGCGTAGTTGGCACTCAGCAGCCACCGCCCGGACGGGTGGACGGAGAGATGGCAGGGGCCTGCGCCGCCGGTGGAGCGGGTGCCCAGCACCCGGAAGGTCCCGTCCGCGGCGAGGGCCACGGCGGTCACGCCGCCCTGCTCCTGCTCATCGACGGCGTAGACCGTGGTGCCGGAGGGGTGCATGGCGAGGTACGAGGGGTTGTCGACGCCGGTGACGGTGGTACGCCCGGTGATCCTCCCGGCCGCCGACCGGTCGTACCGGGCCACACCTATCCCCGTGCCCCCTCCGGCGGTCGAGGTGTACGTCCCCAGGAGGAGCGTCCCGGACCGTCGGTCCGGGACGGCAGAGGTCTCCCGTCGGCTCGCGGGGCGGGCCGTCGTGGGCGGGGCCGGCGCGGTGGTGAGAGCGGCACCCGCCAGGAGCGCTCCGAGAAGGGTGCGGCGACTGGTGGGGGCGGTCATGCGGGGCACCTCGGAAGATCGGCGGCGGCTGTGCCAGCCACAGTGTCCTGCCGCGATCACCGCCGCAAGGGGCGCCCGGGCCCTTGCGCCGACGAGCCCGGAAGGCGGAGAGCAGCCGGAGGGCAGACGACCGGAAGGCGTCCGGCCCGACCTGCGCATGTCCGGACGAGCCCTTGACCGGCCCGAATTCCGGTCACCCCCTTGACAGCCACTCCACTCCCCGGGCAATCTTCCGTTAAGCAGAAACTAACTTCCGCAATACGGAAGGAGCGCCTGACCCTCATGGGATACCCGGACCAGCGCTTCGATGTGAACCTTTCGATCCTCTTCACGGAACTCCCGCTCCTGGAGCGCCCCGCCGCCGCTGCCGCGGCGGGCTTCACGGCGGTCGAGCTGTGGTGGCCCTGGATCGAGACCCCCACCCCGCCGCAGAGCGAACTCGACGCCCTCAAGAAGGCGCTCGACGACGCGGGCACGCAGCTGGTGGGGCTGAACTTCTACGCCGGACAGCTGCCCGGACCCGACCGCGGCGCACTCTCCGTGCCCGGCCCGGAGTCGGACCGCTTCCGCGCCAATATCGAGGTGGCGGCCGACTTCGCCGCTTCGGTCGGCTGCAAGGCGCTCAACGCGCTCTACGGCAACCGCGTCGACGGCGTGGACCCGGCCGTGCAGGACGAGCTCGCTCTGGAGAACCTGGCCCTGGCCGCCCGCGCGGCCGACCGGATCGGAGCGGTCCTGCTGATCGAGACCCTGAACAAGCCGGAGTCGCCGCGCTACCCACTGGTGAGCGCACCGTCCGGAATCGAGGTCGTCGACAAGGTCAACGCCGCGACGGGGCTCGGCAATACGAAGTTCCTGCTGGACCTGTACCACCTGTCGATGAACGGCGAGGACCTGAGCCAGGTCATCTCCGCGTACGCCGACCGGACCGGTCACGTCCAGATCGCCGACAACCCCGGGCGCGGCGCGCCGGGCACCGGCTCCCTGCCGCTGGAGCAGCTCCTCGACGAGCTGACGAAGGCCGGTTACGACGGCTGGGTCGGCCTGGAGTACAAGCCCGGCGACCAGCCGAGCGTCGAGTCCTTCGCATGGCTCCCGGCCGAGGCCCGAGCGGCCCGCTGAGGCCGTCGGACTCCCCCTCGTACACACGTTTCAGGAAGGCACCCCTCATGAGCAACAACCTCCCCAAGGTTGCGTGGATCGGACTCGGCATCATGGGCTCCCCCATGTCCGAGAACCTGATCAAGGCCGGTTACGACGTCACCGGATACACCCTGGAGCAGGACAAGATCGACCGGCTGGCCGCGGCCGGCGGGCACGGCGCGGGTTCGATCGCCGAGGCGGTCCGGGACGCCGATGTCGTCATCACGATGGTGCCCGCGTCCCCGCACGTCGAGGCCATCGCGTACGGCCCCGAGGGCATCCTGGCGAACGCCAGGTCGGGCGCCCTGCTGATCGACATGTCCTCGATCACCCCGCAGACCTCCGTGGACCTCGCGAAGAACGCGAAGGAGAAGGGCATCCGGGTCCTGGACGCCCCGGTCTCCGGTGGCGAGGCCGGTGCGATCGAAGCCGTGCTGTCGATCATGGTCGGCGGCGAGCAGGCCGACTTCGACGCCGCGCAGCCGATCCTGCAGGCGCTCGGCAAGACGATCGTGCTCTGCGGCCCGCACGGCTCCGGCCAGACGGTGAAGGCTGCCAACCAGCTGATCGTCGCAGTCAACATCCAGGCCTGCGCCGAAGCCGTCGTCTTCCTGGAGAAGTCCGGGGTCGACCTCGCGGCCGCGCTCGACGTGCTGAACGGCGGACTGGCCGGCTCGACGGTGCTGACCCGCAAGAAGGACAACTTCCTGGGGCGCGACTTCGCGCCGGGCTTCCGGATCGATCTGCACCACAAGGACATGGGCATCGTCACCGACGCCGCCCGTAATGTCGGTGCCGCGCTCCCCGTCGGGGCCGTGGTCGCCCAGCTCGTCGCCTCGCTCCGCGCGCAGGGCGACGGCGGCCTGGACCACTCGGCCCTGCTGCTCGCGGTCGAGCGCCTCTCGGGTCGGCCCGTCCAGGCCTGACCCGCCGCCCCACAGACTTCCGGATGGTGTCGGCGCTGACACCTGTCCTGTCGCGCCCAGGCGTCGGCACCATCCGGAACACCTCACTCCCAATTTCAACAAACTGTTGACGTCTGGTTCGGAGCGTACCTACGCTCCTGGAGCCCCCAGGGCGTAGCAGTTCAGCAGCTCCCGTACGGAAGGTCGCCCCGACACCATGACGCAGCGTGTGCTTACGACCGAGTCAGGCGCCCCGGTCGCCGACAACCAGAACTCCGCCACCGCCGGCGTCGGTGGCCCGATCCTCCTCCAGGACCAGCACCTGCTGGAGAAGCTCGCGCGCTTCAACCGGGAGCGCATCCCAGAGCGCGTGGTCCACGCCCGCGGTTCCGGCGCGTACGGCTACTTCGAGGTGACCGACGACGTCACCGGCTTCACCCGGGCCGACTTCCTCTCCGCCGTCGGCAAGCGCACCGAGACGTTCATCCGGTTCTCGACGGTCGCCGACTCGCTCGGCGGCGCCGACGCCGTACGCGACCCGCGCGGCTTCGCCCTCAAGTTCTACACGGACGAGGGCAATTACGACCTGGTCGGCAACAACACCCCGGTCTTCTTCATCAAGGACCCGATCAAGTTCCCCGACTTCATCCACTCGCAGAAGCGTGACCCGTTCACCGGCCGTCAGGAGCCGGACAACGTCTGGGACTTCTGGGCCCACGCCCCCGAGGCGACGCACCAGGTGACCTGGCTGATGGGCGACCGGGGCATTCCTGCCTCGTACCGCCACATGAACGGCTACGGCTCGCACACCTACCAGTGGACGAACGCCGAGGGCGAGGCCTTCTTCGTCAAGTACCACTTCAAGACGAACCAGGGCGTGCGCTCCCTCTCCAGCGAGCAGGCCGCCGAACTCGCGGGCAAGGACAGCACCTCGCACCAGACGGACCTGCTGCAGGCCATCGAGCGGGGCGTGAACCCGTCCTGGACCCTGTACGTGCAGGTCATGCCGGCCGCCGAGGCCGCCGACTACCGCTTCAACCCGTTCGACCTCACCAAGGTGTGGCCGCACAGCGACTACCCCCTGCAGCGCGTGGGCCGGCTGGTCCTGGACCGCAACCCGGACAATGTGTTCGCCGAGGTCGAGCAGGCCGCGTTCTCCCCGAACAACTTCGTGCCCGGCATCGGCCCCTCCCCGGACAAGATGCTCCAGGGCCGCCTGTTCGCCTACGCCGACGCGCACCGCTACCGGCTGGGCGTCAACCACACCCACCTCCCGGTGAATGCGCCGCGGACGGCTGTCGTCGACAACTACGGCCGTGACGGTCTCCACGCCACCCGCAACGGTACGCGCCACGACAAGAACTACGAGCCCAACTCGTATGCGGGCCCCGCCCAGACCGACGCGGCGCTTTCCGCCCCGCTGGCGATCCACGGCTGGACCGGCACCCACGCGGCGCCCGCCCACACCAAGGACGACGACTTCTTCCAGGCGGGCGAGCTCTACCGGCTGATGTCCGAGGACGAGAAGGGCCGCCTGGTCGCCAACATCGCCGGGGGCCTCTCCCAGGTCACCCGCGACGACGTGATCGAGAAGAACCTCGCCCACTTCCACGCCGCCGACACCGACTACGGCAAGCGCGTCGAGGAAGCGGTCCGCGCCCTGCGCGAGGACTAGAACTTCCTGGAACACCAAGACCGCGCAAGAGAGATGACGGGAGGTCATCTGTCCTGCGCTGTCCGTCCGGCCGGCCCTGAGGGGTGTCCGGCGGGACGGACGTGACCGAGGACCGCGGCGGCGTGCGAGCCAGTGCGGTGGTGCAGGCAGCCGTCGGCCGCTCTCGACCTGAGAGAGAGCGGACCCGGCCGCCCATCGCCCGCCGCCGCGGTCCCGGTGCGACAACCAGCCTCTCAGCCTGCAGAACTCCGCCCGGCGGCGGAGTCGAAACGGTCACGCCGGCCTCTCGCCGTCGGGCGGTCACCATGCCGGGCGGGGGAACGGTGATCCCGTGCCCCCGCCCTTTCGCCTGCACGTCAGTAGCCGGCCGGTCGCACCAGGCCCGTCTCGTAGGCGAAGACCGCCGCCTGCGTCCGGTCGCGCAGCCCCAGCTTGGCCAGTATCCGGCTCACATGGGTCTTCGCGGTCTGCTCCGCCACCACCAGCAACTGGGCTATCTCCGCGTTCGACAGACCCTGTGCGATCAGGGACAGCACCTCGGTCTCGCGTTCCGTCAGGTCACCGATACGGTCCTTGAGCGGGGCCCGGGGGGCGGCGGTCATCCGGGAGAACTCCACGATCAGCCGCTTGGTGATGTTCGGGGCGAGCAGCGCGTCACCGGCCGCCACCACCCTGACCGCATGGGCCAGTTCCTCGACCGATGCGTCCTTGAGGAGAAAGCCGGACGCGCCGGCACGCAACGCCTCGTACACGTACTCGTCGAGATCGAAGGTGGTCAGGATGAGCACCTTGACCCGGGCTCCGGGCGGTGAGGTGATGCGGCGGGTCGCCTCGATACCGCCGAGCACCGGCATCCTGACGTCCATGAGGACGACGTCCGGGGCGAGTTCGGCGACCTTGGCGACGGCGTCGAGGCCGTCCACCGCCTGACCGACGACCTCGATGCCGGGTTCGGCGTTGAGCAGCACCGTGAAACCCTGACGAACCATCATCTGGTCGTCGGCGATGAGTACGCGAATGGTCGTCACGGGGTTTCCTCGGCAGGTTCGGCGGCCAGGGCAGGGGCGCTCACCGGCAGGATAGCCGTGACCTCGTAGCCGCCGTCCGGGGTCGCCCCGGCCGCGAGTTCGCCGCCCAGCATGGCAGCGCGTTCGCGCATCCCCAGCAGTCCGTGTCCCATGGACTGCGAGCGCGCGGGCGCCCCGTCGGGCGCGGTGTTGGTGATGCGGACGGTCAGCCCGGTCGTCCTGTAGGCCGTCTCCACCCGCACCTGCGCGCCGGGGGCGTGCCTCATCGCGTTGCTGAGCGCCTCCTGGATGATCCGGAAGGCCGACAGCTCGACACCGGGCGGCAGCGGGCGCGGCGCACCGGTGGTGGCGGTGGTGACCGTGAGCCCCGCGGCGCGCACATTGGCGACCAGTTCGTCGAGCCGGTCGAGGGTGGGCTGAGGGGTATGCCTCACCCCTTGCGACAGGGCGTCCTCGGACCGGAGCACGCCGAGCACATGGCGCAGTTCGGTGAGAGCCTCGACGGCATTCTGCCGGATGCCCGCGAGGTTCTCCCGGAGCTCCTCGGACGGGTTCTCGACCAGGTGCGGGGCGACCTGCGCCTGGATGGAGATCACCGACATGTGGTGGGCGACCACGTCGTGCAGCTCGCGGGCGATCCGGTTGCGCTCCTCCAGGAGGGTGCGCCGGGCCCGCTCACCGGCGGTGAGCTCTTCCTGGACGACGAGCTGGGTGCGGGCCACCCGCAGACCGCGCAGCGAGGCGCCGAGCACCACGGCGGCGATCAGGACCGGAGTGGAGCGGTAGATGACGTAGTGGTGCGGCATGGTGGTGAAGAGGGTGCAGGACAGTCCGGCGAGGAGAGTGATCACCAACGCCCCGGCCGCACGGCGGGGCGGGACCCGCAGCGCCAGCAGGAAGAGCGCCCCGCACTGGAACGCGAGCCCGGGAACGCTCCATGGGAACAACTGGTCACGGCTCATATCGGGCTCGGAGAGCCGCACGGTGACGACCATGAGGACGGTCGACGCCCACCAGGCCGGCACCGGGCGGAACATCACGGCGACGAGCGCCGCCCCCTGGGCGGAGCCCAGCACCACCCCGTACGTGGGGATGCCGCCACCGTCCCCCGGACTCATCTCGTTCACATGGACCACGGTGAGGAAGGTCGCGCAGATGACCAGCAGCATCCCGAACACCGGCCGCCAGACCGGCCATCCGGGCCGGCCCATGTCCGGCAGCGGGTCGGCGGGCGCCGTCAGATCCTCGAGCAGGGCGCGAGGCGCCCTCCGCAGGGCGGCCATCACCCGCTCCTTGTCCCCCACCGGTTTCCACGTCATTCGGACCACCCTATTTGCGATGCATCGCATCCGACGCCGCGAGCCGATCGGACTCCCATGTTGCGATCTCCTCTCTCAGGCACGGCGCATCACCGAGGTCCTGGTGGGACGGTTCTCGCGGACGATCCGGCCCTTCTCGCTTCGGGGCCGTCCCTCCTCGTACTTACGGAACGCCGCCCAGCAGACCAGCAGCGCCACGGCGAACACCGGCAGCCACACCAGACGGGCGAACACCCAGCCCGAATCCCTGGGCACAGTGTGCAGTCCGGGCAGCGCCTCTCCGGGGAGCAGGCCGATGGCGGTGACCGCCATCATCGCGGTCTGGTGCCAGAGGAATATCGTCATCGCGGAGAGGTTGACCAGCGCCACCGCCGCCCAGGCCGCGGGGCGGCGCAGGACCCGCCGCAGCGGACCGAGCAGCAGCCGGGCCGCACCGCACTGGGCGAGACCGAAGGCCACGGCCGCGAGGGTGGGCGGGTCGAGGTTGGAGATCCTGCTGCCCGGCACCCCGACCATGGACGCGGGGTAGCCGGCCCAGAGGACGAGTCCGATGGTGGCGGTGGCCCCGACGAGCAGCAGCAGCCATCCGGTCGCCCGGCTCTGAAGGCCGCCGCGGGCCCAGGTCGCACCCAGGCAGTAGGGGACCAGCCAGCCGGCCGCCACATTGATCCAGCCGAGCCAGGCGGGTCCGCCCAGTCCGAACCGGATCAGGTCGACATGGAGCACCACGGCGAGCGGCCAGAGCGGATGGAGCCTGGAGACCAGTGGGGTGACCGCGGTCAGCGCCGCGAAGACGAGCAGGAACCAGAGCGGTGACAGGACCAGCTTGAGCAGTGCGTGCACGGTCTCCGTGCCCACCCCGGAGGCGAGCAGCGTGCCCGCGATCACGGTCCACACCACCAGCACGGCGGCGACCGGCCGGAACAGCCGGAGCGTCCGGGCGCCGAGCCACTGCCCGTACGTGGTGCCGCGGGCGCGGGCGGAGGCGTAGCTCGTCGCCGCCACCTGTCCGCCGACGAGGAAGAAGACCGCGAGGGTCTGGAACAGCCAGGAGACCGGGATCAGTTCGGGCATGTGCTGGAGGGGGCTGGCGGCGCGCACCGTGCCGGTGTCGGCGATCAGGGCGGTGACAAGCCAGTGGCCGAGCACCACGCCCAGGATGGCGAGAGCGCGCAGGGCGTCGACGGCCCGGTCGCGGTCGGGCGGGGTGGCTGCGTCGATCCGCCGGACGAGTTCACGCATGACGGCCCTCCTCGGCAGGGGTCCGGCCGGAGACGATCCGGGCGAGGTTCTTCAGGGACAAGGAGCCGGGCTTCAGGTAGTCGCTGTGGCCGCCGTCGCCCGCCGCGAAGTGCCGGGCGCCGAACTCGGGCGAGACCGGGTCGGTCCCGAACCCGAGGGTGACGAACGGAAGTCGGAGCTGTGCGTGCGGTACGTGGGTGATCCAGTCGCTGCCGCCCCGGCCCGCCCAGACGGTGGCCGGGGTGTGCAGCGCTGCGACGCTGTGCGCGCCGGTGCCGGGACTGCCGTACAGGACGATGTCCGAGACCTTCAGACCGGACGCGGCCTCGGCGCAGACGACGGAGCCGTAGGAGTGACAGAGCAGCGCGATCCGGGCGGACGGCTTGGACCTCTTCAACTCATGCAGGAATGCGCGCAGTTCGGGGGCGGCATGCTCGGCCAGGCCGGGGGTCACCGCTTCCGGGCTCACCGTGGCCGGCGTTGCGTACCCGAGCCAGCCGATGACTGCCGATCCGTCGCCGAGCTCCCGCCGGAGCGCGACACCGCCGGCCCGCAACCGCCAGTACTTGTCGAGACCGATGCCCGCGCCCGGGACCAGCACCGCGATCCGGCGTGCCGTGGACAGATCACCGAAGACCTCGACGCTGCGTCCGCCGTCGCGGCCGTCGAAGGAGAGGAAGTGGCGCTCCGGGTCGGCCAGTTCGCGCAGCGCTGCGGCCCGCTTCCGGTCGCCGTGGCCGGTGGCCATCCGTTCGGCCGCCTGGATGGAGCCTCGGTTGACGGCATATCGCACGGCCAGGGCGGCGGGGGTCGCGCGCAGCGGGGCGAGGGCGGCGGGAGCGGGCGCCGGGACGGCGGAGGGGCGTGCCGCACCCGAGACGGGCACGGCGACCGCGGCGATGACGAGGGCGGCGAGGAGGGTACGGGCGCCGCGCGGGCGGCTCGTGAGGAGGCGGCGCGTGCGCGGGCGGATCCTGGGCTGGCGGGGCGCCATAGGTGGGTGGTCCTTCCGTACCGGATGTCCGTCGTGCTTCCGGTACAGAAGCTAGGGAGCAGACCGTGTGGTCGGCGTCCATCCGTGGAGGACACCTTCCATATAGCTCTCAAGTACTACGGGTAGGGGCGTCGGCCGGGTTCGCCCCGGCCAGGACGGGAAGTGGGGGCGGATCACCGGGTTCCGGTGATCCGCCCCCACCTGGGAGACATGCCGAGGAGTGGTGCGTCAGCTCGCCACGAACGGGCGGATCGCCGTCGGGGCGTGACCCGGCTCGGTGGCGATGTCCTCCCACTCGTTCACGGCGTCGATCCCGGCGCCGCTCATCGAGATGTTGGTGACGCGCTCCAGGATCGCCTCGACGACCACCGGGACTCGGAACTCGGCGGCCAGCTTCTTGGCCTCCTCGAACGCGGGCAGAAGCTTGTCCGGCTCGGTGACCCGGATCGCCTTGCAGCCCAGCCCCTCGACGACCTTGACATGGTCGACGCCGTAGACGCCCAGCTCCGGGGAGTTGATGTTCTCGAACTCCAGGTTGACCTGGAAGTTGATGTCCAGGTTGCGCTGTGCCTGGCGGATCAGCCCCAGGTAGGAATTGTTCACCAGGACATGGACGTACGGGATGTTGTGCTGCGCGCCGACGGCCAGTTCCTCCAGCATGAACTGGAAGTCGTAGTCCCCGGAGAGCGCGACGACCTGGCCCTCGGGGTCGGCGGTGGCGACACCCAGCGCGGCGGGGATGGTCCAGCCGAGCGGGCCGGCCTGGCCGCAGTTGATCCAGTGGCGCGGCCGGTAGACGTGCAGCATCTGCGCACCGGCGATCTGGGAGAGGCCGATCGTGGTGACGTAGCGGGTCTCCGGTCCGAAGGCCCGGTTCATCTCCTCGTACACCCGCTGCGGCTTCAGCGGCACTTGGTCGAAGTGGGTGCGGCGCTGCAGCTTCGCCCTGCGTTCCTGGGTGGAGGCGGCCCAGGCGCTGCGGTCCGGCAGCCTGCCCGCGGCCTTGAGCTCCTTGGCCACCTCGACGAAGAGTTCCAGCGCGGCCCTGGCGTCCGAGGAGATACCGAGGTCCGGCGGGAAGATCTTGCCGAGCTGGGTGGGCTCGATGTCGACGTGGACGAACTTCCGGCCCTTGGTGTAGACGGCCAGGTCGCCTGTGTGGCGGTTGGCCCAGCGATTGCCTATGCCGAGGACGAAGTCCGACTCCAGGAAGTTCGCGTTGCCGTAGCGGTGCGAGGTCTGGAGGCCGACCATCCCGGCGTTGAGCTCGTGGTCGTCGGCGAGGATGCCCCAGCCCATCAGCGTCGGGATGACCGGGGTACCGGTCAGCTCGGCGAACTCGACGAGGAGTTCGGAGGCGTCGGCGTTGATGATGCCGCCACCGGCGACGATCACCGGGCGCTCGGCGGCGAGCAGGAAGTCGATCGCCTTCTCGATCTGGGCGCGGGACGCGGCCGGCTTGTAGACGGGCAGCGGCTGGTACGTCTCCGGGTCGAACTCGATCTCGGTCAGCTGGACGTCGATGGGCAGGTCGATGAGGACCGGACCCGGGCGGCCCGAGCGCATCAGGTGGAAGGCCTGCTGGAAGACGCCGGGCACCTGCGCCGCCTCCAGGACGGTCGTCGCGGCCTTGGTCACCGGCTTGGCGATCGACGCGATGTCGACGGCCTGGAAGTCCTCCTTGTGGAGCTTGGCCACCGGCGCCTGGCCGGTGATGCAGAGAATCGGGATGGAGTCGGCGATCGCCGAGTAGAGCCCGGTGATCATGTCCGTGCCGGCGGGTCCCGACGTACCGATGCAGACGCCGATGTTGCCGGCCCTGCTCCGGGTGTAGCCCTCGGCCATGTGCGACGCGCCCTCGACATGGCGGGCCAGGGTGTGGTCGATGCCACCACCGGCCTTGAGCGCCGCATAGAAGGGGTTGATGGCCGCTCCCGGCACGCCGAACGCGTGGGTGACGCCTTCCAGCTTGAGGATCTCAACTGCCGCTCGGGCAGCGGTCATTCGAGGCATTTGAGTACTCCTGCTCGGACCTGGTGGAGTCGGGCTCTGTCGCGCCACCTGAGAGCGCCAATTCCGTATTACGGAAGTTCATTTCTGCTATACGGAAGCAATCTAAGCGGCCGTCGCTCGGCCGTCAAGAGAGGGCGCCGGGCCCGCTGCCACGCGATGCCGGAACGGCCGCGAATCCTCCAAGTCACTCCCCCACGCCCCACTCGTGATGGAGCATGGGGGCGCGGGGCGCGGTCGGACGGTGACGGCCACGGAGCGATGTGCCCGAAGACAGGCACCGGGGCGGCAGCGGTGCCGGAGGGAGGCCATGGTGGAGTCCGTGCCGGTACGCTGCCCGGCCTGCCGCCGCGAGCACGCGTACCTCACACCGGTCTACCCGTGCCCGTGCGGGGCCCCCACCGCCGCCCCGATGCTGCGCGGCGCCGCGCCCGAGCCGATCACGCACCGCACCTGGGACGACGACTGGGTGACCGTGCGCTGCCGCGCCTGCGGACGCCATGACCAGTGGCCGCAGCCGGAGCTGTGCTGCCCGTGCGGGACGGTGCTGCGGATCCCGGTCGCGGCGGCCGGCGCCGACCCTGCGGACGGAGTCCGGCCGTCTCACATCCCGCTGCCGCGCACGGCGCCCGCCCCCCGCCCGTCCTTCCGGCCGATGACGATCCGCACCGGCCGCGACGCGGTCACGGCCGCCGCGATGTATCTGCGGTGGCTGGGCTACCGCGAGGTCGTCATATCGGCGGAGAGGCCCTCGTCCCGGATCGATCTGCGCGCCGCCGGACTGATCGCCCAGGTCGACTCGACCACCCGGCCGAGCACCCTGCGCGACGTCGAATGTCTCTGGCTGAACGCCCTCAACACATCGGTGACCGGCGTCTTCTTCTCGCTGGCGGGGTATGCGCAGGACGCCAGGGCGCGCGCCGACGGGCTCGGTGTCCCGCTCTTCGTGATGGACCTCACCGGGACCCCGCAGCCGGTGAACGGACCGGCGGACGAGCTGCTCTCCGCAGGGGCCTGAGGGCGTCCGCACCGTATCGCCGTCCACCCGAAGGGGCCGCTGGACGAGCGGGTACGCAACGCGATCGCCGCCGGGGCTCGGGGAAGTCCCCGGCGTTGCTCAGCTGTTTCCCAAGACCCACGGCTGTCGACAACCCTCGCGCTCAAGGCAGCTGGAGCACGCCGCTGCGGACCCGGCGGCCGGGTCAAAGCTGCACGATGACCAGGGCGGTGTCGTCGGTGACGCCGCCGAGCGGGAGCAGGTCGGCCAGCAGGGCGTCCGCGAGGGTTTCGGGGTCGGCTCTCCGGTGGCTCGCCAGGGAACGGGCGAGCCGTGCGAGACCGGCGTCGATGTCTTCGCGGCGGCGCTCGATCAGGCCGTCGGTGTACAGCGCGAGGACGGACCCCTCGGTGAAGGGCACGGTGGCCTGGGGCCGGGGGGCCGGTTCGGGGCGGGCGCCGAGCGGGGGGTCGGTGGCCTGGTCCAGGAACTCGACGGTTCCGTCCCCGTGCAGGAGGGCCGGCGGAGGGTGGCCCGCGCTGCTGTAGGTGATGGTGCGGGTGTTCCAGTCGATGAACGTGTTCGCCACCGTGGTGTTCTCGGCGCCGTCGACCGAGCGGGCGTACAGCCCGAGGACTTCCAGGGCACGGGCGGGGCTTTCGGTGACACGGGAGGCGGCGCTGAGCGCGCTGCGCAGTTGCCCCATGACCTGAGCCGCAGACAGGCCGTGGCCGACGACGTCGCCGACAGCGACCGCGATGCGGTCGCCGGGCAGTTCGACCAGGTCGTACCAGTCACCGCACACGTCCAGCGCGTCGACGGCGGGCCGGTAGCGTGCGGCCGCCGGGTGGCGCCCGACCGGGCGGAGAGCGGGCAGCATCGCCTCCTGCAGACTCAACGCGACCACACGGGCGCGGATGAGCTCGGTGACGTCCTCGATGCGGTGCATCAGCAACGCCACCCGCCCGTCCGAGCCGAAGACGGGAATGTTGATCATGGTGAAGTAGCGCTCGCCCGGCACCCTGGGCCGGTCGGGATCCTCCATGTCGTAGCGCTGCACCTCCATGGTGTCGCGCTCACCGGTTTCCGTCACCCGACGTAGTGACGCCTCGATGTTGCGCACCACGGCCGCGCCGGGGTCGTTCGGGCTGTGGGCAAAATCGTCGCGCATGTCGCAACCGATGACTTGGCTGCGAGTGCGGCCCAGCACGCGCAAGAACTCTTCGTTGACGTCCACGTAGACCAGCTGCGGGGTCAGCAGCGCCACCGCACCGGGCAGGGCCTGGAACACCGCTGCGTAATCGATCTCCGGTTCCGTCACGCCTGCCCCACCTCGACGCCGCTGGTGTGTCTTTTCACGATAGGCACGGCAAGCCGAAGCGACGACACTTCGCTTCCCGTGGGGCTGAGCAGGTCACACGGTTGGCCCCGGCAGCTGCCGGCGAGGGCCGGGAGAGCCGGATCGGCAGCCTGGCAGGCACGTCACGGAGGAGCAGCCGGTACGCGGTCGACGCGGCGCCCCGTCGACCGGTCGCACGGATCGGTCCGTGCGACCGGCGGCGTGCCGGATCTTCGCGCTGTGCGTCGTTCGCCGTCCACGACCGGACGTGGCCGGGTCCCCGAAGGAGAACCCAGCCACACGGTGTCACCACCTGCCCCGCGGACCCCCGCGAGGACTCAGAGGTCGCTGGGCTCCCAGACGGGCAGCCAGACGTCGTTGGTCGCACCCTGGGCGGTGCAGTCGTACTGGACGAGAGGGCGTCCGGCGCCTACTCCCCCCGCGACGTTGAGGCACTTGTCGCTGGACCTGACGACGATCTGGTAACCGATGCCCTTGGGGACGAGCCTCCACAGTGCGTTGTCGGAGTTGCCGCAGGTGTACTGGATGACCGGGGTGCCGTTGGCGCTGCCGCCTCCGCTGACGTTGAGGCACTTGCCGCTGCTGACGGACCTGAACCGGTAGTAGCCGCCCGCGACCGCGTTCGCTTCCCAGCGCTCGTTGGCCGCAGCGGACCACGGGTACTGGATGATCGGGACGCCGTTGCCCTGGGCCGCCCCTCGCACGTTGGCGACCTGGCCCGGAGCGGCAGCCAGTCTCAGGGTCAGCTGCCTGGCGACGACGGACCGTGGGGCTGCCCCCGCGGGGTCGCTGGCGACGGCCGGGCTGACTGAGCCCGACACCAGCGCGGCACTGATCGCGACGGCCCCCAGGCCCACAGCCCGCTTGCAAGTTTTCACGTTCATTTCTCCGATCCCGCTGCCGCACACGTCGACCCCAATGTCGCCGTGCGCAATCAACTCGCTACAGAAGGTAGCGAATCGGTTGCATGCGCCACAGATGACATTGGGGTCGCGCGGGAATCGACAAACGCCTCCACACGCCCCCTCGGCACCAGCAGCATCACCCCTGGCGGGCGTTTGTCGTGCTTGACCGTCCGCCAGGAAGCCCTACGCGGTCCGGCCCGTCCACGAGGAACCGGGCCCGTGTGCGCGCGGTTCACAGGACCGGTCAGGCGCACGCAAGCTGTACGCCGCCGCCCACAGGGGCCGCGACCCCCATACCTCCACCCCTGGCGGGGGGGCCGGGGGCGGTCCAGGAAGCGCCGGAAGGGAGAACCGGCCCCAGGGCCGGGACGCCACCGGGCCACCACCCGTACCCCGATCCTCACGCTGACGCACCACACCCGCACCCCGGGACCACGCCCGGTCGGCCCCGGAACCGCGGTCCGGCAATCCGGGGCCCCTGCCCCCGCACCGGCCGCCGACGCCATACTGGCGGCATGCGTATCCGTCCCGCACGCCGCTCCGATCTCCCATTGCTCCAGGACATCGAACGCGCCGCCGGCGAACCGTTCCGCACCCTCGACATGTCCGCCGTCTCGGACGACGACCCGCCGCCTCTCGACCTGTTGGACGACTACCGCAGGGCCGGCCGCGCCTGGGTGGCCATCGCATCCGACGACCGCCCCGTCGGCTATCTGATCGCCGACGAAGTCGACGGCGCGGCCCATGTCGAGCAGGTCTCGGTCCATCCGTCCGCCGCCCGGCGCGGCGTGGGCCGCGCGCTCATCGACCACCTGGCCGGCTGGGCGGGCGACCGGCGGCTCGTCGCCCTCACCCTGACGACGTTCTCCCATGTCCCGTGGAACGCGCCGTACTACACGCGCCTCGGCTTCCGTACGCTCGCGGAGTCCGAACTCACCGACGGGCTGCGGAAGATCAGGGCGGAGGAGGCGGAACACGGCCTGGACCGCTGGCCCAGGGTCTGCATGAGACGCGAACTCTGACCCGGCGTCAAACCTCCTGACCCCGGAGCGGAACCGGTCGGCGACAGCGAGTGCAATCGGTCACGTTCGCGCCTGGGGCCACAATTGTTCGGGCTGTGTCAGTGGGCGGCCGTAAGATAGCACGCATGGTCTTAATTCCACGGCACTCCCCCTCTTCCGACGCGCTGCACGCCGCACAGCCGACACACCCGTCCGCCGTCGAGGCGAACGAGGCGATCCGTGCGCTGGTGGACGCGCGAGCCGGGCAGGACTGGTCGTCCGTGGAGTCCGCGGCGTACGAGGTACTGCTCATCGAGTGGGCGGCGGCGACCCGCGGCGCTGCCGGCGACATCATCGAAGCCGCCTGACCGCACCCCGGGCACCGCCTCCCGCCTCACCGACTATCCGTAGCTCTCCCGCAGTTCGATCTTCCGGACCTTCCCGCTGACCGTCATCGGGAAGGCCTCCAGGATCTGCAGCCTCCGCGGGATCTTGTAGTGCGCAAGCTGCTCGCGGCAGTACTCCGTGACCTCGTCCAGGCTCGGCGGGTCCGCCGGGTCCCTGGGGATGACACAGGCCAGGATCTCCTCGCCGTACGTGGCGTCCGGTACGCCCACCACCTGCACGTCCGCGACCTTCGGGTGGCCGTAGAGGAATTCCTCGATCTCCCGCGGATACACGTTCTCGCCACCGCGGATGATCATGTCCTTGATCCGGCCGACTATCTGTACGTAGCCGTCCTCGCGCATGACCGCGAGGTCGCCGGTGTGCATCCAGCGCCCCGCGTCGATCACCTCGGCGGTCCGCTCGGGCTGGTCCCAGTAGCCGAGCATCACGCTGTAGCCACGGGTGCAGAGCTCGCCCGCCTCCCCGCGCTCCACGGTCACGCCGGTGGCCGGGTCGACGACCTTCACCTCGATGTGCGGCATGACGCGGCCGACCGTGCCGGTGCGGCGCTCCAGGTCGTCGTCGCGACGGGTCTGGGTGGAGACCGGAGAAGTCTCCGTCATGCCGTAACAGATGGACACCTCGTCCATGTGCATCTCGGCGACGACCCGCTTCATGACCTCGACCGGGCAGGGCGATCCGGCCATGATCCCGGTGCGCAGCGAGGAGAGATCGTACGAGGCGAAGTCGGGGAGGTTGAGCTCGGCGATGAACATGGTGGGGACGCCGTAGAGGGAGGTGCAGCGCTCCTGCTGGACGGCGGCGAGGACGGCGGCGGGCTCGAAGGCGGGAGCCGGAATCACGATGCAGGCGCCGTGCGAAGTGATGCCGAGGTTGCCCATCACCATGCCGAAGCAGTGGTAGAAGGGGACGGGCAGACAGACCCGGTCCTGTTCGGTGTAGGCGACCAACTCCCCGACGAAGTAGCCGTTGTTGAGGATGTTGTGGTGGGAAAGAGTGGCTCCCTTGGGGAAGCCGGTCGTGCCCGAGGTGTACTGGATGTTGATCGGGTCGTCGCAGGACAACTCGGCTGCCCGTGCGGCCAGTTGATCGGCCGTGACCGTTTCAGCCGCTGCCGTCAGCTCGTCCCAGGAGGGATCGCCGATGTAGTGCACGGACCGCAGGGCGGGGCACTCCGCCCGGACCTGGCCGACGAGGGCGCGGTAGTCGCTGGTGCGGTGGGCGAGCGACGAGATCAGGATCGAGATCCCTGCCTGGCCGAGCACGTACTGCAGCTCGTGCGCCCGGTAGGCCGGGTTGATGTTGACCATGATCGCGCCGATGCGGGCGGTGGCGTACTGGACGAGCACCCACTCGGGGCAGTTGATCGCCCAGATTCCGACGCGGTCGCCCCTGGCCACCCCGGAGCCCATCAGCCCGCGCGCCAGCTCGTCGACCGCCGCGCCGAATTCGGTGTACGTCCAGCGCCGCCCCGAGACGACGTCGACCAGCGCCTCGCGCTCCGGGTACGCCTCGATCGCACGGTCGAGATTGCGCCCGATCGTGTCGCCGAGCAGAGCGGTGGTGCCGGTGCCGTGGGCGTAGGCCAGCCCGGTCCGTCCGGTCATCGCAGATCCCCCTCGTCGTATTCGGTGCCGGTGCCCTGGGCCGTGCGCTCGCGCAGCTCGATCCGGCGGATCTTCCCGGAGACGGTCTTCGGCAGCTCGGCGAACTCCAGTCGGCGGATCCGCTTGTACGGGGCGAGGACCGCCCGCGAGTGCGCGAACAGCACCTTCGCCGTGTCCGGGCCGGGCTCCCAGCCCTCCGCCAGGACGACGTACGCCTTCGGGACGGCGAGCCGGACGGGGTCCGGTGCGGGCACGACCGCGGCCTCGGCGACCGCCTCGTGCTCCAGCAGCGCGCTCTCCAGCTCGAACGGCGAGATCTTGTAGTCGGACGCCTTGAACACATCGTCGGCACGGCCGACATAGGTGATGTAGCCGTCCTCGTCGCGGGAACCGATGTCGCCGGTGCGGTAGTAGCCGCCGGCCATCGCCTCGGCGGTACGGTCCGGGTCACCGTGGTAGCCGGTCATCAGGCCGACCGGGCGGTACGACAGGTCGAGGGAGATCTCACCCTCGGTCGCACCGGGCTCACCGGTGACCGGGTCGAGGAGCTCGACCTTGAAGCCGGGACTGGGCCGTCCCATGGAACCGGGCTTCAGTACCTGGCCGGGGGTGTTGGCGACCTGGACGGCGGTCTCGGTCTGACCGAAGCCGTCCCGGATCGTGACGCCCCACTCGCGCCGGACCGTCTCGATGACCTCGGGGTTCAGTGGCTCTCCGGCGGCGACGACCTCGCGCGGCGGGGTGTTCAGCTGGGAGAGGTCGGCCTGGATCAGCATCCGCCAGACGGTGGGCGGGGCGCAGAAGCTGGTGACGCCCGAGCGGTCCATCTCGGCCATCAGGCGGCCCGCGTCGAACCGGGTGTAGTTGAAGATGAAGACGGTGGCCTCGGCGCTCCACGGGGCGAAGAGGTTCGACCAGGCGTGCTTGGCCCAGCCCGGTGACGAGATGTTGAGGTGGACGTCCCCGGGCTTGAGACCGATCCAGTACATCGTCGACAAGTGACCCACGGGGTACGAGACATGGGTGTGCTCGACCAACTTGGGGCTGGCGGTCGTTCCGGAGGTGAAGTACAGCATCAGCGGCTCGTCGGCGTCGGTCTCCCGGTCCGCCTCGAAGCTCTCCGGCTGCTCGTCGGCGCCCGTGTACGGGAGCCACCCCGGTACGTCCTCGCCGACGGTGATCCGGGTGTAGTCGCCGGGCACCTCGTCGAACTTGACGGCGTCCGCGTCCCGCACGATCACATGCCGGACCCGGCCGCGCTCCACCCGGTCGCGCAGGTCGACGGGGCCGAGGAGCGGGGTGGCGGGGATGACGACGGCGCGCAGCTTCATCGCGGCGAGGGCCGTCTCCCACAGTTCGACCTGGTTGCCGAGCATGACGAGGATCCGGTCGCCGGCGCGTACCCCCTGGGCGCGGAGCCAGTTCGCGGCCCGGTTGGAGCGGGCGGACATCGCGGCGAAGGACACCTCGGTGCGGCGGCCGTCCTCCTCCACGATGTGCAGGGCGGTGCGGTCGTTGTTCTCCGCGATGGCGTCGAACCAGTCCAGCGCCCAGTTGAAACAGTCGGCCCGGGGCCAGCGGAAGCCCTCGTACGCCGTCGCGTAGTCCTCGCGATGCTGCAGCAGAAAGTCCCGGGCGGCCCGGAACGTTTCCGTCGCGCTGGTTGCCGACATGTGCCCTCCTTATTGCGGACCGGACCGGTCCCTTAACATCATGTAAACAGTGACCCAGGTCTCACCACCCCCGAACGGGGGTGACGCGGGCGGGGCGGAGAGGCGACAGGGTGCCGGAGCCGGTCGATGCGGTCGAGATGCAGGCGGCCCTACTGCGGTTGCGCCGGGCGAGCGGGCTGCCCGTGGCATTCGGCGGACTGCTGTCGGATGCGCGTCACGCCCGGATCGCGGAGCTCAACGGGGCGCAGACCACGGCGCTGCGCGGCCTCGTCATCACTGCGGGCAGCGGACTCGGCGGCAAGTCGATCGCCCTGTCCCGGCCGTGCGCGGTGACCGACTACCCGTCGTCGCGGCACATCAGTCACGAGTACGACACCGCGGTCGCCGCGGAGGGGCTGCGCTCGGTGGTCGCGGTGCCCGTCGTCGTACGCCGCAAGGTGCGGGGCGTGCTGTACGGGGCGCTGCGTGAGCCCCTCACCCTCGGGGACCGTACGTTCGACGCGGCCGTCGCGGCGGCCCGCGACGTGGAACAGGCGCTCGCCGTGCGCGACGAGGTGCAGCAGCTCATGACCGTCACCCGGGACCAGGTGACGGACCCGCGGGCGGCGCCGGGTGCGTGGGAGGACGTCCGCGAGGCGCACCGCGAGCTGCGCGCGCTGGTCCCGAAGGTGGCCGACCCGGCGCTTCGCGAGGAACTCCTCTCGGTGTGCGGTCTGCTGGCCTCGGCGTCCGGGACATCGGTGCCGGGCGCCCGCGGGGTGCAGCTGGCGCCGCGCGAGATCGATGTCCTCGCCTGTGTGGCCGCGGGCGCGACGAACGCGGTGGCGGCCGACCGGCTCGGGCTGCGGCCGGAGACGGTGAAGGGGTATCTGCGCGCGGCGATGCGGAAGCTGGGGGCGCACACCCGGCTGGAAGCGGTCGTGGCGGCGCGCCGGGCGGGGCTCCTGCCGTAGGCGCGCGCCGGTGTCCGCCTCGGTCGCGCGCCTGACATCCGCCGGGGTGTCTGCCGTACGGTCGGGGCCAGGGGGTGACGGACATGGTGTCCACGCATCAATATCTTGTCTTCGCGGCGATGTCCCTGCTGGTGATCGCGATCCCGGGGCCGAGCGTCCTCTTCGTGATCGGCCGGGCCCTGGCCCACGGCCGCCGCACCGCGCTGGCCACGGTGCTGGGCAATGTCGCCGGTTCGTACGTCCTGGTCGTGGCGGTCGCGCTGGGCATCGGTTCGCTGGTCGAACGCTCGGTGGTGGTCTTCATGACCGTGAAGCTGGCGGGTGCGGCGTATCTGGTCCTCCTGGGGGTGCAGGCGTTCCGGCACCGCAAGGAGCTGGGGCCGGGGGCTGTCGAGGCGTCGCCGGAGCGGCCCGCGCGCGGTGATCTGCGGACGGTGATGGACGGTGTGGTCGTCGGCGTCACCAACCCCAAGGGCATTGTCTTCTTCGCCGCGGTACTCCCCCAGTTCGTGGACCCGTCGACCGGTCATCTCCCGGCGCAGATGCTGCTGTTGGGGCTGGTGCCGATCGCGATCGGGCTGGTGACGGACACCCTCTGGGGGCTCGGCGCGTCGGCGGCCCGGAGCTGGTTCGCCCGGTCGGACAGGCGGCTGTCGGTGATCGGCGGGGCAGGTGGCTTCGCGATGATCGGTCTGGGCGTGACGGTGGCGGCAACGGGCCGCGCCGACTGAGAGGAGCTGAGCCCCGCTCCCGGTCAGTCCCCGAAGTCGACGAAGGGGGCGAACCGGATGTCGTGCGCGGCCGGGTCCGCGGGTCCCATCGTGGCGAGCATCCGCAGCCCTTCTTCCGTGACGGCTTCGCGCTCCGCCGGGCTCAGCCTGCCCAGCGCCTGCACGGTGACGGTCCCCTGGCCGCCGGGCTTCTGGCCGGGCGCGCCGAACCGCCAGATCGCCGCGAGCAGGCCGTCGACGAGCACGGATCCGTATGCCTGATTGCCGTTCCCGTTGCGTCCTTTGAACCGCGGCGGGATGACGCGCGTACGGTCCGCATGGCCGAGCAGGACGTTGTCGAACTCGGGCAGGAAGCGCGGTGGGGCGGGAGTGTCCGGGTCGGGACGCGGGGCGTCCGGCAGGTCGAAGAGTTCCACGCCGTGCTCGTCGCGGAAGGTGATCAGCCGCGGCCGAAGCCGTTCGAAGACCTCCTGCAGCCGGGTCAGTCCGGCCCACATCTGCATGTCCTTCACGGAGGCGGGTCCGAAGGCGCCGAGGTAACGCAGCACGGTCGCGTCGGGCGCGGGTGTCGGCTCCGACGGCCGGCCGAGCCAGTGCTCGGCGGTGGTCAGCGCGACCTGTCCGCTCCGGCCCCAGAGCCCGCGCGGCGTGACCTGGACCAGGGGCAGAGTGCAGCGGGCGGCCACGGTCAGGGCCTGCGGGTCGGCGCCCGGCCACTGCGCGAGGAGTGCCTCGCGCAGTTCCTTCGGGGTGCGCGGGCGCTCCTCGACGAGCTCTCTGCCGATCGCCGCGAGCCGGTCCAGGTCCACCCCGTCGAGTCCCTGCCGGAACATCTTCAGCTCCCGGCTGCGGGCCGGCTGGACCAGCGGACGCAGGGTCAGCGCGTCGTCGGCGGTGTGGGTGTGGATGGTGGATCGGAGGGTCACGATGCGGACCACCTCGCGCGACCCCATCAGCGCGGAGAGCTCGGCCGGGTCGAAGCCTTCGAGTCGGGCGAAGAGCTGATAGTACGGCGGCTTGGTGTTCTGCGCCTGGAGCCCGACGAGATGGCCGACCGCTTCCTTCGCGGACATCGGGCTCCGGCGCAGGAGCAGTTGGCGCTCCAGGGTGGCCCGGCCCAGTGCGCGGGGCGTGAGCAGCGGGGACCGGGCGGATGCGGCTCGTGCGGCGGGGTTCGTCTTCGCGGCCATGAACGGCACAGTACGCGGATACGCGGACAACTTCCGTCCGCAATGCATTCTCTCCTTCCTTCCCCCGGCCGCCGCACCGCAGGGCGGCAGGACCCCGGATTACGGGTGGGCCGCCCGCATCATGGACGGGTGATCAGCGTCCTGTTCGCCATCCTGACCGCACTCAGCAACGGCGCCGCGTCCGTGCTGCAACGCCGTGCCGCCCTCGCCGTACCCGACACGCAGACGATGCGCCTCTCGCTGATCGGCCATCTGCTGCGCCAGAAGGTGTGGCTGGCCGGGATCGGGCTGGTGATCGTCGCCGCCGTCTGCCAGGCCGTCGCGCTGGCCACCGGCCCGATCTCGGTGGTCCAGCCGATCTTCGTCATCGAACTCCCGGCGACGCTGCTGCTGGCCGGGTTCGTGATGCGGGTCCGGGTACCGCGCGGAGTCTGGTACGGCGTGGCTGCCGTGACCGTGGGGCTGGCCCTCGGCATGGCCTCCGCCGCTCCGGGCGGCGGCAGCACGTCGGTGCACGGCGCGGTCTGGGTCCCGGCGCTGATCGTGACGGGGATCTTCGAGGCCGCGCTGATCACCGGCGCGATGAGCACCCGCGGAAACCCCCGGGCTGCACTGCTCGGGCTCGCCGCCGCATGCGGGTACTCGCTCACCGCCGCACTGATGAAGGACGCCATGGGGCGGCTCGATGACGGCGGGGTGACCGCGCTCATGACGTCCTGGCAGCTGTACGCCACCGCCGCCGCCGGAGTGGGTGCGCTGTTCCTGCTGCAGAACGCACTCCAGGCGGGCACCCTGGTCGCCGTCCAACCGATGCTGACACTGGGCGACGCGCTGATCAGCATCCTGTACGGGGTGACGCTGTTCGGCGAGGAACTGCGGACTGGCTGGTGGCTGCTGCCGGAGCTGGTCGCCCTGGTTCTCATCGCGCTGGGCTGCATCGAACTGGCGCGTTCGCCGCTGGCCTCAGGGCACGCCGCACCGCCACGGCGCAGCACCCGGGTGACGTGATGGCCCGTACCGGGCCCTGGGGGTCCGGCAACCGGGTCCCGGTGCGGGCCGACGAGGTCGAAGTCGGGGTGGCCGGCGAACAGCGTGACGGCGATCGGCCGCAGAGATGGCCGACGGCGCACGCGGTGGCGGCGTGACCCTGCTCCGACTCACCTATTCGGCCCAGAGCCCGCTGGGTCCGGCACGACGGAGAGAGTGCGAGTTCCGGACGGCCCCGGATGACGCCCATCCGGCCTCACCCGCCCTTACGGCGTGCACCAGGTCGTCGGAGGAGCTCGCATACGGCCGCCTGCCCCTGCGACGCCCGCCCGACACGCGGAACCGGCCCCCGGGGAAGGATTCCCGGGAGCCGGTTCCCGCCGAGGCGCTTCAGGCGGTCTGCCCGGATCCCGAGCCCGTCACGGCCGCCGCCTTGATCCCCTCGGTGATCTCGTCCATCACCGAGAGCGCGGGCGCCTTG
This sequence comes from Streptomyces sp. NPDC057565, assembly GCF_042801455.1. NCBI lineage: Bacteria > Bacillati > Actinomycetota > Actinomycetes > Kitasatosporales > Streptomycetaceae > Streptomyces > Streptomyces sp. NPDC057565. The sequence continues at coordinate 299,783 of NZ_JBHVFU010000007.1, read as the reverse complement.
GGGCTGACGTCGAAGCCGGACCGTACGACAACCAGCATGTCCGCGGAGCGAGGGGAGGCAAAGGCCAGCGACTGGACGTAGCCGTCGTCGCCCTTCTTCGTGACCACCTTCCAGCGCACCAGATAGCCCTTCCGGCCCGCGACGGTGACCGCCTCGGACTTGAGCTGCTCGTGCGAGGTGATGGCGCCGTAGGCCTTGCCGCCGTACGACGACGTGGCGTTGACGGAGATGTCCGCCTTCGCCGCAGCCTCCGCCGTCTTCGCCGTGATCTTCAGCGCCTGGGCCGGGGCGACGAACGCCCCTCCGCGCTCGCACTTCTGCGAGGCGTCCGCCGGACACGTGTACGATCCCGTGCTCACCGAGGCACCGATCAGGGCCGACTGACCGGTCCAGCCGTCGGGCACCGGCAGGCTGATGCCACTGCTGGCGTCCGTGGCATACCCCTCCTCGGACGGCGGTTGCTGCTGGTCGGGCGCCGGACTCCGGCCACCCGGACCGCCGGGACCGCCCTGGCCGTTCTGTCCCCCGGGGGAACTGGGCGCCGGCGACACGGCACCACGGGAGGTGTTCTCGGAGCTGTGGGATCCATCAGTCAGCAGGATGGCGCCACCCGCGATCGCGGCCAGCACCACCACGCCCGCGGTGACGCCGACGCCGATCCGGATCCGACGGCGCCGGACGGCCGCGGGCGGCGTCCGGAGCTGGTCCGTCCACCGACTTCCGTCCCACCAGCGTTCCTGGACAGGGCCTGTTCCTGTATACCCGGGGTCCGTATGCCAGCCGGGAGGGCTCATCTCGGTCACGACGCCCACCGTAGAGGCGCTCCGTGAAAATCCCATGAAACGGTGCGAGGAACCCGCTCAGGGCCGCCGACAGTGCGCGGACCACCGAATCGGGGCGTAATGGGCTAGGACCTCTCTTTCGGATCGGGCGCGCCATCGGGAGTGCGGGCAGAACCCGGCGAGCCGGGCACGCTCCGAAAAGAGGCCCCAGGAGCCCGGACCACGACCGGACCGGGCCGTGCGATGGGAGAGCCATGCCGTACATCACCGCCGGCGAGGAGAACTCCGCCGGCATCCATGTGTACTACGAGGACCACGGGGTGGGGCAGCCCGTCGTCCTGATCCACGGGTTCCCGCTGAGCGGCGCATCCTGGGAGAAGCAGCTCCCGGTCCTGCTGCGCGCCGGGTACCGGGTGATCACGTACGACCGGCGCGGCTTCGGCCGCTCCTCGCAGCCCACCACGGGATACGACTACGACACTCTCGCCACGGATCTCAACGCCGTCATGGAGAAGCTCGACCTGCAGAACACCATCCTGGTCGGGTTCTCCATGGGCACCGGCGAGGTCGTCCGTTACCTGGGCAATTACGGATCCGCGCGGGTCGACCGGGCGGTACTGATCGCCCCGATCCCGCCGTTCCTCCTGAAGACCGAGGACAACCCCGAGGGGGTCGACCAGAGCGTCTTCGACGGCATCATGAGCGCCATCGCCTCGGACCGTCCCGCGTATCTGACGACCTTCCTCCACGACTTCAACAACGTCGACAAGCTCGGTGGCACCCGGATCAGTGACGAAGCGCTGCGGCTCCAGTGGACGGTGGCCGCCGGCGCGTCGGCCCACGCCACGCTGGCCTGCGTGCCGGCCTGGCTGACGGACTTCCGCGACGACCTGCCCAGGATCGACGTGGAGACGCTGATCGTCCAGGGCGACGCGGACCGCATCCTGCCCATCGACTCCTGCGGGCGGCGGCTGCCCGGCCTGATCAAGAACAGCCGTCTCGTCGAGATCCCGGGCGGCCCGCACAACATCGGATGGACGCACGCCGAGGAACTCAACGCAATTCTCATGGGGTTCCTGGGCCGGACGGCGTCCTGAGCGCCGCACGCCGCCGGGGTGTCCGGTCATGACCCGGGAGGTAATCGACGCTTCTTCACGCGTCGGACATCGTGTTCCTCACAAGCCGTACAGGAGCCCGGCCACAGGGCCGGGACCGTGACCGGGAGGACAGCACGATGACCGCATACGAGGACGCCGTTCAGCGCTACTTCACCGCCTGGAACGCGGCCACCCCCGAGGAACTGGCGAAGGCCGTCGCCGCCGCCTTCACCGAGGGCGCCACGTACACCGACCCGCTGGCCTCCGTGCGGGGCCACGACGAGTTGGTGGCCGTGATCAGCGGTTCCCATCAGCAGTTCCCCGGCTTCGAGTTCAAGCTGACCGGCGCCCCCGAAGGACACCACGACATCGTCCGCTTCAGCTGGGACCTCGTCTCCACCGCCGACGGCTCCGCTCCCGCCGCCGGGTCCGACGTGGTCACCCTCGACGACGACGGGCGCATCACCTCGGTCAGCGGCTTCCTGGACCGGGTCCCCGGAGCGTGACCGGCGCTGCGCGGGCGCGGGCGGACAGCGACGCAGCGAGGGGTCGGTGAGGGCGGCCGGGTGGTATCCGGCGTCCCGCGCGGAGAGGTTGCGGCCACGCTTCCCCACCGGCTGGAAAGACCCGGTCGGAGCCCGGCGGGCCATCCGTCACCGGGCCTCCGCCAGGTCGATGCCGATGTGCCCCTCGCTCCGGTCGACGGTCTCGAAGAGCCGGTTGGCGGGGCGCGGCAGCCCGTAGTGGCCGCGCAGCGTGCTTGCCGTGTACTCGGTACGGAACAGGCCCCGTTCCTGGAGGATCGGCACCACCCGGTCCACGAAGACCTCGAGGCCGGAGGGGAGAACAGCGGGCATGATGTTGAAGCCGTCCGCCGCGCCGCTGTCGTACCAGTGCTCGATGGTGTCGGCGACCTGTTCGGCCGTTCCGGCGAAGGTGCGGTGTCCACGCCCGCCGCCGAGCCGCCCGATCAGCTGTCGAACGGTCAGCTTCTCGCGCCTGGCGAGCTCCACGATGAGGGTGTAGCGGCTCTTCGCGCCCTCGATCTCGTCCTCGGTGGGGATGTCCTCGGGCAGTTCCGCGTCGAGGTCGAGGTCGTCCGGGGCGATCCTGAGCTGCCGGGCGAGCTGGCGCTTGGCGTACTCGGGGACGATGAGCGCCTCCAGCTCGGCGTCCAGGGCCAGGGCCTCGGCCTCGGTGTCACCGATGACGGGCACGATGCCGGGCAGGATCTTGATGCCGCCCGGGTTGCGGCCGATGGCTTCGGCGCGCTGCTTGACGTCCTTGTAGAAGGCGATGCCCTCCTCCAGGGTCTGCTGGGCGGTGAACACCGCCTCCGCGTAGCGAGCCGCGAAATCCTTGCCGTCCTCGCTGGATCCGGCCTGCACGAGCAGCGGGTATCCCTGCGGGGGGCGTTGGACGTTGAGCGGCCCGTCGACCCGGAAGAACTCCCCGGAGTGGTCGATGCGGCGCACCCGCTCGGCCACGGCGTGCACGCCGCGTTCCTTGTCGGCGATCACGGCGTCGTCCGCCCAGCTGTCCCAGAGCTTGGTGGACACCTCCACGAACTCGCCGGCCCGGCGGTAGCGGTCGCGGTGCAGCGGGGTGTCGTCGAGGCCGAAGTTACGGGCCGCGTCGGCGCCCGCCGTGGTGACGATGTTCCAGCCGGCCCGGCCGCCCGAGACGTGGTCCAGTGAGGCGAACCTTCGGGCCAGGTTGTACGGCTCGTTGTAACTGGTCGAGGCGGTGGCGATGAGACCGATGTGCTCGGTGGCCCCGGCGAGCGCGGTCAGCAGGACGGTGGGCTCCAGCTTGGCGGCGGGCCGCCGCCCGGGATCGCCCATCAGGACGGGGCTGTCGGCGAGGAACAGCGAGTCGAGTCGGCCGCGTTCGGCGATCCGGGCGAGGTTCTTGTAGTGCTCGATGTCCGTGCTCGCCTCGGCCGGGCTCTCCGGGAGGCGCCAGGAGGCCTCGTGGTGGCCGGTGGACATCAGGAAGGCGTTGAGGTGGAGCGGCTTGCGGTCAGGCGTGCGGGACATGGGTTTCCTTCTCCTCGTACGTGGTGTGGGGCTGCGTCACGCCGAGCGCGTTGAGCAGGGTGTCGCGGTACTCCTGGAACCGGGGGTCGCGCCGGGACCGTGGGCCCGGCAGGTCGACCGCGAGGTCGACGGAGATCAGGCCGTCCTCCAGGACCAGCACCCGGTCGGCGAGCTCGACGGCTTCGTCGACGTCATGGGTGACCAGCAGCACGGCGGGGCGGTGACGCTCGTACAGCTCGCGGAGCAGGCCGTGCATCCTGATCCGGGTCAGGGCGTCCAGTGCGCCGAACGGTTCGTCGGCCAGCAGGAGTTCGGGTTCGCGGACCAGGGCGCGGGCCAGGGCGGCCCGTTGCTGTTCGCCGCCGGACAGTTCATGGGGCCAGGACCGGTCGCGGCCCTCCAGGCCGACCTCGGCGAGTGCGGTCAGTCCGCGTTCGTGCGCCTGGGGTCCGCGCAGACCGAGGACGACGTTGTCGAGTACGCGGAGCCAGGGCAGCAGCCGGGAGTCCTGGAAGGAGAGGGAGACCCGGTCGGGGACGGTGAGTTCGCCGGAGCCCTCGACGGTGTGGTCGAGGCGGGCGACGGCCCGCAGGAGGGTGGACTTGCCGGAGCCGCTGCGGCCGAGGAGCGCGGTGAACTCACCCTGAGCCAGGGTCAGATCGAGTTCCTTGAGGACGTTCCGGTCGCCGAATCGGCGTACCAGTTTCCGGGTCCGAACCGCCGCCGGCCGTACCGCGGTGGCCGGGCCGGTGCCGGTTGCGGCCTCTTCGTGGGTGCCGGTCAGCCCGCCAGTGTGCGTCGCCATGACAGGACCCTCCTCTCGACTGCGCGTACCGCCGCGTCCGAGGCGAAGCCGAAGATCCCGTAGGCGACCAGCCCCACGATGATCACGTCGGACTGGGCGTACTGCTGGGCCTGGAACATCATGTAGCCGATGCCGCTGGTGGCATTGATCTGCTCGACGACGATCAGGCCGAGCCAGGACGCGGTGACGCCGAGTCGCAGTCCGACGAAGAAGCCGGGCAGCGAGCCGGGGACGACGACCTTGCGGATGAACTGCAGGCGGCTCAGGTCGAGTCCCTCGGCGAGCTCGACGTACCTGCTGTCGATTCCGGTCAGTGAGGAGTACGTGTTGATGTACATGCTCACCGCGACGCCTAGCGCGATCACGGTGACCTTCATCTGCTCGCCGATGCCGAGCCAGAGGATCAGCAGCGGGAGCATCGCCAGGGACGGGATGGCGCGCTTGATCTGCAGGGGCCCGTCCAGAAGGTACTCGCCGGTGCGGCTCAGTCCGGCGGCCACGGCCAGGATCACCCCGGCGGCCACCCCGAAGAAGAGGCCGAGACCTGCCCGCTGGAGCGAGATCAGCACGTTGTCCTGGAGGCGGCCGCTCTGGATCAGGTCCGTGGCGGTGGCCAGCACGGCGCCGGGTCCGGACAGGATCCGGGGATCGAGGTAGCCGACGGCAGAGGCTCCCCACCACACGGCGACCACCAGTACCGGGCCGATCAGCCGGCCGAAGGGGAGGGAGCGGCCGGGGCCGAGCCGCCTGCGGGTGGTGCGGGCGGGGGCGGCGGCCGACCCGGCCGCGGGGGCCGGGACACCCCGGCGCGGCTGGTCCGGGGCCTCCGGTGCGGTGGTCCCTGACGGCGGGTGGTCTGCTGTGCGCGCCTGCGAAAGCAGCTCGGTCATGACGGCTCCCGGTACCGGGCCGGTACGGCCTTCGCCGCCAGCCCCTCGAAGCGGCGGTCGAACAACTCGGCGACGTCCAGCTTCGGCACGAAGCCGCCCTCGGCCATCAGATCGGCGGTCTCCTGCTCCCACTCGATCGCCTTGTCCCAGCTCACCGGGAACTGCGGCTGGTGGAGAGAGGCGACGATGCGCCTGCCGTCCTCCTTGGTGACGCCCTGGTCCTTGACGTAATAGGTGTCGATCCACTGGTCGCTGTTCTCCCACGCCCACACCAGGCCGCGGGACCACAGCGGGATGAAGGTGCGGACGGCTGCCGCTTTCGCCTCGTCGTTCAGCACCTCGTCCGGTGCCCACAGGACGGAGAGCAGGTCCACCACATCGGTGGTCACACCGCGGGCGCCGTCCTTGCCGTACTGGCTGAGGTACTTGGTCAGCGTCGGTTCGCCCAGCGGGGCCACATCGACCTGCTTGGACTGCAGGGCGGTCAGGAACTGGGTACTGGGCAGCGCGACCAGCTCGACATCGCTGTTGCGCAGGCCCGCCTTCTTCAGCGCCCGCAGAACGACCACGCCCTGTGCCTGCCCCTGGGAGAAGCCGATCTTCTTGCCGCGGAAGTCCGCCACCGTCCTGATGTCGGAGCCGGGGGCGGTCGCGAAGACATAGGAGGGGTGGTTCCGCACCTGCACCGCGACAATCTTCGCTCCGACACCGATGGCGTGGGCCTGGATCGGCGGAATTCCGGCATTGACCGCCAGGTCGATGGAGTGCGCCCGGAATCCCTGGATGATGTCGGGCCCCGCGTTCAGATTGGGCCACTGCGAGACGGTGAATGCCAGGTCCTTCCGCAGTCCGGCGGGACCCAGTTGAAGGCGTGTGGTCCGCACCGCTATCGACAGTTCGGTGCCGGGCGGTGGTGCGCCCGAGGGCAGCTTTCCGGCTGCCTCCGCACCGGCGACCTCCTTTGCCTGCGGAGAGCAGGCGGCCAGTCCCAGAATCGCCCCGCCGGTGAGGGCGAGGAACGACCGGCGGCCGACCGCATTGTGTATGTCATGGCGTGACATGGTGAATTTCCGATCAGTGGTCATGAGGGGGTGTCGGTGTTCGTCGTCGGTCGTCGGCGGTTTCGGAGCGAGTGATAGGTGCCGTCGTGGAACAGGAGCGGGCTGCGCCCCTCGTCGAGCCAGGAGTCCACGACCCGGGCGATGACGATCCGGTGGTCGCCGGCCGGAACGATCCGCTCGGTCTCCAGCCGCAGCCAGCCGGCCACCCCGTCGAGCACGGGTTCGCCCTCCGGCAGCCGATGCCACTGGGTGGGTGCGGCGAACCGGTCGATGCCGCTGGTGGCGAACGTCGTTGCCAGCGCCTGCTGTTCGGCGCCGAGAAAGTTGACGACGGTGCCCGCGGACCGCTCGATGTGGGGCCAGGACGAGGTGCTGGTCCCGATACCGAAGGAGACCAGTGGCGGGTCGAGCGACAGCGACGTGAGCGAGGTGGCGGTGAATCCGACGGGGCCACGACCGGCGTCGGCGGTGACGACGACCACGCCGGCCGGAAAGCGGCGGAAGGCCTGTTTGAAGCGGTCAGGGGCAATTCCCGCCGCGATACTCGCAGGGTATGGGGGCACAGTGACAGTCAACGTCTCTCCCGAGATGGCATGGCGGAACGAAATGACGGCAGGAGGGATCCGCCGGACACGAGAAATGCAGGCCGAATCGAGGCGGCGCACACCGGTGCGCAACCGATCGGACAATTAGAGGAGCTCACACAATGGGAGCGCGAGCCGGGCGCCCATTGTGTGAGCTCCTCTTAAGCGAGTGTTATCGGCTACCCGGACAGGGGCGACAACAGAATCGCCGGGCAGCAATACGCACCGGCGTGGCCGCGCGGCGATAGCGCGCCGCCGAGGGCGCGTACCGGGAATTCCGCTGCTGGCTGGTCATGAATCCATCATCGCGTCCGCGCTCCGGCCCGGTCAACAATGCAACTTCCTGAATTAAGTCGGGTGTCCGGGGCCTGTTACGACACCGCGGGCAGTGCGGACCACGGGCCGAGCGGGTCCACGTACAGCGCCCCCAGCGCCACCGCGCCACCCGCGGTGGCCAGGACGGAGCCGGTGAAGCTGGACGGCACCACCGCGCGCTCCGGGTCGTCGCAGACCCAGGAGCGTTCGGCCACTTCGGCCCGGAGATCGGCCAGGCACTCCGGAATCCGACCCACCCCCGGTTCGACCACGACGAGCACCTCGGGGTCGACCATGTCGAGGAGCAGGGCAGCGGCCCTGCCCACCAGCCGGGCCCGACGCCGGAACAGCGTCACCGCCCGAGGTTCCCCGGCGAGCGCCTGGTCGAGCAGTTCGGGGAACGAGCCGACCGGCAGGCCCTGTTCGGCCGCGCGTCGTACCATCGCCCGCTCCGACACCTCGGACTGGAGACAGCCGGACCGCCCGCACACGCAGAGTTCCCCACCGTCGGATCCCCCTGCCCCGAGCGGCAGATGGGCGATGCTGCCCGCCCCGGAGCGCGGCCCGCGGTGGATGCCGCCCTCGGTGGCGAAGGCGGCGTCCACGACCGCACCGATGAACAGCAGGACGGTGCTGGTCCGGGTGGACGCCTCGCCGAACAGCTGCTCCGCCCGCGCCAACGCCCGGGAGTGGCTGTCCACATGGACGGGCAGCCCGGTCGCGGCGGAGAGGATGTCCCGTACCGGCACATCACGCCAGCCGAGCAGCGGATGCTCCACGATCGCCCCGGCGACGGGGTCGACCCGGTGCCCGGTGGCGACACCCAGAGCGAGGACGGTCCGCCCCGCCGCCCGGGCGGACATCAGCCGGGGAAGGCGTGCGGCGAGGTCGTCGAGCATCCGGCGCGGGTCCAGGGTCCGGTGCGGCTGCCGGTCCTCGGCGACGACCCTGCCCCGGAGGTCCATCAGGGAGAGGGTGGAGTGGGCAACGGCGATGTGCGCCCCGGCCACCAGGTAGCGGCCGGTTTCGATCTCGACGGGGATGTGCGGCCGGCCGAGCCCCCGGGGGCCGGAGGTCTCCGCGCTCTCCCTGACCAGTCCGCGGGCCAGCAACTGGCCGACGTGGCCGGTGACGGAGGCGGGCGACAGACCGGTGAGCCGGGCCACGGTGGATCTGGCGACCGGACCGTGGTCGAGGATCGCGCCCAGTACGGACCCGGTGCCGGAGACGCGGCGGGCGGGTACGGAGCGCGGCATGTCGGAGCGGAGAAGGGGGGTGGGGCGGCGGGCGGGCGCAGACAGACTCTTCACGTGTCTTCCAGGTCCTCGATGGCAGGTGACGCGATGCGTGCACTCCTCGAAGGAGGGCGTGACAGACCTTTGCTGACGCCTGGTCAGCGACGGTCCGCTTCTCCCGTGGAGAGAAGAACGCCCTGCGAAGATCCGTGGGCCGGCCCCGGGGCGTCCATCCACCCCTGCGGCCGCTCGCGCGGGCGCCGTGCTCTCAGGCCCGATGACACGCGGCGGAGCACACACGCTTGAGGTCGACATGACCTCGTGTCGTCAGGTGTGCGGATCGCTGCATGTGGCGCAACGTAGCCGGAATGACGTAACCCGGTCAAACCGTTGCCCGCATCATGGACACCCTTACCGGCGGCGCGTGTTGCCCGCGTGTTGCAGCCGTATGACCGGCCCCTTCAGCGCGTGAGCGGCGCGGTTTTCCGGTGCGCGCGGTAGTCGGGCAGTTCGATGTTCGTGACCTTCCTCCCCTCTTCCAGCATCCGGTTGAGGACGAACGCACGGCTGAGCATCCAGTTGCGCATGCGCAGCGCGAATGCGGAGCCGGGGGCGAGGAAGGGGCCGGTCCGGTCACCGCTCTTCTGGCAGCCCTGCGCGTAGGTGCGCAGCAGGCTCTCGTAGCGGGCGAAGGCGGTGGCGTGGTCGCCGCGGTGGGCGGCCAGTTCCCCCGCGAGCACATACGCGGCGACGATCGCGGTCCCGGTGCCCATGCCGCCGATGGTGGCTCCACAGGCGGCATCACCGAGGAGGGCGATGCGGCCCCGGGACCAGGTGTCCACGTCGGCGCGGCTGATGGAGTCGAAGTACAGGTCATCGGCGTCCTCCAAGGTGGCCAGCAGCCGGGGCACGTCCCAGCCGATTCCGGCGAACGCCTCCGCGATGAGGCCCTTCTGCGCCTGCTGGTCGTGCCGGTCGTGGTCCAGCCGGTCGGCGGCGAAGACGAAGAAGGCGCGAGCGGTGTCGAGGTTGCGGTTGTCGGTGCCGACGGAGGCGAGACGCCCCGGGGTGTTGCAGCCGATGGAGCCCTCGCCGAAGCCGAAGCCGGCGTAGTTGGGCAGGCTCCAGGTGGCGGCGTAGTGGCCGAGGTGGCGCACGTACGCGTCCTCGGGGCCGAAGGCGAGGCGCCTGACGTTGGAGTGCAGCCCGTCGGCACCGATGACCAGGTCGAAGGTGCGGGTCGCACCGCCGCGGAAGGTGACACGCACACCGTCCTCGTCCTCGTGCAGCGCGGCGATCGATTCCCCGAAGAGGTACCGGGCGCGGGGCAGGCTGTGCTCGTACAGGACGCGGGCGAGGTCGCCGCGCAGGACCTCGATGTCTCCGCCCGCGAAGTCTGCGGGCAGTTCGAGCCGGAGCCTGCCGGCCTCGTCGACGAAGCGCATGGGGCTGCCGCCGGTCCGCAGCCGCCGGAGCTCGTCCAGGATGCCCATGCGCTCCAGAACGGTCAGATGGGTCGCACCGCGGAAGTCGACGGCCTGTCCGCCCTCACGGAGGGCCGGGGCGATCTCGACGACGCTGACGTCGAAACCGTACTCACCGAGCCAATGGGCGAGCGCGGGGCCCGCGATGCTCGCACCGGAGATCAGAACCTTCTGGGACATGACAGGTGCTCCTGTGTCGGGGGTCGTTGATCCACGCAAATTGCGTCCCATGGACGCCATTTCTTGTTGTGTACGATAGACACAGTTTCTGATCCTGGCAAGGAGACAGCGGTGACGGACGACCCGACGAACCTGGTGCATCTGCTCTGGGGACCCGGACCACAGCCCCGGCGCGGACCCAAGCCCGCGCTCACCCTGGACGGCATCGCCCGCACCGGCACCGAGATCGCGGACGCGGAAGGCCTCGGAGCCGTGTCCATGCAGCGAGTCGCGGAGCAGCTCGGCAAGACGAAGATGTCGCTCTACCGATACCTGCCCGGCAAGGCGGAACTGATCGCCGTCATGGTGGAAACGGCGCTGGATGACGCACCGGAGGGCGGGGAGGGTGACTGGCGGGCGCGCCTGACGGCCTGGTCGTACGGCCTGGTCGAGATGCTCCGCCGTCACCCCTGGCTACTCGAGGCGACGGTCGGCCCGCGCCTGATGGGCCCGAAGGAACTCGGCTGGATGGAGCGGGCCCTCTCCGCGCTGGACGGCACCGGGCTCACGGGCGCGGAGCGCATGGACGCGGTGGTGCTGCTCACCAGCCATGTTCGGGGCATCGCGCTCCAGAGCCGGGCGGCCGCCCCTTCCAGCGCACCGGAGGCGCAACTCCTCGCCGCGCTCGGCACGGTGCTGCGGGACCACGGCGCGGACTACCCGCACCTGGCCGCGGCGACGGCCTCCTCGGTCCGCTCCGGAACCCAGGGACAGGACCAGGCTCTGGAGTTCGGCCTTGACCGCATCCTGGACGGCCTGGAGGTCCTGATCACCTGGCGCACCCGGAGCTGATCCACCCGAGGGCCCGCAGCAACAGGACTACTGCAGGGTCGTGACGGGCGGATGACCGTACGAGACGGTGCACCGGTAGACCTGGAGCGTGTACCCGCGGCCGACGGTCACCATCGTGGGGCAGTCCCAGTCGGGATACGGCGGCCGGCCCGTGTCGTCCCTGTCCTCGACAGGGCGCCAGCCAGTGCTCTCGCCGTCCCATTCGCTGCTGTCGACGGTGAGGAGGGGTTCGACCGGGGCACCGCAGTCGCAGCGGACCTCCATCGGGTCGCAGAAGGTCCAGGGGGCGGACCAGCCGCCGACCTTCCAGCCCGGGGCGACCGACAGATCGCCCCGGTAGCTCAGCCCCTGCCCCTCACCCTGTTGCTGCTCCTTCTCCCATGCGTATACGCGCTCGGTCAGCGCATGGTCCAGCTCATGGGCCGCCGGATACTCGACGACCCGCTCGGGGTGCAGGACGCACGGGGCAGGTACGTAGTCGTCGAGGCCGACGAAGTCCGGCGCGGGCGGGTCGGCGAGGACGTCCCGCACACTGCCGGACTGCCGCCACCGCAGGTGCACGGCCGACGGCGAGTCCTCGATCTCCGTGAACGGGCACCACAGCACCTGCAGCATGTCCGTGCCGTCGGGACAGGGGAGGTCGGGAACGTCCCGGGCGTAGAGCTGCGCCAGCGCGATCAGCGGCAGGGGCTCCGCCGGGAGCAGCGACGGGTCGTGTCCGGCGTGGATCCGGTCCACCACCGCCTGCTCGTCGGGGGTGAGCAGATTCGTCCGCGGTGGCCTGGGCCGCTGCCACGCCTGCGTGAGGATGCGGCGTAGTGTGCGCACGTCCTCCAACGTCGTGAGCCGGTGCGGGTGATGGTCGTCGGCGCAGACCGGCCAGGCCTCGTCGGCCGGCCACAGCAACGGACCGCCCACCGAGCTCTCGTGCACCGTGGGATCACCCGGGGACGGATGAAGCCGGGTGGCCGTCCGTGCCATGCCCGCCAGGGCCGGAAAGACCGAGGCCACATCCCAAGGGCGCGGCGGTGTCGTACGTGTCATGCTTCCCCTCCTCCTCGACAGCCCGCATCCAAGCACGCCTCACCGACAGCCGGTCCGGAGGACCTGACCTACTGATCCGGGTCGGAGACGAACCTGCCGCCCTCCAGCAGCGTCTTGAGCGTCGAGAGGATCATGATCCAGCCGTCGCTGACGCCTTCCAGCATCCTGCTGTCCGGGCTGTCGAAACCGTCGTGGGTGATGGTGAGCTTGATGCCCATCTCAGGCTCCTCGGCGGGCTCGATGTCGAAGGTGACCTTCGACCGCTCCTGGACCGCCTTCTCCCATTCCTCGTCCGAGGCGAAGCCGAACATCGCGCGGTGCATGGGCTGCAGGGTGTGCCAGGTGTACGAGAGCCGCTTGCCGGGCTCCGCCTCCAGGACCCGCTGGCCGACCTCCTCGAACTCGCCGTCCGGGTCCATCTTCCAGCGGACCGGCGCGCCGACCTCCCAGGTCGACTCGGGGCCGTAACCCCCCATGTAGATCTTGATGAACTCGGGGTCGATCAGCGCCTGGTAGAGCTTCTCGGCGGTGGTCTGGATGTAGGTGACGTAAACGAACTCGGGCTTGTCCATGACCGGTTGTCCTTCCAGCGTTTCCTTGAGACGGGAGAGCGCGGTCATCCGGCCGCGCTCGTACCGGCCGATCCAGCGGTCGGCCACTTCCTGGATGGGCACCGGGTTGAGGTAATGGAGCTTCTCCCGGCCCCTGCGGACGGTGGAGACCAGCACGGCGGACTCCAGGACCGCCAGATGCTTGCTCACGGCCTGCCGGCTCATGGCCAGCCCTTCGCTCAGCTCGCGCAGTGTCTGCCCGCCGCGCGCGTTGAGCCGGTCGAGGAGCTGTCGACGGCTGGGGTCGGCGAGCGCCTTGAATATCGCGTCCATCGCCGCCACCCCTCCCGCACCTCTCTGCCGTCCCGGTCCCACCTCACCATAGGCAACCTTTTGGTTGCCTGTCGAGCAGCGACCCGACCGGGTCTCCGACCTGAACAACCTCTGGAACGCCGACGATGTGCGCTTCGACCACCGCGCCCCGGGCCGTCCACCGGCGGGCACTGCGCGTTCCCCACCGTCCTCGGCCACTTCAGGATCAGTGACTTCAAGGTCAGCGAACTCGCGGTCCGGCGCAGGAGCCCGAGTGCGGACCCGGGGGTCGTCGGAGCGTTTTCCGGAATTAACCTCTGATGCCTTGTCACAGCAAGGTCTACGCGCATAGCTTGTGGCCCCTCATCACACTTTGAGGGGCAGCTCACCGTGCACATATCCAGACCTCGTTCCATCCTGCTGGCCGGCGCGGTCGCCGTGACCCTCTCGGCGACCGCGCTGCCTGCCGCTTTCGCGGCCCCGTCCTCGACCGCCGTGATCTCCGAGGTGTACGGGGGCGGGGGCAACTCGGGTGCGACGCTCACCCGCGACTTCGTCGAACTGGCCAATGCCGGCTCGGCCGCGTACGACCTCTCGGGCTTCAGCGTCCAGTACCTGCCCGGCACGCCGTCCGCAGGTTCGCTCTGGCAGGTCTCCGCGCTGACCGGGTCCGTCGCGCCCGGCGGCCGCTACCTGGTCGCCCAGGCCGCGGGCACCGGCGGCACCGTCGCCCTGCCCACGCCGGACGCGACCGGCACCGTGGCGATGTCCGCGACCAGCGGCACCGTCGCCCTCGTCTCCGGAACCACCCCGCTGACCTGCAAGACCGCGGCCGACTGCGCCGCCGACACGCGCATCGTGGACCTCGTCGGCTACGGCTCCGCGGTCGTGCGGGAGGGCAGTGGCCCGGCTACGGGTGCCTCCGCCACCGCCTCCGTGGCGCGCGGTACGTCCCTCGCCGACACCGACAACAACGCCGCAGACCTGTCCGCGGGCGCCCCGACACCGGTCAACGCGGCCGGTGAGACGTCCGGCGGATCAGGGCCCGGCGACCCCGGGAACCCGACCGAGCCCGGCACCGTCCGGGTGCACGACATCCAGGGCACCACCCGCGTCTCGCCGCTGAACGGCCAGTCGGTGACCGGGGTCCCCGGCATCGTCACCGGCGTGCGGACCACCGGTTCGCGCGGCTTCTGGATCCAGGACGCCACGCCGGACGCGGACGCCCGCACCAGCGAAGGTGTCTTCGTCTACACCGGCTCCACCGCACCGTCCGTCGCCGTGGGCGACTCCGTGCTGGTCAGCGGCAAGGTGGACGAGTACTACCCGTCGGCCACCACCCAGTCGATCACCGAGATCACCGCCCCCAGGGTCACGGTCCTGTCGTCGGGCAACGCGCTGCCCGCGCCGGTGGTGCTCGACGCGGCGTCCGTGCCCGACGCCTACGTCCCCTCGGCAGGTGGCGGTTCGGTCGACTCGCTGGCACTCGACCCGTCGACGTACGCCCTCGACCTGTACGAGTCGCTCGAAGGCTCCCGCGTACAGATCGCCGACACCCGGGTCACGGGTGCGACGACCGCGTACGACGAGGTCTGGGTGACGGTCAAGCCGAACGAGAACCCGACGCGGCGCGGCGGCACGCTCTACTCCTCGTACACCGACCAGAACACCGGTCGCATCAAGGTGATGTCGCTGGACACCACCCGCCCCTTCCCCGTCGCGAACGTGGGCGATGAGCTGTCCGGCACCACCACCGGTGTCATGGACTACGCCTCCTTCGGCGGCTACAACCTCCAGGCGACCGAACTGGGCACGGTCACCGATCACCACCTGCAGCGCGAGGTCACCCGGAAGCAGCGGGACAAGGAGCTCGCGGTCGCCACGTACAACGTGGAGAACCTGGACGCGCTCGACGAGCAGGCCAAGTTCGACACGCTCGCCGCGGGCGTCGCGGTCAACCTCTCCTCCCCCGACATCGTGTCGCTGGAGGAGATCCAGGACGACAACGGTGCCGTGAACGACGGCACCGTCGGCTCCGAGGCGACGCTCAAGCGGTTCACCGACGCGATCGTCGCGGCGGGCGGTCCGCAGTACGCATGGCGCTACATCGCCCCCGTGGACGGCAAGGACGGCGGCGAGCCCGGTGGCAACATTCGTAACGTCTTCCTCTTCAACCCCGAGCGCGTCGACTTCGTGGACCGTGCGGGCGGCGATGCGACCACCCCTGTGACCGCCGTCAGGACGAAGCAGGGCGTCACTCTGTCGGCGTCGCCCGGCCGCATCGCCCCGACCAACGACGCGTGGGCGGACAGCCGCAAGCCCCTGGTCGGCGAGTTCCGCTTCCACGGGAAGACGGTGTTCGTCATCGGCAACCACTTCGCCTCCAAGGGCGGCGACCAGCCCCTGCACGGCCGCTACCAGGAGCCGAAGCGCAGCTCGGAGACGAAGCGTGTCAAGCAGGCGACGGAGGTCAACACCTTCGTCAAGTCGCTGCTGGCGGCCGACAAGTCGGCGCAGGTCATCACCCTCGGGGACCTCAACGACTTCGCGTTCTCGCCGACGATGGACGCGCTGACCGACGGCCAGGTGCTCAAGCCGCTGATCACCACGCTGCCGGCGGGCGAGCAGTACAGCTATGTGTACGAGGGCAACTCGCAGACGCTGGACCACATCCTGACCAGCCCCGGCGTGCTCCGCTTCGACTACGACGTGGTGCACATCAACGCGGAGTTCGCCGACCAGGCGAGCGACCACGACCCGCAGGTCGTGCGCGTGGACGTGAACGCACCGAAGTGATCGCGTAAAGCCGGAGGGGGCTGACCGGTCGACGGGCGGCCCCCCTCTGTTCGACCGGTCGTATCGCTATCGTCCCCGCCCATGAGCGCCGGACCGATACGACCGAGCAGCACCGCGCACACCGTGCTGCATCCCGTCTCCCCTGCCCGGATCAGCGGCGGCTTCTGGGCCGCCCGTCGCCGTACCAACGCGGAGGTGAGCATCCCGCAGGGGCCCCGCAGGCTCGAAGAGGCCGGAAACCTGGGGAACCTGCGCGCGGCCGCGACCGGGGGCGGCGACTTCACCGGGGACTTCCCGTTCCAGGACTCCGACGTCCACAAGTGGCTGGAGGCGGCGTCCTGGCAACTGGCCGACCCCGACGCGGCGGGAGACGGCCGGCTCGCCTCCGACGTGGACCGGCTGACCGCGCTGCTCGGCGCGGCCCAGGACCCGGACGGCTATCTGCAGACGTACTACCAGGTCGCCCGCCCCGGGCTGCGGTGGCAGGAGCTGGACTGGGGCCATGAGCTCTACTGCGCCGGGCACCTCATCCAGGCGGCCGTGGCCCATCACCGTTCCACGGGCGGCCGCGAACTCCTCGCCATTGCTGAGAGGTTCGCCGCCCACATCGACTCCGTCTTCGGTACGGACCGGCGCGTCGACGGTGTCTGCGGGCACCCCGGGATCGAGACCGCGCTCGTCGAACTCCACCGGGAGACCGGCGAACGGCGCTGGCTGGAACTCGCCTCGTACTTCGTGGAGCGGCGCGGGCACGGACTCCTCGGCGACGGCGAGAAGAGCTTCCCCGGGTCCGCCTACTGGCAGGATCACACCCCGGTACGCGAGGCCGAGACCGTCACCGGGCACGCGGTCCGCCAGCTCTACCTCCTGGCGGGTGCCACCGATCTCGCCGCGGAGACCGGCGACCGCGGCCTGCGGGACGCGTCCGTGCGGCTGTGGGACGCCATGGTCGCGACGAAGACGTACCTCACGGGCGGGCTCGGCGCCCGGCACGAGCTGGAGTCGTTCGGCGACCCGTACGAACTGCCGCCGGACCGCGCGTACGCCGAGACGTGCGCCGCCATCGCATCCATCCAGTGGAGCTGGCGGCTGGCGCTGCTCACCGGCGAGGCCCGCTACTCGGATCTGATCGAGCGCACGCTCTTCAACGGATTCCTCGCCGGGGCGGGGCTCGACGGGGACAGCTGGCTGTATGTCAACCCGCTCCAGGTCCGCGAGGGGTACGAGGGCCACCGCGACGACCAGTCCGCTCGCCGCACCTCTTGGTTCCGGTGCGCCTGCTGCCCACCGAACGTGATGCGACTGCTGGCCTCGCTCCCGCACTACGTCGCGAGCACCGACGCCGGCCGGGAGGGCGTACAGCTGCACCAGTACGCGACGGGGACGTACGGGCCCGTGTCGGTGCGGACCGGCTACCCGTGGGACGGGCGCATCGCCGTGACCGCCGTCCGGCCCGGCACCTGGACGCTCTCCCTGCGCATCCCCGCCTGGTGTTCCGGCGCCACTCTGGACGGTGCACCCGTCGCTGCCGAGGCGGGCTGGCTGCGGGTGCGCCGCGACTGGCAGCCGGGCGAGGCCATCGTGCTCGATCTGCCGATGGAACCGCGGCTGACCCGCCCCGACCCGCGCGTCGACGCGGTGCGCGGCTGCGTCGCGATCGAGCGCGGGCCCCTCGTGTACTGCCTGGAGTCCGCCGACCAGACCCGACGCCTGGACGCGGTGGCCCTCGACCGGAACACCCCGCTCAGGGCCGAGCACCGCCCCGAACTGCTGGGCGGCGTCACCGTGGTGACGGCCGGTGAGCTGACCGCCGTGCCGTACGCGGTGTGGGCGAACCGGGGGGCCGGAGCCATGCGCGTATGGATCCCGACGGCGTAACCGGCCTGCTCCCGGCACGCCCCGGGTACCGGTGTGGGCATGTGCCGGAAGCACGGACGGGATCACCGGCCCGCCGACGTGCACGAGCGGCGGGAGCTGTCGGGCCTGCCGCGCCGTTGGATGTCGCTGGGTCCAGGATGGTGGTCGTCGGGCATTTCTCCGCCGAGCAGAAGGATGTCTCCGCGCTCGTGGACGCGGCCGCTGCCGAGCCGACGGCGCGGGGCGCGCAGGTGGCGGCGTCGTTGACGACGGTGAGATCCCTCGGCTCCGCACGGACGGGAGCCGGATGCCCCCGGCCAACGGGCCTCCCCCTGCGGGAGCTTCGCCCGTACACTCCGCGATCATGACCATCGAAACGGTTCAGACCGCCGAGTCCGCGACCGACGGACCCGCCCTCTTCGCAACGATGTCCACCATGCGCGCCATGCGCCGCCTCAAGTCGGATCCCGTGCCGGAGGAGACGCTGGAGCAGCTCGTACAGGCGGCCGTCTGGGCTCCCAGCGGCGGCAACATGCAGTGTTACGAGTACGTGGTGGTGACGGATCGGGAGGTGATGGCCCGTCTGGCGCCGCTGTGGAAGCGGTGTGTGGACGCCTATCTGGCGACCACCGGGAAGTACGCGCCGAAGGGCATGGACGACGCCGCCTACGGGCGGATGGTCGCCGCGATCGAGTACCAGCGTGACCACTTCGCCGATACGCCCGCGCTGATCGTCCCCTGTTACCGGTTCCCGGAGCCGCGGATCGAGGAGGAGGGACTGGTGGCCTACGCGCAGGCGCTCGGTCCGGCGGGGACCGAGCACATGATGAACACACAGACCCGGTTCCAGGCGCTCGCGGAGGGTTCCTGCGTCTACCCGGGTGTGCAGAACATCCTGTTGGCCGCGCGAGGGCTGGGGCTCGCGGCGAACATCACCATCTGGCATCTGATGCTGGAGCAGGAGTGGAAGGAAGCCCTCGGCATCCCGGAGGACATGCAGACCTTCGCCGCGATTCCGGTGGGGTGGCCGCAGGGCAACTTCGGGCCGGTGCGGCGGCGCCCGGTGGCCGACGTCATCCACCGAGACCGCTGGTAGGAACCGGGAACGGCCGACCCCGCGCCCTAGGATTGCCGGGTGAGCGACAAGCCGGTTCCCGACAGGACCTCCTCCCGCACCCCCGCGTCCCAGACCCTGGCCCGGGGTCTGACCACGCTCGGGCTGGTGGCCGGGACGCCGCACGGGCTCGCGGTGCAGGACGTGGCGGACCGCCTGGGCGTGCATCGCACTGTCGCGTACCGCATCCTGACCACCCTGGCGGAGTTCCGGCTGGTGTTCCGGGGCGCGGACGGCCGCTACCGGGCGGGGTCCGGCACCGCCGCGCTGGCGCGTGGCTATGCGGCCGGGATCCGGGAGGCGTCGCTGCCGGTGCTGCGGCGGACCGCCGACGAGCTGAGGGCCACGGTCGCGCTGATCGCCGCGGAGGGTGACGACGCGGTGGCGGTGGCGGTGGTGGAGCCGCAGTCGGTGGACTACCACCTCTCCTACCGGGTCGGCAGCCGCAACCCGATCGGGGTCGGCGCGGCCGGTCTGGCGCTGGCCTCGTTCCGGGCGCCGTCGCCGGACGATTCGGCCGAACTCGCCGAGGTGCGCGAGCGCGGGTACGCCATGACGTTCGGCCGGGTGGAGCCGGGCGCCTTCGGGGTGGCCGTGCCGCTGCGTTCGGCCGATCCGGCGATGCAGCTGTGCGTCAATCTGATCACCACCCGGGAAGAGGTGGCGCGCGCCTCGGTCACCGGCATGCTGGCCGCCGCCGATGAGCTCTCCCGTAGCGTCTGACCCAGGGGCTGTCCCGTCATCCCTGGAGGGCGCACGACGACAGCTACGGCTCGCCGCGTCGTCGGAACGCCCGAAGCCCAGTACGAGGACGCTCCGCCGCCTTGCGATACACCGCGTCCGACGCCGCGCGCAGTTCCGCCAGGGATTGACGGGACAGCCCTGAAGACCCTTCCCGCTGTCGCACGAGGGGCGACACACCGTCCGGCACCAGATCATGCGATTCGTGAACGGCAGCGGCACGCGGCCGGCCGAACTCGATCGCCGTACCGACGAATTCGACCGGCCGCGGCGGAACGGATTCACCCAGCCGCCCGTCGACACCGAACTCCTCAGGGGCTCAAGCCGGTTCGGCTCCGTCGACATCGCGTACGTGCTGCCCGCCCTGGAGATCATCGACCCCCGGATCGGGGACACCGGCGCGGGCGGCGCCGTGGCGTGGCGAACTCCCTTGCGGTGTACGAGGCGGGGGCCCGGCAGATCGACGGCACCCTGCGCGCGCCGGGCGCGGGCAATGCGCCGACGGAGATCGTGGTGCCGGTGCCGGAGCAGATGGGCGTACCCACCGGGGGACACCCAGCAGGTGCCGACCGCCGCCGAGGAGGTCGCCCGGCCGTTCATCCCGCGGCTGCCATACACCGACCGGGCGGCGGTCACGCAGGGGTACGCCGGGGTGTACCCCAGCTTCCTGCTGCATGCGGAATAGGCCGGCGAGCGGTACGGCGTCCCGGCGCACGAGATCCTGCGAAAGGTGAGCGAGGCAGGGTATGTCGGCGGTCAGGAAGACGTGATCATCGATGTCACGCTGCAGCTCGTCGCCGAGCGGGAGCGAGGCGTGACGCATATCTGACGCCAAGTCAATCCGCCCGGTGACCGGTTGCACGGTCGCCGGGCGGCTTGCTGCGTACTGGTCAACCCTGTTGGAGTGAAAGGGAGTTCGACACGCAGGTAAATGATTGTCATGCCCTGGACGCATAGATAGCCTGAGTCCGCTTCGCGGCCCTCGACCCACCCCACTCGGGTCCGGGGGCCGTTCTTTCTCCCCCACACAGCAGGAGCAGGTATGCCCAGACGCGTCGCAGCCCACACGAGGGGCCGCGCATCCGTGCTGGCGGCCCTCACCGCCACCGCGCTCGCCGCGACCGGCACGCCGGTCTTCGCCGCACCCCCTCCGGTCTCCGCCCGCCACTCCATGAACCAGGCGTTCGCGCAGGCGGCACGGGAGTTCGACGTACCGCGCGATCTGCTCGCCGCCGTCGGCTACAGCGAGACGCACCTCGACGGCCACGCCGGGCGCCCCAGTCAGGCGAACGGGTACGGCGTGATGCACCTGGTCAGCAACCCCGGGAACCACACACTGGAAAAGGCGGCCGCACTCACCGGCACGCCGCTGTCGAAGCTCCGTCAGGACACCGCGGCCAACATCCTCGGCGGCGCGGCCGTGCTGCGCGCGTACGCGGACCGCATCGGCCTCGACGGCGACGACCGCGACGACATCGACGCCTGGTACCCGGCCGTGGCGCAGTACAGCGGCACGACGGGCCGCGCCGCCGCCCTCTACGCCGACGCCGTCTACACGTTCCTCAAGAAAGGGATCGCCACCACCGTCCCCGGCGGCGAGCGGATCTCGGTGACCGCCCGCCCGGTCGCCCCGGAGAAGGGCACCTTCTCCGACAGCGAGGTACGCACCCAGAGCCCCGACTACCCGTCGGCGCTGTGGGTCCCGGCCGACCCGAACAACTTCACCCAGGGCCGGTCGACGCCGATCAGCAAGGTGATCATCCATGTCACGCAGGGGTCGTACTCGGGCTCGATCAACTGGTTCCAGGACCCCACGGCCGAGGTGAGCGCCCATTACGTGATCCGATCCTCCGACGGACAGATCACTCAGATGGTCCGCAACAGCGACACCGCGTACCACGCCCGGGGCTTGAACGCCTCGGCGCTCGGCATCGAGCACGAGGGGTTCATCGACGACCCGTCCTGGTTCACGGACACGATGTACCGCTCCTCGGCCGCCCTGACCAGCGCCCTGTGCGACAGGTACGGCATCCCGAAGGACCGGGCGCACATCATCGGCCACAGCGAGGCAGCGGGCAATGACCACACCGACCCGGGCCCGCACTGGGACTGGGCCCGCTACATGCGCTACGTCGGGGGCGACGACAGCGGCGGCAGCAGCAGTGACGGGCTGACCTTCGCCTCGTACGCCACCCAGCAGAGCGGATCGACGGGCGCCCAGGTCACGGCGGTGCAGAAGCTGCTGACCGCGCAGGGCTTCGACGCGGGCGCAGTGGACGGAAGCTTCGGCCCGGCCACACTGGCCGCGGTCAAGAAATTCCAGACGGCCCGTGGACTGCGCGCCGACGGCATCGTCGGCGGGAGCACCTGGACGGCGCTGCTGTCGGCCGGGACCGTGCCGACGCTCAAGCAGGGGGTCTCG
This sequence comes from Streptomyces sp. NPDC057565, assembly GCF_042801455.1. Classification (NCBI taxonomy): domain Bacteria; kingdom Bacillati; phylum Actinomycetota; class Actinomycetes; order Kitasatosporales; family Streptomycetaceae; genus Streptomyces; species Streptomyces sp. NPDC057565. Next base: position 277,643 of record NZ_JBHVFU010000007.1, on the reverse strand, counting down.
GGTGCGGACGTGAAGCGGCTCCAGCGCTCGCTGACCGCGGCGCTCGGCGCGACCGTGGACGCCGACGGGAGCTTCGGTCCGGAAACGGTGACGGCGGTACGCACCTATCAGAGCGGCCACGGGCTGACGGTCGACGGGATCGTCGGCAGCGGCACCTGGGCGGCGCTGCAGGCAGGACGCTGACCGGGCAGAGACGCAGCAGACGCCGGTACGGGCGGTGTGGCGCGATTCCGCGCCGCACCGCCCGTCCGCATGTCACGCCCGGCCGACCGAGCGCCGTGGCCATCTCGGCGCCCCCCGGGGCCGCGGACCCCACCGCGCGCCTCGCCCCTCCCCCCGGTCCGGCGCCGCACGCGACTCCCGTCTCGCCTCGATACGGCATTGGGTAGTAGTACTATCCAAGTTGGATAGTGCCACTACCCAACCGTGAAGGTGAGACGTGCGATGCCCACTCTGCCCTGGGTGACTCCCCACCCCGCCCCGCACCACGGCCAGGTCGTCGTCATGGCCTCCCGCTTCGAGGTGCGCTCCCTCAAGGATGTACCGCGCTTCTTCCTGAAGTCGCTCTCCGCATGGCGTCAGGTGCGGTCCGCGCCCGGAGCCTTCGGCGCGTCCCTCATCGCCCAGCCCACGAAGCGCACCTTCTTCACCCTCTCCGCATGGGAGAGCCGTGACGCCCTCTACGCGTACGCCCGGACCGAACCGCATCGCGGCATCATGACCGGGCTGCGCCCGACCATGCGGAGCTCGACGTTCACGTTCTGGGAGGCTCCGGTCGAGCATCTGCCGGTCAGCTGGGCCGAGGCCAAGCGGCGCATCGCGGAACAGGAACAGCCCGCCGCGACCTGACACCTGCTCTACGCAGCGCCGGACTCGTCCTCCGGAGCGTCGAACCACGGCTTGTTCGCGGCCCAGTGCGCGACCCATCCCGCGAATCCCGGTTCACCGGTGGTGAAGCCGAACTCGGCACCGAACGGCAGGGCCCCCTCACCGGTGATGTGCCAGACATGACCGCGATGGGGTCCGGTGACGACGAGGTGCCAGTCCATGCCGCAGCCATCGGTGCCCAGGACGATCGAGCCATGACCGAAGACCTGGTCGAGGAGCGGTTCGAGCTCCTCCTCCGGGCGGTCGTCGTCCTCCCACACCCATGCCTCCGTCAACGGGAACGGCTCGGCCAGGCACCGCTCGTCCTCTGCCTCCCTTCCGTCGTCCGGTATCTCGGCCAGCGGTACGAGGCCGTAGTCCGGCGGCCCCACGTACGAACCGTCGGAGATCTCCGCGACGAAGGTGCGGTACGGCTCCGGCAGGACGATGCCGTGCTCCGCCTCGAAGGCACGCACCCGGTCCCAGCCGAGGGGGTCCCCGGTCTCGAAGGCTGCGCGAAGTGCGGCCAGTTCCGCGGGGTGGGCATGTTCGGTCTTCATGTACCCATAGATACCAGCAGACACCGACAACGCCCCTGCCGGCCGTGTTGACTGCTCCCGGCAACCGGACGCCGTCGAGGAGGACCGTGGTGAAAGTCGGAGCGGCACGATCCGCCGCGACCCGATGGGTCGCCGAGCACGCCCGCCCCGAACCCGACTTCCGCGGTGCGTACTTCAGCGGATCCACCGTCGGACTGCCGAACGACGCCGAACTGCCACCGTCCTCCGATGTCGACATCGTCGTCGTCCTCGCCGGGGACGAACCGCCGGTCAAACCCGGCAAGCTCCGCTTCCGGGGCGCCCTGCTGGAGGTCACCTATGTGGCCTGGGCGGATCTCTCCTCGGCGGACGCGGTCCTCGCCTCGTACCACCTGGCGGGCAGCTTCCGTCACGACACGGTCATCGCCGACCCCACCGGCCGGCTGCGCGCCCTGCACACAGCCGTCTCACCACGGTTCGCGGAACGGCCGTGGGTCCGCCGCCGGTGCGAGGACGCCCTCCACCGCATCGAGTCCCGGCTCGCCGCGTTCGACACCTCCCTACCGTTCCACGAGCAGGTGACCGGCTGGCTGTTCCCCACCGGGGTGACCACCCACGTCCTGCTGGTCGCCGCACTGCGCAATCCCACCGTCCGACTGCGCTATCTCGCCGCCCGCGAGGTACTGACCGAGTACGGGCACCCGTCCTTCTACTCGGAACTCCTGGAACTCCTGGGCTGCGCCCGGCTCTCCGTCCCCACTGTCCGGCAGCACCTGACCGAACTGACCCGCACCTTCGATGCCGCGGCCGCGGTCGCCAGGACGCCGTTCTTCTTCAGCAGCGACCTCACCGCGCAGGCACGGCCGATCGCCGTCGACGGAAGCCGGCTGCTCGTCGACCGGGGCGACCACCGTGAAGCGGTCTTCTGGATCATCGCGACCTTCGCCCGCTGCCACACCGTCCTGGCCGCGGACGCGCCCGGGCTGCACACCGCGCGCATGCCGGCCTTCCGCGCCGCAGTCGCCGATCTCGGCATCACGTCCACCGGCGACCTCCTGCGCCGCGGCGCGGAGGTCGGCCGGTTCCTGCCCCGGCTGCGACGGACCGCCGAGGAGATCCTGGAGAGTGCGTCAGGCGGACGGTCCGCCTGACGCCCGCCGCGCCGCCTGAGCATGGTGATCCAGGATCCGCGCCAAGATGGCGACGTGGTGCGCGGCGAACATCGCGAGCCTGGAGACCGTGCACTGCGGTCCGGCCGGTCACCTGGCGCCGGAGGACCAGTCGGAGGCGATCGCCATGGCACTCACCTCGTGGGCGGAGCGGCACGGGTTCGGTTCGAGCGCCGGATGAGCCGGTGCAACGGCCGCACGGCGGACGTCGGCCGAGCCATGTGCCGCTCGCCGGCCTCCTGTTGGCGCCGCGACCGGCAATGCTTGCCCGGAAGGAGCGTGCGTGCTGGGCGGCGCGACGGGGCAAAGCCCGCCACGAGGGGCCTTAGGATTGCTCGCATGTTCCTCCTCTGTGCGTAGGACCCCGTACTGACCGCGCCCGTCACTCCGGGTGCGGCACTCCGGTGTCCCGTGACGCACACAGCGCGCCAGGTCCGCGCTGCCTTCCCGAGGAACGATCCTCATGCTTTCGCCTTCGCCCACGCCCTCTCGCGCTCCCTCGTACGCAACGGTCCTGCGTACCCGTCATGCCTCCCGCACCTTCGGCGCCGCGCTGCTGGGTCGGCTGTCGTACGGGATGATCTCCCTCTCCCTGATGCTGGCGGTCAAGGACGCCACCGGCTCGTACTCCGTGGCGGGCGCCGTCATGGCCCTGTTCGGGGCGACCAGCGTCTTCCTCTCCCCCGCCCGTGCCGCGCTGATCGACCGGTACGGGCCACGACGCGCACTGCCGCCGATGGCCATCGCATATGCGCTGCTCCTCTCGGTCCTGGCCCACGTCACCTGGCAGCCCGGTGCGTCGGGGGTCCGGCTGGGAGCCTTGGCCGTGACCGCCGGCGCCTGCACACCACCCCTGGGACCCGTGATGCGGACCCTGTGGAAAGGCCTCGTGCCCGACCGGGAACTGCTCCGGCGCGCCTACAGCCTGGACGGTGTGGCCGAGGAACTCCTCTTCGTCACCGGACCGTTGCTGGTGGGTCTGCTGGTGAAGTTCGCCGAACCCGCGGCCGGTGTGGCGGTCAGTGCCGCGCTGGTGCTGGTCGGGACATCGACCCTGGTGGCGTCTCCGGCACTGCGCGATACGGGCGTCCGCCGGCCGAGGACGAAGCCACTTTCTGCGGCACCGTCCAGGAAACGGCTGTTCGGCGTGGCCGGGTTGCGGCACGCGGCGGCGGTCGCGGCCGGTGTCGGGCTGTGCCTGGGGGCGCTGGACCTGCTGGTGGTGGCCTTCGCCGACCGGCACGGCCAGGATGCGGCCGTGGCCTGGGTGCTGGCGGCGCTCTCCGCAGGGAGCGCGGTCGGCGGCCTGGCCTACGGCGCCGTCTCGTGGCGCGCGTCGAGTCGGCTGCGGCTGGCGGCACTTGCCGTCGCCCTGGGGCTTTCCCTGCTCGCGACCGGACTGTCGCCGAACGTGTACGTGCTGGTCGGCACGGTCGCCGTCGCCGGGCTGTTCGTCGCCCCGGCCCTGACCACGGCGTATCTGATCGCGGACGAGTCCGTCGACGCGGGCAGCCGTACGCAGGCCGGCGCGTGGGTCAACACCGCGGTCAATGCCGGGTCCTCGGGCGGAACAGCCGTGGTCGGTCCGATGCTGGGGCACCTGCCGCTCGCGGCATGCTTCGCCCTCGCCGCGGCACCGGTGCTGCTCTGCGCGGCGTTCACGGTCGGCGGCGCCCGCCGTTGAGGTCCCCCGCCCGCAGGCACGCGCCACGTCAGATCGTGCGCAGGCGGGTCCGAGATCGTTCGGCAGATGACGCCCTGTCGTCTGCGGCATCGTCGATCACGACCTGCCGCGATGTCGTTGCCGGTCTCGCAGGGCTGCCGCTCCGTCCGATGACCTCGACCTGCTGCGGGTCAGGAGCCGTCCACGCCCGACGCCTGCCGTCGTCAGTGCGACGAGCACGGCGGACGCCTGTCGACGAGGTGATCGGAGGCATGAGGAAAGGTGGCTCCACACCCCTGTCGGGGGTGCGGAGCCACCTCGTGGAAGTCCTCCGGAGCACTCTCAGGAGGAACTGCCGGCAGATCGGTTCAGGCGGCAGGTCACTTCAGACCGAACGCCCGGACGATCTCCTGGTCGATGCCGAGCCCGTTCCCGTCCTCGGCGTGCGCCTTGAGGGAGACGAAGCCGCCGGCCTTCTCGGGCGTCTTGAACCGCGCGGTCCAGTTGCCCTCGGAGGTCTTGCGCAGCTCGGTCGCACTCCAGGTGCTGCCGTCGTCGTAACTGACCGACAGGGAGGCGTTCTTGGCCTTCACTGCACCGTCGAGCCACTCCTGCGTGCCGGAGGAGAGACCGACCTCGGTCCACTTGCCGGCCTCGACGTCACCGGCGAGATCGGTGGCGACCTTGTAGTCCATCTGGAGCAGCGGGATGTCGGCCTGCCAGGGACCGTTCTGGTCCATCTGGCCCGAGACGAAGTTCCACTCGGTGTGCGTGCGGGTGGATGTCTTCCACACGTCGCCGTCGCGGGTGGAGTCGAGGACGAAGCGGTACGGCAGCTTCTCCGGCGACACGTCCCAGGCGAATCCGGCCCGGCCTGCGACCTTCTTGATCAGTGTGTCGCCCTGGTAGAAGCGGGTGGTGGTGGTGTCGTACTCGTCCTCGGGCATGGCGCCCGAGTGGCCCGCGCCCGAGTCCGTCCACGGGGTGAAGTTGAACTGTATGTCGTTGTAGACGGAACGGAACGGACCCCAGTAGCCGGTGCCCAGACGCGGGCGGCTGATCGGCGCGAACCACTGGGCGGGGTAGGTGCGGCCCGCCGTGTAGTCCATGTCGCCGCTGCGCATCTCGTGCGCGAAGCCGGTCTCGGTGGAGTTGAGGACCGAGTGGTCCTCGTACCAGAAGGAGGCGCCCGGAAGCGGGGTGACCCACTCGTCGCGGGTGCCGGGGAACTTCTCGTACTCCGTGAAGCCGATGCCGAAACCGTAGTCCGGAATGTCGTAGCGGTAGCCCCCGCCGAGCACGGCCTTGTGGCCGTAGAAGGTGTTCTCCACCTTCGCCAGCTGGGAGGTCGTCGGGGCGAACGCGAGCGAGCGGTCCGGGACGGTGCCGTTGTGGCGGTCGACCAGGTCGTACAGGTACCGGGCGAACCTGCGCTGGGTCATGGTGAGCTTCTCGCCCCGCGTGGCCGCCTTGATCAGGGACTCGCCGGCCAGTTGCTGGACCGAGGCGACCGGGATGGTGGTCGTGGTGCCGTACTCGGTGTACCGCTCCATCGCCACACCGGGACCGTCGTTGGCGACGAAGAGAGCCTTGGCGCCCGCGGCAAGCGCGTTGGTGAGCCTCTCGGCCGCGGAGACCGTGTCGCTGCGGCGGACCACGACAGCCTTGCCCTTGACGTCCAGGCCCCGGTAGTCGGTCTCGGCACCGTTGCCCGCGAAGACACCGGTCAGGTTCTGGCTGCTGTCCTCGGCGACGGGCGAACCGCCCTGCACGACGACCGGCACATCACGGCCGTCGACCGACAGGTCGATCTGCTTCTCGCCCTGGCGCCAGCGGGTCAGGAAGCTGAAGCTGCCCTGGGTGACCTTCTTGGTGGGGCCTGCCCACAGCTGGTCGTACATCAGCGGGATCTGGTACGCGTCGCGCTGGACGACACCGTTCGGTGCGGTGCGTGCCATGTCGTAGCGCAGTTGCCGGGTCTCGGTCTCCTTCGGCGTCTTCACGCTGACCTTGTGGGCCTTGGAGGCGTCGAGGGTGACGGTGGTCGGCTTGTCGAGGATCGTCTCGGGGGCCGCGAGGAAGGCGATGGCCTTCGAGTCGGCGCGATCACCTGCGATGTCGGCGGCGGTCCAGGCGGTGTAGTTGCCCGGGGGCAGCCGCAGCGTGGTCTCGCCGGACACCGCGACGACGTTCAGGTTCTGGTCGCCCAGCAGGCCGAGGACGACGTAGCCGTCCATCGGCTCGCCCGCGCGGTCACGGAGCTTGAGCGTGAGGTCGTAGAGCTCCTGCTCCTTGTTCAGGGCGAAGCCGGTGTGCGCGACCGTCGTACCCGCCGCGTCCTTGGCGATGACCTGACCGGAGAACGTGGTGTCGCTCGGAACCTTCGCCGGGTCCAAGGAGAGCACGGCCTCGGCGGTGGAACCGGCCGGGACGGTGAGCTCGGACGTGGAGAGCGTGTACGCGGCCGAGTCCGTGTCGGTGGCCAGCTTCAGCGTGACGTCCTCGGTACCGGTGTTGCGGTACGTGATCTTCCGCTCGGCAACCGGGTCGGAGGCGCTGTGCGGCCAGTCGTACGAGGCGACCGCGACGGAGCCGGTGGCCTCGATCGTCGTGTCGATCGCCGCCTTCACATCGAGCCGGCCGGTGCCCTGCTCGTACGGGGTGTAGTCGGGCAGCCGCTTGGACGAGCTCATCAGCGCGTCCTTGATGCGCTGACCGGACCAGTCGGGGTGACGCTGCTTCAGAATCGCCGCGGCGCCCGCGACGTGCGGGGTCGCCATCGACGTACCGGACATCTGCCGGTACATGCCGCTGACGCCGGGGACCGCCTGCGAGGCGGCGGCGTTGATGTTCACTCCGGGGGCGGACAGGTCGGGCTTCAGCCCGTACGACCGGGTCAGCGGGCCCATGGAGGAGAAGCCCGCGCGAGCGTCCTGCTTGTCGACGGCGGCGACGGTGAGCGCCTTGTCGGCAGAGCCGGGCGAACCGATGGTGCCCGCGCCGTACGCGTTGCCGGCGGCGATCACGAACAGCGGACCACCGTCCGCCGAGAGGGTGTCGACCGCCTGCGACATCGGATCGGTGCCGTCGTCCGGGATGCTGGAGCCGAGGCTCATGGAGACGACGTCGGCACCTTCGGCCTTCGCCCACTCCATGGCGGCGATGATCCCGGAGTCCTCACCGGAGCCCTCGTTGCCGAGGACCTTGCCGATGATCAGGTCCGCACCCGGGGCCACCCCCTTGTTGACGCCGTCCGACGCGGCGCCGGAGCCCGCGATGGTGGAGGCGACGTGGGTGCCGTGGCCGTGCTTGTCGAGGACTCCCTGGCCGGGCACGAAGCTCTTGGACTCGAGGATGCGGTCCTTGACGTCCGGGTGTGTCGGGTCGATGCCGGTGTCGAGGACGGCGACCTTGGTGCCCTTGCCGTCGTACCCCTCGGCCCAGGCCTGTGGGGCGTTCACCTGCGGAACCGAGTCCTTCAGCGAGGCCTCGACGCGGCCGTCGAGCCACAGCTTGGCGATGCCGTTGTCCAGCGACCGGGCGGTGGGCGTACGCGTGATGTCGTTCCAGAAGGAGCGAGTGGTGTCCTTGTCGGCCTTCAGCGCGACACCGTGGATGCTGTCGAGCCGACGGACCGTCTCGGCGCCACGGGGCGCGGCGGGCAGCGAACGGGCCTTGCTCGCCGGGTAGGTGGCGATCAGCGGGATGCCGCCGGTCTTCTTGTCGTCGTAGCCCATCGTGGCGAGGGTCGAGACATTGAACAGCCGCCGGTCCAGCTTCCCGGAGGCGATGAGGGCGTTCGCCTCGTCGGGCAGAACGTAGATGTCGTCGCCGGCCTGCTGTACATGCACACCGCCGACCGCTCCGTCGGGTCGGTCCACGGTGACGGTGTCCTGTTTGCCGACGCCGTCCGTGTAGTGGACGACATCACCGGTGACCAAGGTGATGTCGTACTGGTGGACGGGGGTCCGGGAGTGTCCGGTGGCCTCGGGTGCGGCCTGGGCTGCCGATGCGGAACCTGCCGCGGGCAGCAGGGTGCCACTCACGAGAGCGACCGAGGTCGCTATGAGCAAGGCCCTGCGTCCCGCGCGCGCGGGTCTCGCCCGGCCGGAAGCGGAGAAGGCTGTGAATGTCATGGGGTTGATCTACCGGCACATTCGCACCCACGTCTGCGTCTATTTCTGGCGGGATGCCGCCGTGGCGGCATCCCGCCCTTCCGGGAATTCCGGTTGGCATCCCCAACTACCCCCTGTTTTCCGTACTTTGAACCGACCGGCAGTCGAGCGTCGGGGTGTGCGAGGGCGTGCCGGGAGCATCGGACCGGGTCACGCAGGAGAGGGCAGCACCGGCGACCACCGCGGCAGGCGGCGGGTCAGGCCACCGAGGAGATGCGGCCCGCCGCCGGCCGGCCGGCCTCGTGGTGGATCGGGGTGTGTGCGCCGGTGAGCGGGACGCCGCTGCCGCCACGCCGGTCGGCGACGATCTCGGCGGCGATGGAGAGCGCGGTCTCCTCGGGGGTACGTGCTCCGAGGTCGAGGCCGATCGGCGAGTGCAGCCGGGCGAGTTCGAGTTCGGTGACGCCGACCGCGCGCAGCCGGTCGTTGCGTTCCAGATGGGTGCGGCGCGAGCCCATCGCACCGATGTACGCGACCGGGAGCTTCAGCGCCATTTCCAGCAGCGGAACATCGAACTTGGCGTCATGGGTGAGCACGCAGAGCACGGTGCGCGCGTCGACGGCCGTCGACGCGAGGTAGCGGTGCGGCCAGTCGACGACGATCTCGTCGGCGTCGGGAAAGCGTGCCGCCGTGGCGAAGACGGGGCGGGCGTCGCACACGGTGACGTGGTAGCCGAGGAATGTGCCGGCCCTGACCAGGGCGGCGGCGAAGTCGATGGCCCCGAAGACGATCATCCTGGGCGGCGGGACGCTCGATTCGACGAGCAGGGCGAGGGGGCGGCCGCAGCGTGAGCCCTCGGCGCCGATGGTCACGGGGCCGGTGCGGCCCGCGTCCAGCATGGCGCGGGCCTCGGCCGCGGCGGTGCGGTCCAGCTCGGGGTGTCCGCCGAGCCCACCTTCGTACGAACCGTCGGGGTGGACGAGTTGGGGGCGGCCGAGGAGTTCGGCGGGGCCGTCGGTGATCCGTACCACCGCCGCCGCCCGTCCTGCCGCCGCGGCGGCGAGCGCGGCGGCGAACACCGGGTGTGCGGGGTCGTCCGCGCGGACCGGTGTCACCAGGATGTCGATGATGCCGCCGCAGGTCAGACCGACCGCGAAGGCGTCCTCGTCGCTGTAGCCGAACTGCTCCCGTACGGTGATGCCGTCATCGAGGGCCTGTTGGCACAGCTCGTACACCGCACCCTCCACACACCCGCCGGAAACCGAACCGATCGCGTTGCCGTCGCGGTCGACGGCGAGGGCGGCTCCCGGCTGCCGGGGTGCGCTCCCGCCGACCGCCACGACCGTGGCGACGGCGAACTCGCGTCCCTGCCCGACCCACCGGTGAAGCTCTTCGGCGATGTCCAGCATGGCGTGTCTCCTTAAGCGCGGTGTGGAGGGGAGGGGGTCAGTTGACGCCCAGCCAGTTCTCGATCGGGTGCAGGGCGAAGTAGATGACGAAGATCACCGTGAGGCCCCACATGAAGCCGCCGATCTCCCGGGCCCTGCCCTGGGCCGCCTTGATGGCCACGTAGGAGACGACACCGGCTGCGACACCGGTGGTGATGGTGTAGGTGAAGGGCATCAGGACCACCGTCAGGAAGACCGGGATCGCGACGGCGCGATCGCTCCAGTCCACATGACGGGCGTTCTGCATCATCATCGCTCCGATGACGACCAGGGCGGCGGAAGCCACCTCGGCGGGCACGATCGCGGTGAGCGGGGTGAAGAAAAGACAGGCCGCGAAGAAGAGTCCGGTGACGACGGAGGCGAGGCCGGTGCGGGCACCTTCGCCGACGCCGGTCGCCGACTCGACGAACACGGTCTGACCGGAGCCTCCGGCGACGCCGCCGATCGCACCGCCTGCGCCGTCGATGAACAGCGCCTTGGACAGGCCGGGCATCCGGCCCTTGTCGTCGGCGAGCCCGGCCTCCGTGCCGACGCCGATGATGGTGGCCATCGCGTCGAAGAAGCCGGCGAGCACGAGAGTGAAGACGATGAAGCCGACAGTCATCGCGCCGACGTCGCCCCAGCCGCCGAAATCGACGTTCCCGAAGAGCGAGAAGTCCGGCGAGGAGACCGCGCTGCCCTTGAGCTCCGGCGCACCGCTGTACCAGGCCTTGGGGTCGATGTCGCCGACGGTGTTGATGACCATGGCGATCAGGGTGCCGACGACGATGCCGATGAGGATCGCACCGGGGATGTTGCGCGCCTGCAGCATGAAGATCAGCAACAGGGTCACGCAGAAGATCAGCACCGGCCAGCCGGCCAGTTCACCGGTCAGGCCGAGAGAGACGGGACCGCCGCCGGGAGCCGGGTTCTCGTGCACGAATCCGGCCTTGACGAGGCCGATCAGGGCGATGAAGAGGCCGATGCCCATCGTGATGCCGTGCTTCAGCGGGAGCGGGATCGCATTCATGATCAGCTCACGCAGACCGGTGACCACCAGGAGGCAGATCACCAGGCCGTACATCACGCACATGCCCATGGCCTGCGGCCAGGTCATTTCGGGGGCGACCTGCGACGAGAGGACGCCGGAGACACTGAGCCCGGCCGCGAGCGCGAGGGGCACCCTGCCGACGAAGCCCATCAGCAGGGTGGTCGCGGCCGCGGCGAGCGCGGTGGCGGTGATCAGTCCCGGCCGGCTGAGCAGATGTCCTTCGACGTCCTTGCCGCCGAGGATGAGCGGGTTGAGCAGGAGGATGTACGCCATGGCCATGAAGGTCGTGACGCCGCCGCGCACTTCGCGCGCAACCGTGGATCCACGCTCGGATATGTGAAAGTACCGGTCGAGCCAGGATCTGCCGGCGGGGATGCGCGAGCCGGGGCCCGCCTCCTCCGCGGTGGTCCTGGGCTCCACTGACTGCTGGGTCATGATGCCTGACTCCCAAGGTTCACAGGGACACCCGCGATGGAGACTCGTGATGCGGGATTTGGGATGACTGCTTGGCTGCACGACCCGGGGGACGGCCCGAGACGAACTGTTCATGCAGAGTGGATGTGCGGGTACTGCGGGTTTCCGGCCGAGCGGTAACGCGGCTGCGGTACCGCTCGGCAGGGCCGCGGACCGCGAGCGGTGCGGTACACGAGGTCTCCGGGTGGTGCGGGCGGCGGACGTGTGACGTTCCTGGGAGGCACGCACCGCCCGGAGAGTCCGGCGGGAGCTGTCGATCAGGTGCCGGTGAGGTGCTCGGGGCGCACCGGCGTCCTGTTCAGCTCCAGACCCGTCGCGTTCCGGATCGCCGCGAGGACGGCCGGGGTCGACGACAGGGTCGGGGCCTCGCCGATGCCACGGAGCCCGTACGGGGCGTGGTCGTCGGCGAGTTCGAGCACATCGACCGGGATGGTCGGCGTGTCGAGGATGGTGGGGATCAGGTAGTCCGTGAAGGACGGGTTGCGTACCTTCGCGGTCTTCGGGTCGACGATGATCTCCTCCATGACGGCGACACCCAGCCCCTGGGTGGTGCCGCCCTGGATCTGTCCTTCGACGGACAGCGGGTTGAGAGCCTTGCCGACGTCCTGGGCGCAGGCCAGTTCGATGACCTTGACCAGACCGAGTTCGGTGTCGACCTCGACGACCGCGCGGTGCGCGGCGAAGGAGTACTGGACGTGACCGTTGCCCTGGCCGGTGCGCAGGTCGAACGCCTCGGTGGGCCGGTGGCGCCACTCCAGCTCGATGTCGACCGCCTCGTCCTCCAGTACGTCGGCCAGATCGGCCAGTACCTCGCCGCCGTCGGTGACGACCTTGCCGTCCTCGAGGAGCAGCTCGGCGGTGGCCCAGGCGGGGTGGTACGTGCCGAACTTGCGGCGGCCGATCTCCAGGACCTTCTCGCGGACGGCCTCGCAGGAGTGCTTCACGGCGCCACCGGTGACATATGTCTGCCGGGAGGCCGAGGTGGATCCGGCCGAGCCGACCTGGGTGTCGGCCGGGTGGATGGTGACCTGAGCGACGCCGAGCTCGGTGCGGGCGATCTGGGCGTGGACGGTGACGCCGCCCTGCCCGACTTCCGCCATCGCGGTGTGCACGGTGACGACCGGTTCGCCACCGACGATCTCCATGCGGACCCGGGCGGTCGAGTAGTCGTCGAAGCCCTCGGAGAAGCCGACGTTCTTGATGCCGACCGCGTAGCCGATGCCGCGTACGACGCCTTCGCCGTGGGTGGTGTTGGACAGACCTCCGGGCAGTGCCCGTACGTCGGCCTGCTCGCCGGCGACCTCCCACTGGCGCTCGGGCGGCAGCGGCCGGGCCTTGACCCGGCGCAGCAGCTCGGCGACGGGGGCCGGTGAGTCGACGACCTGTCCTGTCGGCAGGAGGGTGCCCTGCTCCATGGCGTTGAGCTGCCTGAACTCGACGGGATCCATGCCCAGTTCGGCGGCGAGCTTGTCCATCTGCGCCTCGTACGCGAAGCACGCCTGGACCGCGCCGAAGCCGCGCATGGCGCCGCACGGCGGATTGTTGGTGTAGAGCGCGATCGCTTCGATGTCGACGTCGTCGATGACGTACGGGCCGACGGAGAGCGAGGAGGCGTTGCCGACGACGGCCGGGGAGGCGGAGGCGTAGGCGCCGCCGTCCAGCACGATGCGGCACTTCATGTGGGTGAGTTTGCCGTCGCGGGTCGCACCGTGCTCGTACCAGAGCTTCGCGGGGTGGCGGTGAACGTGTCCGAAGAAGGACTCGAACCGGTTGTAGACGATCTTGACCGGCTTGCCGGTACGGAGCGCCAGCAGGCAGGCGTGGATCTGCATCGACAGGTCCTCGCGGCCGCCGAAGGCGCCGCCGACGCCGGAGAGCGTCATGCGGACCTTGTCCTCGGGCAGGCCGAGGACGGGGGCGATCTGGCGGAGATCGGAGTGCAGCCACTGCGTGGCGACGTACAGATCGACGCCGCCGTCCTCGGCGGGGACCGCCAGGCCGGACTCGGGGCCGAGGAAGGCCTGGTCCTGCATGCCGAAGACGTACTCGCCGCTGACGATCACATCGGCACGGGCCGCGGCGGCGTCCGCGTCACCGCGGACGATGGGCTGGCGGTGGACGATGTTCGGGTGCGGGACGTGCCCGGCGTGGTGGTCGCTCCGGCCCTCGTGGACGAGGATCGCGTCGGGTGCGGTGGCGGAGGCCTCGTCGGTGATGACGGGCAGCTCGCGGTAGTCGATCCTGATCTTCGCGGCGGCACGGCGGGCCGTCTCCGGGTGGTCGGCGGCGACGAGCGCCACCGGTTCGCCGTGGTGACGGACCTTGCCGTGGGCGAGAACGGGGGTGTCCTGGATCTCCAGGCCGTAGTTCTTCACCGAGGTCGGCAGGTCGTCGTAGGTGAGCACGGCATGGACGCCGGAGGTGGCGAGCGCCTCGGAGGTGTCGATCGAGACGATCTCGGCGTGCGCGACCGTGGAGCGCAGCGTGTGGCCCCAGAGCATGTCCTCGTGCCACATGTCCGAGGAGTACGCGAACTCGCCGGTGACCTTCAGGATGCCGTCGGGGCGGAGCGTGGACTCGCCGATGCCGCCCCTGGTGCGGGTGCCCTGGTGGATGTTGGTGGGGGAGCCGGTAACGCCCATCGTCAGACCGTTTCTTCCGCGCGGGCGGCCGCGAGGCGGACCGCGTCGAGGATCTTCTCGTAGCCGGTGCAGCGGCAGAGGTTGCCGGAGAGCGCCTCGCGGATGTCCGCGTCGGACGGCTCCGGGTTGCGCTCCAGCAGCTCATCGGCGGCGACCAGCAGACCGGGGGTGCAGAAGCCGCACTGGACGGCGCCCGCGTCGATGAACGCCTGCTGGATCGGGGAGAGTTCACCGGTGTCCCCGGGCTGCTCACCGGTCGGTCCGGCCTCCCACCGGCGGGCCTGGTCGAGCGTGGTCCCGCAGGCGCCGGAGGCACAGCCACTGCCGGGGTGCGCCTCGGAACGGTGGGCGGCGAAGTCGGCGAGGCCCTCCACGGTGACGACCTCGCGGCCCTCCACCTGACCTGCGGCGACCAGACAGGAACAGACCGGGACGCCGTCCAGGCGGACCGTGCAGGAGCCGCATTCGCCCTGCTCGCAGGCGTTCTTGGAGCCGGGCAGGCCCATCCGCTCGCGCAGCACGTAGAGGAGGGACTCGCCCTCCCAGACGTCGTCGGCCTCCTGCTGACGGCCGTTGACCGTGAAATTGACGCGCATGATCAGGCAGCTCCTTCGGTGCTGCGGCCGTTGCCGCGGTACGACTCCCAGGTCCAGCCGAGCGTGCGGCGGGCCATGACCCCCACCGCATGCCTGCGGTAGCTCGCGGTGCCGCGCACATCGTCGATCGGGTTGCAGGCGCCGGCGGCGAGCGTGGCGAACTGCGCGGCGATGGACGGTGTGATGATCGTGCGGCTGTCCCAGAACCCGCCCTCCTCGAGCGCGGCGTTCAGAAATTCCTCGGCCTCCTTCGCCCGGACGGGTGTCGGGGCGGCGGAGCCGATGCCGGTACGGACCGTGCGGGTCTCCGGGTGCAGGGCCAGGCCGAAGGCGCAGACGGCGATGACCATCGCGTTGCGGGTGCCGACCTTGGAGTACTGCTGCGGCCCGTCGGCCTTCTTGATGTGCACGGCCCGGATCAGCTCGTCCGGTTCGAGGGCGTTGCGCTTGACACCGGTGTAGAAGGCGTCGATCGGGATCATCCGGGTTCCGCGTACGGACTCGGCCTCGACCTCGGCGCCCGCGGCGAGCAGGGCCGGGTGGGCGTCCCCGGCGGGCGACGCGGTACCCAGGTTGCCGCCGACGCCGCCACGGTTGCGGATCTGCGGGGATGCGACGGTGTGCGAGGCGAGCGCCAGACCGGGCAGCTCGGCCCGCAGGTGCTCCATGATGTGGCTGTACGGCACGGAGGCGCCGAGCCGCACGTTCTCCCGGCCCACCTCCCACTCGGACAGCTCACCGATGCGGTTCAGGTCCAGGAGGTACTCGGGCCGCCGGTGGTCGAAGTTGATCTCGACCATCACATCGGTGCCGCCTGCAATGGGCACAGCCGTCGGATGCTCGGCCTTGGCGGCGAGCGCCTCCTCCCAGCTGGCGGGGCGAAGGAAGTCCATGAGTGGCTCTCTTCTTCTCATTCGGGTCGTTCGCTGGGGCTGGGGACGGCCGGCCCTCGATTGGCTTGTTCATGTGCTGTTAACGCGGTGTGTGGCCCAGTACACAACCGGGACTCCACACGGTGCAGTCACCGAAACCATGAAGGAGTTGGCTGGTCGCCGTCCTCGTCTTGTAGATTCGAACGAATGGCGGGGATCAGTAACCTCACCGCAATACCCAGTTTTCACCCGCACCAACGAAAGAGATCGGCGGCAACGAGATGCGGCTGCGCGCACTGCTGGAAACCGATGCGCTGGGCCTGCGGCTGCTCGGTGGCGAGGACGAGCTCGACCGGTCCGTCCGCGGCGTCATGACCACCGACCTGCGGGACCCGAGCCGCTACCTGGCCGGCGGGGAGCTGGTCCTGACGGGCCTGGCGTGGCGCCGGGACGCGGCGGACTCGGAGCCGTTCGTGCGGATCCTGGCGGGCGCCGGGGTCGCCGGACTCGCGGCCGGCGAGGCGGAGCTCGGCAACATCCCCGACGATCTGATCGAGGCGTGCGCACGGCACCGGCTGCCCCTCTTCGCCGTCCATGAGACCGTCGCGTTCGCAACGATCACCGAGCATGTGGTGCGCCAGGTGTCCGGCGAGCGGGCGGGCGACCTGGCGGCGGTCGTGGACCGGCATCGCAGGCTGATGACCTCGGGCCCGGCCGGCGGCGGCCCGGAGGTGGTCCTCGATCTGCTCGGCTCGGACCTGGACCTGCATGCCTGGGTGCTCTCCCCCACCGGCCGGCAGATCGCGGGCGCCGGTGCGCCGCTGCCCGGCCCGGTCGGCTCGGCGCTGGCCGGCCGGCATCTGGCCGCCACCCGCACCGGCCGCCGGGGTCCGCACCGGGCCACGGTCGACGGCACCACCTATTCGCTGTTCCCGATCCGGAACACCGGCAGGGGCGCCGCCCCCGCGTCCCGCGATGTCCGCGAGTCGGTCCTCTCCGACTGGCTGCTCGCGGTGGAGGCCGACGCGAGCGACTGGCCGGCTGCCCGGCTGGATCTGCTCCAGGGCGTCACCCAGCTGATCGCGGTCGAACGGGACCGGCGCGACGCGGCCCGCACGGTACGCCGCAGGCTCGCCCAGGAGGTCCTGGAGCTGGTCCAGACGGGTGCCGCGCCCACCGAGATCGCGGCCAGGCTGCGGGTCGCCGCCCCGGTCCTGCTGCCCGGTCTCGGCACCGCCCCGCACTGGCAGGTCGTCGTCGCCCGGGTCGACTGGGACGTGGAGGGCACGCCGGGCTCCACGGGCGGCGCGGGCACAGCCGGCATCGCGGGCGGCCCCGCCGCCCAGGCGCTGCTGGAGGAGATCCTGGTCGACCCGGCGGTCACCGGCCCCGACTCCGCCGACCGGATCGCGGTCGCGCACACGGGCGACGAGGCGATCGCCCTCGTACCGCTGCCCGCCGCCGCACCGGTGCCGGAGCTCGCGGACGCCGAGACCCCGGACGCCGGGGACGCGGCGGCCGGCGTCAAGGACGACCCGGCGTTGCACGCCGACGCGCTGCTCGCCGCCGTCCGCGAACCGCTCTCCGCAGGGCTCGCCGACGACGGCCGTCTGACACTGGGTGTCAGCGCCGCCGTGCACTCCCCCGAGGGGCTGCGCGGCGCCCTGGAGGAGGCCCGGCACGCCCGCCGGGTGGCGGCGGCCCGTCCGGGCCGGGTCTGCGCGGCCGGCCACCACGAGCTGGCCTCGCACGTCCTGCTGCTGCCGTTCGTCCCGGACGATGTGCGCCGTGCGTTCACCGCACGGCTGCTCGACCCGCTGCGCGACTACGACCGGCGCCACCGGGCCGAACTGATCCCGACCCTGGAAGCGTTCCTGGACTGCGACGGTTCCTGGACCCGCTGCGCGGCCCGGCTGCATCTGCACGTCAACACCTTGCGCTACCGGGTCGGGCGAATCGAGCAGTTGACGGGGCGTGACCTTTCGCGCCTCGAGGACAAGCTCGATTTCTTCCTCGCCCTGCGTATGAGCTGACTCCACGCGTCTACCACAGCCCTCCCCACGACCGGCCGATTGTGAATTCATTCACCTGACCCCTTGGCCCGGCGTGCCATTCCGTGCTGAGATGCCGCCAGACTCAGTGCCTGTCTTCGAACCCGGGTCGGGCCCCGGTTCGAGGACAGGTCCTCAACAGCTCAATGGCGCGCTCGGGGAGGGCAATGTGGCGCATACCGCCATGTCTGGTTCCGGAACGACAGCAGATGACGATCCGCCGCTCCAGACAGCGGTATGGCGGCTGCGGTCACGCGCCTGCTGGGTGGACGCCGCCGCTCTGCTCGAACGCGACGCCACGACCGATCCGGCCGCGGCACTCCAGCGGACGGCTCTGCTGACCGAACGCTGCCTGTACACCGGCGACGGCTGGACCGACGCCGAGGACGCCCTGCGCACCGCCGAGGCCCTCGCCCACGACGACGCCGAGCGCGGCGCCGCCGCCTGCGAACGCGGCCATCTGGCCTACGCGTCGACCCTTCTCGGGGTACGGGACCGGGCCGACGAGGCCCGGGTCGCGCTGAGCCGGTCCGCCGCTCTCCTCTCCCCCGCGGCCCCGGGCCGCCCGCTGCTCGACTTCCGCCGCGGCCTGATCGCGCAGAACATCGCCGACTCGCCGCAGGCCGCACGTGCCGCGTACCGACGAGCGCACGCCGGCGCGACGGCCCAGGGCGACGAGCTGCTGCTCTCCTCGACCTGGCGTCACCTGGCGCTGCTGTCGCTGCGCGAGGGCGAACTGGCCGAGGCCCGGCACGGGTTCGCCGAGTCCCTGCGGATAAGGGAGGAGCTGGGCTATCTGGTCGGCACGGCCCCGGCGCTCATCGCTCTGGCGGACACCGAACCGGAACCGGAGGCGGCGGCGCGGCTGCGCGCCGAGGCGGGGCGTCTCTTCCGCCTCCTGGGCGGCGTACCGACCTGGCTGGCCCCGCACCTGGAGCCACCGGCCCCCGGAACGGCCGAGGCGAACTGACGGCCGGGGGGGGAGGTCGTGAGCACAGGGCCGCCGTGGAGGACCGTCAGGTACGGTCCTCGACCGGATCACCGGGCTGCCATCCCGCATCCCTCCACTCGGGGGTCGGCGTCGGACGGGGCGGCGCGGGCGGCGGGTTCGTGCCACGGTTCGGGTTCTGCGGCACCGCGGCGGCGGGCTTTCCGTCCTGCCCGCTGCTGTCGCGCCGGGGCGGTGCCACCGGCGACTTCGGCGGTGCGGGCCTCTTCGTCGGCGGCACGGAGACCGCGACCGGAGCGGAAGCCGAAGGTGCGGTGTGCGTCGGCGAAGCCCCGACGGGCGCAGAAGGCGTGCGGTCGGGCCTCGCACTCGCCGACGGCGTCGTGACAGTCGGAGTCCCGGAAGGCTTCCTGGTGGACGTCCCGGACTCGGAGTCGTGCGAACAGCCCGCCGCTGCCGGCGCCAGTCCCAGCACCGCCACCACCAGCCCGGACACCGCCCACGGCCCCCGGCTCCGTACCATCCCGCCCCCTCAAGAACGATCATGTGATGAGAGGCACAGGGTAGCCACAGCGATCCCTGGAGGTGGCGGCAGCCCCGACCGTGGTGTCAGCGGTCCGCGCCCGCGAAGTGTTCGCGTACGAGCGACTGCACGACGGCGAGATCCTGGGCGATCAGCGCGTCGAGCAGAGCGGTGTGCTCCGCGGCGTCGGCGAGCAGATCGGCGCGGCGCGTGACCGGGTTGTTCTCCAGGGGCCACTGGGAGCGCCGGTGCAGATCGTCGGCAACCATCACGAGCTGCTGGTTGCCGGAGAGCGTGAGGACCGCACGGTGGAACGCGCGGTCGGACTCGGCGTAGCTCGCCCTGTCCCCGACCGCGGCGGCCGCGACGGTGGCCTCGGCCAGCGGGCGCAGGGCGGCCCAGCGGGCCTGCTCCACGGTGCGGGCCAGCCGCAGCATGACGGGCACCTCGATCAGGGCACGCACCTCGGCCAGTTCGGCGAGCTCCTGCGGGCCGCGCTCGGCAACCCGGAAGCCGCGGTTCGGCACGACCTCGACGGCGCCCTCGATGGCCAGCTGCTGCATCGCCTCACGGACCGGCGTCGCCGACACGCCGAAGCGTGCGCCGAGCACGGGGGCGGAGTAGACCTGCCCGGGCAGCAGCTCGCCGTCGACGAGAGCGGCGCGCAGGGCGTCCAGGATCTGGCCGCGCACGGAGTGCCGCTGCACCACGACGCGGGGCGCGGGCGGCTCGCTGTGGGTGTGCTCGCCACGCACCGGCTCGGCACCGACCGGCTCGGCACATGGCTGATTGCCGAGCACCTGTTCCGGCATCCGAACGGGCGGTACCGACGGCGGCGTGGTCGCGGACGCGGCTGGCGTGTACGGCGCCCGCGCCTGCTCACGCGCTCTGCCCTGCTCCACTCGGACCTCCTCGGCCGGCCGTGGGCCGGCTCGCGTGCACCATGCCCGTTGTGCACCATAAGCGGACGAGGCCGCAGTTCAAACACCGATCAGTTCGGGTAAGGTAAGGCTTACCTGCAAACGATCGCGATTCGGTGGTCCCTGCATGACCCTCCCCGCTCTGCTCCCCGGCACCTCGCCGTCCGCCGTGACGGACGCGTACGCCCGCCTCACCGAGGTCTTCCCCGGGCTGCGTGCCGAGGTCCTCGGGGACGGCGAGGCGACCCCTTCCGGCGCCGGCTGGGTGGGTGCGGACGAGCTCGCGGCCGGCGGCGCGGCCCTGGACACGTTTCTCGCCTGGGACGACGCGCAGGTGCTGCGGGACTACGGACAGCAGGCCCGCCCCGACGTGGTCGCCAGCTTCGGACTGCACCGCTACGCCTGGCCCGCCTGCCTGTTGGTGACCGTGCCGTGGTTCCTGCACCGCAGGGTGCCGCGGATCCCCGTCGAGGACGTCGCGTTCCAGCGGGCCCTGGGTCATCTGACCGTACGCGTGAGGGAGTTCGCGTGCTTGCCGGACGACCCGGCGGCCGCACTTCCGGGTGCCCGGGTGGTGGCGGACGAGGCCGCCCTGCGCACCGAGGTGCTTGCGGCGGTGGCCGAACACCTCGGCCCGGTGCTCGACGGCTTCGGGCCCCGGATGCGCCGCGGCAGGAGGGCGCTGTGGGGCATGGCGACGGACGAGATCGTCGAAGGCCTCTGGTACATCGCCCATCTGCTCGGTGAGGAGCGACGGGCCATGGCCGAGCTGGAGGCGCTCCTGCCCGGCGCCACGAAGCCGTACGTCGGCACGGCGGGCTTCCGTGAGCTGACCGGACCGAACGGTGAGTCGCTGCCGACGCGCGACCGCGCCAGCTGCTGCCTCTTCTACACGCTGCGGCCCGAGGACACCTGCGTCACCTGTCCGCGTACGTGCGACACCGACCGGGTACGGAAACTGACGCCCGCCCCCTGACTCGCACCGTCGCACGGGTGACGCAATTCGAACGCAACTCGCTTGCCGGGTAAGGCAGTTCGACAAGAGTGCGCCTATCCGTATGGCCCGTCGCCCCAATGGCGTTCTCTTGCCCCGAAACCCCCTTGGGTCCCTTGGGAATTCCGCCACCATGGCGCCCGAAACCCCTAACGCGACGCAAGGGACCGCGCATGAGACTGACCGACATATCGCTGAACTGGCTCCTGCCGAGCGCTGTGCTGCTCGTGGGGGTCACGGCGGCGGTGGCGATGGTCGCGCGCGGGAAGCGCGCCGTCGACTCGTCCGCGGCCGACGACAGCTGGGAACGCAGCGAGGAACGCCGCAGGCGCAAGGAGGCGCTCTACGCCACCGCCTCGTACGTACTGCTGTTCTGCTGCGCGGCGGTCGCCGCCGCGCTCTCCTTTCATGGGCTGGTCGGCTTCGGCCGGCAGAACCTCGGTCTCGCCGACGGCTGGGAGTACCTCGTCCCGTTCGGCCTCGACGGGGCCGCGATGTTCTGTTCCGTGCTCGCGGTGCGCGAGGCCAGTCACGGTGACGCGGCGCTCGGCTCCCGTCTGCTGGTGTGGACCTTCGCCGGAGCGGCGGCCTGGTTCAACTGGGTGCACGCGCCGCGCGGCATCGACCACGCGGGCGCCCCTCAGTTCTTCGCGGGGATGTCGCTGTCGGCGGCGGTGCTCTTCGACCGGGCGCTGAAGCAGACCCGCCGTGCGACACTGCGCGAACAGGGCCTGGTGCCCCGCCCGTTGCCGCAGATCCGGATCGTACGGTGGCTGCGCGCCCCCCGGGAGACGTTCGGCGCCTGGTCGCTGATGCTCCTCGAAGGCGTACGCACGCTGGACGAGGCGGTCGACGAGGTGCGCGAGGACCGGCGGGAGAAGGAGCAGAACCGTCTCCGCAGGAAGGACCAGGAGAAGCTGGACCGGGCGCACATCAAGGCGCTGAACCGGCAGAACCGCGCCTGGAGCCGGGTGGCACGGGGCGGCACCCAGGTCGACGTCCAGTCCATCGCCCCGGCCACGGGCTCGCAGTCCGTCGTGGAGCCCGCCATAACGGAGCCGGGACAGCTGCCCCTGCGCCCCCGACCATCTCTGCAAGCCGTGAACGGCACGAGCTCGAAAGCCACCTCGGACCGGAGCACGAGTGACCCGCGGACCGTCGATCTCACCGCCGAGGACGACACCCAGACCCTGCCACGGCTCGACTCGCTGGAGCAGAAACTCAAGGATCTGGAGCAGCAGTTCGGCTGAGTGCCACGGGTGGTTGTACGGGAGGACGTCCGCGCAACCACCCGTTCGGGCAAGGTCGCGAGGGGTTGTGAGCTGCTGTCGGTTTGCTGAGCTGAAGTGAGTGGTGGTGTGCGGGAGTGGGTCCTGTCGGTGGGTTTGTGGGGGTGGGAACGGGGGTTCTGTGGTCGAATGGGTGACCTTGGCGACTGTTGCTCGTTGGGCTGGATGGCGGGTGGCTGGCCTTTGAGGGCGGGGGTGATGTGGTGGGTGGTGTGCGGGAGTTGGCCGGGTCCTTCGTGGTGCCCGGGCCTTGCGGCGTGGCGGTCCGGGACCGGCTCAAGCACCTCACGCCCCAGGACGAGGACGTCCTGCGTGCGGTCGGTGAGCACCAGGGCCGTCTGGCTTCCCGTGATCTCAAGGCCCGCTGTGCGGACGGTCTGGAGCACAGCGCTCAGACGTGGGCGTCACGTAAGCGGGAGCTGACGAAGGAGTCGTCGTCCAGGATCGCCGGGGCCATCACCAAGGCCACCCACGATCAGTGGGCGCTGGCCCGGCCTTGCCAGGCGGCGCACATCCAGACGCTGGCAGCCGGGATCAGGACGCTGCGGCACCGCCTGTCCCTCCCGATCGGGCAGAAGGGCACCAAGCGCGCGGCGGGTGGCTACCGGTCGAAGAGCGAGTGGTTCCGCAAATCCCGCCGCCTCGCGATGCTGGAAGACCGGCACACCACTGCTGTTGCCGAGTGGCAGGCCGGACGGGTGCGGGTGGTACGGGGCGGCAAGCGTCTGCTCAACACCCGCCACCACCTCGCCCAGGCCCGGCTCACCGAAGGCCAGTGGCGGGAACGCTGGGAGGCGGAGCGCTGGTTCATCGCGGCCGATGGCGAGTCGGGGAAGCGGTTCGGGAACGAGACGATCCGCGTCACCCCGGACGGCGAGGTCAGCATCAAGCTGCCCGTCCCGCTCGCGCACCTGGCCAACGCCGGGCACGGCCGGTACACCCTCACCACCCGGATCGCGTTCGCGCACCGGGGTGCGGAGTGGGCCGACCGCATCGCCGCCAACCGGGCCGTCGCCTACCGCATCCACCTCGACACCCAGCGCGGCCGCTGGTACCTCACCGCGTCCTGGCAACGCCCCGTCGTGAAGACCATCCCGCTGGAGACCGCCCGCGCCCGGGGCATGATCGGCGTCGACACCAACGCCGACCACTTCGCCGCCTACCGGCTCGACCGGCACGGCAACCCCATGGGCGACCCGCACCGCTTCCCCTACGACCTGTCCGGCACCGCCGGTCACCGCGACGCCCAGATCCGCCACGCCCTCACTCGGCTGATCAACTGGGCCAAGCGAGTCGGTGTCGCCGCGATCGGCATCGAAGACCTCGACTTCACCACCGAGAAGACCCGCGAGAAACACGGCCGCCGCAAACGGTTCCGGCAGCTCATCTCCGGCATCCCGACCGGCAAGCTCAAGGCCCGGCTCGTCTCCATGGCCGCCGAACAGGGCTTGAGCATGGTCGCGGTCGACCCCGCCTACACCTCCCAATGGGGTGCCCAGCACTGGCAGAAGCCGCTGGCCACCCCGCACCGAAAGATGTCCCGTCACGATGCCGCCGGTATCGCGATCGGACGACGCGCCCTCGGACACCCGATCCGGCGACGGACGGCACCGCCCCCGCACGACCGGAGCGATCGTGCGGGGCATCGGACCGCCCAGGCCGAACCAGGTGACCGGGGGCGTGAGGGGACCCGCCCACCCGCCACGGACCGGCCCCCCGCAGGGCCGTCACCGAACGGGACGCGAAAGCGGGAACCCAGCGCATCCAACACCGCTCGGGATGCGCCCAGTACGCAACAGTGGGTCCAGGACTCACTCACGCACACTGGCTAGGAACGGTCCCTCAGGTGCGCCCTTCACCTTCCAGCTCGAACCAGACCACCTTTCCCAGCGCGTGCGCCGTCACACCCCATGCGTCCGCGAGAGCATGCACCAGGACCAATCCCCTGCCGTGCGTACCGTCGTCGGCGTTCGGTACGTACGACATGGGAAGTCCGGTGACGAAGTCCCGGACCTCGACGCGTAACGTCGCCGGCGTCACGTTCACAGTGACGACCGCTCCGTGATCCGTGTGGACCAGCGCGTTGGTCACCAGTTCGCTGAGCAGGAGTTCCGCCACTTCGGTGGATTCCTCCCGCCATCGATATCGCAGGAACTCCCTTAGCGCACACCGCACTTCGGCCACTGCCGACAGGTCGGTGCGAGCAAGTCTGCGGCGCAGCTGAACATCGTGCCGACGCTCCATCGTCTCCCCCGCGTACACAGTCGATCGCCCCCTTCTCGTCGAACTTCCTACCGGGATGCATGCCCCGCACAGGGGCTGTCACGCTTGTCGACTCATCAATATGTGCATAGAGGGCGAGTGCACCTCGGATCCGCGGACACTCGGCCGTTACATTCGCGGCGGTCCGGTTAACTTCCAAAAAATTCACACGTGTTGGCGTTGACGTGACCATGTCTACGCGCGTCATCATGGTGGACATGCGAATCCCCCCACGGATCACCATGCTCGGTGGCGTCGCCGCCCTCCTGTCCGTCCTCTTCGTCGGCGGCCCGCACACGTAAGTCCGCTCCACCCCTCCGGTCCGATCCGCGCCGTAGCCCCCCACCTGCGGCGCGGATCCCCGGACCACCGAGGAGTTACCCTGCGCCCATGACCGTGACCTATGTGATCGAGGGCTCCGAGGTCACCGGCCTGGAGCGGTTCTGGCAGGTGATCGGCGAGGCGGTGAACGGGCCCGGCGGCTTCGGCCGCAACCTCGACGCCTTCGCGGACTGTCTGAGCGGCGGCATGGGAACGCCGGACGACGGTGACTTCGTCATCGACTGGCGCAATCACGCGCTCTCCGCCCGGGCCCTGGGCCACGAGGAGACCGCACGCCGGCTGCGACAGCAGATCGGCCGCGCGCACCCCACCAACAGGCCTGCCCTTCAACGGGCCCTCGACGAGGCGCTGGCCGGCCGCGGTCCCACCCTCTTCGACCAGCTGGTGCAGATCGTCGAGGAACGGACCACGCCAGGCACGCTGCGGCTCAACTGACCGCCACGGGACTGCCTGGTGACGATCACACAGCCGTGCTCGCCTGCGCCCCCCTTCCCGGCCCGGCTGCCCGCGCCGCCGGGTTCGGACCGGCCCTTGTCCGACCCATCGCCCGTGCGGATGGGCAGGCGCGGGGCGAACCCGTAGCACCCACGGGTCAATACGCCGCTCGCCCCGCCGCTCGACACGTACAGACGCTCGGCACGTACAAGCGTTCCGACAGCCGAGACAGCCCGTATCCGGCCCCCTGAACAGCACCGACCGGCTGTGGCGCTTCCGCACGCCGGGTGTCACCCGGTGGTAGACCTGCCTGTGGTGGGCACCGGAGCTCGGTCCCTCCGGTGCCCACCGCGGTATGCCGTCGCCCGTCGGGGGGTGCCCCTCGCGTCACCGGGGAAGTGGTGCCATGAACGCCCCGCGACCGCCGATCCCGAGGAGCCGTGATGCACGACGACCGCACGCTGGTGGAGGGCCGCCTGGAGCGCGCCCTCCAGCAATTCATCCGCCCCGCCCAGTACGCGGAACGGTCCCCGCTCACCCTCACCGTGTGGCACGCTCCAGGCGAACCGGTGCCGGTGACGGAGGCGCTGAAGGGGACGTACGAGCCGTTCGGGACCGGCACGGAGTGGGGCAGGCCCTGGTCGACCAGCTGGTTCCGGCTGGAGGGAACGGTGCCCGAGGCGTGGGCGGGGCGCCACGTCGAGGTGGTCGTCGACCCCGGTTTCTCCGGTCAGGGGCCGGGCTTCCAGGCGGAGGGGATGCTCTACGACACGGAGGGCGTACCGCTCAAGGGCATCCACCCCCGCAATCGCCATCTGACGGTCGCGACCGCGGCGTCGGGCGGTGAGCCGGTCTCCTTGCTGCTTGAGGCGGCGGCCAACCCGGCCGTACTGGAGCACGGCTTCGCGCCGACCCCGCTCGGGGACGTCCTCACGGCGGGCGACCAGCCCCTGTACCGGTTCGCCTCCGCGGATCTCGCCGTACTGGACGAGGAGGTCTGGCATCTCGTCCTGGACATCGAGGTGCTGTCGGAACTGATGCACGAACTGCCCGCCGACCGGTCACGTCGGCACGAGATCCTGCGGGCGCTGGAGCGGATGCTCGACGCACTGGATCTGCATGATGTGGCGGGCACGGCGTCCGGAGCCCGGGCCGAGCTCGCCGAAGCACTCGCCCGCCCGGCGTCGGCGAGCGCGCACCGGATCTCGGCCGCCGGCCATGCACACATCGACTCGGCGTGGCTGTGGCCGCTGCGCGAGACGGTACGGAAGGCCTCGCGCACGTTCGCCAATGTCACCGCGCTCGCCCAGGACTATCCGGAGCTGGTCTTCGCCTGCTCGCAGGCCCAGCAGTACGCCTGGGTGCGTGACCATCAGCCGCACATCTGGGAGCGGATCAAGCGGGCGGTGGCGGACGGACAGTGGGCGCCGGTCGGTTCGATGTGGGTGGAATCCGATGCCAATATGCCGGGCGGTGAGGCGCTGGCGCGGCAGATCGTGCACGGAAAGCGCTTCTTCGAGCAGGAGCTGGGGGTGGAGACGGAGGAGATCTGGCTGCCGGACTCCTTCGGCTACACGGCGGCATTCCCCCAACTCGCGAAACTGGCAGGGGTGAAGTGGTTCCTGACGCAGAAGCTGTCCTGGAACCAGACCAACAGGATGCCGCACCACACCTTCTGGTGGGAGGGCATCGACGGGACCAGGGTCTTCACCCATTTCCCGCCCGTCGACACGTACAACGCACACTTCCATGCCCGTGAACTCGCCCACGCGGAGAGGAACTTCGCCGACAAGGGGCGGGCTACCCGCTCGCTGGTGCCGTTCGGCTGGGGAGACGGCGGCGGCGGTCCGACCCGCGAGATGCTGGAGAAGGCGCGCCGGCTCCGCGATCTGGAGGGTTCTCCGCGCGTCACGATCGAGAAGCCGTCGGCGTTCTTCGCGGCTGCGGAGGAGGAGTACGCCGAGCAGGCCCCGGTCTGGTCCGGGGAGCTGTATCTGGAGCTGCACCGGGCGACGTACACCACCCAGGCCAAGACCAAGCAGGGCAACCGCCGCAGTGAACACCTTCTGCGGGAGGCCGAGTTGTGGGCGACGACGGCAGCGCTTCGAGCGCCCGGGTACGCCTATCCGTACGAGACGTTGGACCGGGTGTGGAAGACGGTCCTGCTGCATCAGTTCCATGACATCCTGCCCGGCTCATCGATCGCCTGGGTGCACCGCGAGGCCCGCGACACCTACGAACAGGTGCGGACGGAGCTGGCCGACCTGGTCGCCGATGCGGTGACCGCGCTCGGCGTCGCGGAAGGGCTGGTTGCGCTCAACTCCTCCCCGTACGACCGACGTCAGGTGCTGGAGCTGGACGCGGAGGCGAGCGCGGTTCTGCCGTCCGGCGCCCATGTCCAGCAGCTGGCCGACTGGCGCACGGCGGTGCTCGCCGAGGCTCCGGGACTGGGCGCAGGACTGCTCGACGGATCGGCGGTACCCGAACGCGAGGTCACGGCGGGCCGCACGCCGGACGGCGGATTCGTCCTCGACAACGGGCTGCTGCGCTTCACCGTCGACCGCGACGGGCTGATCGCCTCCGTCCGTGACCTCGGTGCACGGCGTGAGGTCCTCGCCCCCGGTCACCGGGCCAACCTCCTTCAGCTGCACCCGGACCACCCCAACCACTGGGACGCCTGGGACATCGACCGGCACTACCGGCGGTCCCGCACCGATCTGATCGATGCCGACTCGGTCGAGCTGATCGAGGAGGGACCGCTGCGAGCAGCCGTGCGCGTGGTGCGCTCGTTCGGAACGTCGCGAATCGTGCAGGAGATCCGGCTGGCGGCGGACAGCAGGCAGATCGACATCGACACCGAGGTGGACTGGCAGGAGTCGGAGAAAGTCCTCAAGGCCGCGTTCCCTCTCGATGTGCATGCCGAACGGTCCACGTCCGAGATCCAGTTCGGGCACGTCCACCGCGCAACGCACGACAACACCGGCTGGGACGCAGCGCGTTTCGAGATCTGCGCGCACCGCTGGCTGAGGGTCGCCGAGCCGGGATACGGGATCGCGGTGCTCAACGATTCCACGTACGGGCACGACGTGACCCGGACCCCGCACGGGTCGGGGCTCGCCACGACCGTACGGCTGACCCTGCTGCGCGCCCCGCACAGCCCGGATCCGGAGACCGACCTCGGCACGCATCGGTTTCGGTACGCGCTGGCGCCCGGGGCGGAGGTCCCGGACGCGGTACGCGAGGGGCTCGCGCTCAATCTGCCGCTGCGCGCGGCGGTGGCCCCGGCCGTGCCGTCGCTGGTCACCACCGGGCATCCGGCGGTGACCGTCGAGTCGGTGAAGCTTGCCGAGGACCGCAGCGGCGATGTGGTCGTCCGGCTGTACGAGTCGGCGGGCGGCCGGGCGGAGACCACACTCCGGGTCGGATTCCCCGTCGTGCGGGCCCGGATCACCGACCTGCTGGAGCGACCCCTGCATGAGGCGACGACCGATGAGCACGGTCTCGTACTGGCGCTGCGTCCGTTCCAGATCCTGACGGTGCGACTGACCCCGGCCTGAGCGACCGCCCCGCCATTGAGCCGCCGGACCCGGCCTGGGCCTTGCCTGGATCAGGCAGTCTGTCCGTTCGTTGGGGAGCCCGGGTTGCGTCACCCGGTCGTCCGGAACGTCAGGCCATGGCTCGGCCGGCAGCGGCGACCAGTTCGTCAGTCGCTGCGATGGCGGCCTCGCGGCGGGAGGCCAGGGCGGTGTGGTCGGTGGCGTCGCGTAGGTTGAACGCGGCCAGGGCAGCCTGACGAGCCGGCCCAGCAAGGGATCGTTCCAGGACAGATACCGCGACCAGTGGGCCGGTTACGGCCGAGCGCGTGGCACGGGAGGCCGTGCGGGCTGCCTCGACGGCTTCCCCGCTCGCGCCGTCCAGGCGCAGGACTTCGCGATGCCACATGGCTCGCCGATGGTCGCCCAGGGCGGCCACCAATTCGCCCAGCGCCCTGCGCAGCGCTTCTGCCCTCTGGTCAGCACGGGCAGCGCTCTGAGCGATCCGCGCACTCTTGATCTGAAGCAGCCCGGTCAGAGCGCCCCCAAGCAGTGTGCCGACCACGGCAATAATGCTGGGCCACATCGCGGAGTCCTCCTTGGACAGCAGCAATAATGAGGCGGATTGGAGTCAGCCGCTCCCGTTCAACGCCGTTCTCCGGTGCGGTGTCCGGAGCAGAACGCCGAGACGGGCAGGCTTCGTGCAAGCACGGCGAGGCATCGCCGCCCGATACGGCAAGACCCCGGACAGCTACCTCGCCGGCCTCCACCTGCGCGCCTCGATGATCTGGATCAAGGATCTCACCCGGACCATCCATTGATCACAACTCGATACGCGCCCTAGGGACGGGGTACGTTCCGCAGGTTGGAGCGGGCCATCTGAAGCATCCGGCCCACGCCGCCGTCCAGCACGATCTTGCTCGCGGAGAGCGCGAAGCCGGTCACCATCTCCGCGCTGATCTTCGGCGGGATGGAGAGCGCGTTGGGGTCGGTGACAACATCGACCAGGGCCGGTCCCTTGTGCTTGAAGGCGTCCTTGAGGGCGCCTTCGAGCTGCTTCGGCCTCTCCACCCGTACGCCGTACGCCCCGGCCGCCCGGGCGATCGCCGCGAAGTCCGGGTTCTTGTTGGTCGTACCGAACGACGGCAGCCCCGCCACCAGCATCTCCAACTCGACCATGGAGAGCGAGGAGTTGTTGAACAGGACCACCTTCACCGGAAGGTTGTACTGGACCAGAGTGAGGAAGTCGCCCATCAGCATGGTGAATCCGCCGTCGCCGGACATCGACACGACCTGCCGGCTCCGGTCGACGAACTGGGCGCCGATCGCCTGCGGCAGCGCGTTGGCCATCGAGCCGTGACTGAACGAACCGATCACCCGGCGCTTGCCGTTGGGGGTGAGATAGCGGGCCGCCCACACGTTGCACATGCCGGTGTCGACGGTGAACACCGCGTCGTCGTCCGCGAGATCGTCGAGCACCGAGGCGACGTACTCGGGGTGGATCGGGATGTGCTTCTCGACCTTGCGGGTGTACGCCTTGACCACGCCCTCCAGCGCGTCGGCGTGCTTCTTGAGCATCCGGTCGAGGAACTTGCGGTCGGTCTTGACCTTCACCTGGGGCGTCAGACAGCGCAGCGTTTCCCGGACATCGCCCCAGATCGCCAGATCCAGCTTGGAGCGGCGGCCCAGGTTCTCGGGGCGCACATCGACCTGGACGATCTTCACATCGGTGGGCAGGAAGGCGTTGTACGGGAAGTCGGTGCCGAGCAGGATCAGCAGATCGCACTCGTTGGTCGCCTCGTACGCGGCACCGTAGCCGAGCAGTCCGCTCATGCCGACGTCGTACGGGTTGTCGTACTGGATCCACTCCTTGCCGCGCAGCGCATGACCGACGGGGGCCTTCACCCGCTCGGCGAACTCCATGACCTCGGCGTGGGCGCCCGCCGTGCCGCTGCCGCAGAACAGCGTCACCCGCTTCGCGTCGTCGACCATCCGGCGTAGCTTCTCGATCTCCTCGTCACCGGGTCGGACCGTCGGCCGCGCGGTGACCAGGGCGTGCTCGATCGATTTTTCCGGTGCCGGCTGGGAGGCGATGTCGCCCGGCATCGAGACGACGCTGACCCCGCCGCGTCCGATCGCGTGCTGGATAGCGCTCTGGAGCAGCCTGGGCATCTGCTGCGGGTTGGAGATCATCTCGTTGTAGTGGCTGCACTCCTGGAAGAGCAGCTCCGGATGGGTCTCCTGGAAGTAGCCGAGACCGATCTCGCTCGAAGGGATGTGCGAGGCAAGGGCGAGGACCGGGGCCATCGAGCGGTGGGCGTCGTAGAGTCCGTTGATGAGGTGCAGATTGCCGGGGCCGCAGGAACCCGCGCAGGCGGCCAGGGACCCGGTGATCTGGGCCTCGGCGCCGGCGGCGAAGGCGGCGGTCTCCTCGTGTCTGACCTGGATCCACTCGATGGCCGCGTTGCGGCGAATGGCGTCGACGACCGGGTTGAGGCTGTCACCGACGACGCCGTACAGGCGCTTGACGCCCGCCCGGACGAGAATGTCGACGAACTGCTCCGACACGTTCTGCTTGGCCATGGGTGCGTATCCTCTCCGCGCTAGGAGTCCATCAACCCATGGCGCGCGCGGTTACGCCTCCCAGACGCCGACACTCGTACGGTCGTCGGCGTACCCCTTCACCCTGAGCTGTGTGTCCGCGAGGAAAGCCGCCAGGCCGGGCGGCTCCTCGGGCGTCCAGCGGTCGGCGAGTTCCTCGGCGAGGGCGGGTTCGCCGCGCAGCGGCTCGGCGAGACCGGTACTGCACAGGAGCAGCGTGTCCCCCGAGCGGGCCACCGAGGCCCGGAACCGGAACGGCTGCGCGGGTGGCGGTGGCGGGCTCTCGACGTATGGGGACGGAGGCGTCGCGATCCCCAGGTCCATGGTCAGCCGGTCGCCGTCGGGCTCGCTCCCGGGGGGCACGGACCCGAAGCCGACGACGGCCTGCCCGGTCGTGATCCCGGTCTCCGGGACGTCCGGTTCGAGGTCCTGCCAGACGCCGTCCCGCAGCCGGAAGAGTCCCCCGCCGCCCACCCCGAAGAAGACCCGGGTCCGGCAGGCGGGATCGGCCGACAGCAGCAGGCACCGCAGCCCCGCGGTGTACTCCTCCGGTTCGAGCCCCAGCTCGACAGCGCGGGCGCGGAGCTTGCCGTAGCTGCGGTCGGTGAGGCGCTGCAGGCCTGACTTGAGGTCGCCGCGGCGACCCGCTCTTATGTCCTCGGAGAGCCGGGCGTGGCTGCGGCCGACGGCTCCGCCGATCCAGCGGCAGGCGTCTGCGGCCGCGAGATGCGCACTCTCGGTGGCACGGGCGCCGCTGGCGACCGCGACGAGCACGAGGGCGTTCTCGGCGGCGCCGAACCGCACGGTGAGCAGGGCGTCGCGTCGGGGCTCTCCCCTGAACCGGGCGGAGTCGCCGCGCACAGAGGCGGCGCGCAGGGTGTACGTCCCGTAGCGGGCGCCGTCGAGCACGGTATCGGCGACGAGGCCGTCCAGTTCCTGGGGGACGGTGGTGGGGAGGGCGGTCGGTTCGGCGTCGTAGGTGGGCGGGCGGTCGCCCACGTACGAGAGGCCCGGGCGCGCCGCGGGGGCGGGAGGGGGTTCGGGAGCGGTCCCGGGGCTCGGTGCGGCCGGGAGCACGGTGGTCGGTCCCGCCTCGGACGCCGTCGGCTTCGAGGCGACCGGCCGTCGCGGGAGCGGCGGAACGGAGGCTGTGGCCGGCGCTTCGACAGGGGCCGGCGGCGGGGCCGGCGGCGGTGTGGTGAATGTCCTCGGCCGCGAGGGGCCGGCCGGCGGTTCCCACGGCGCAGGCGCCTGTACGGATTGCACGGGCGGCGGAGGTGGAGGTTCCGGTGCCGACGGAGGCCGAGGCGGAGGCGGAGGTGCAGGTGGCGGCGGAGGCGGCACGGGCGGACCGTCGGCGGGCGCCACGCGGGGTGGTTCCGGACGGGCGATGCCCGCGTCGGGCCCCGCCGGACCCACCGCCCCCGAAGCCGAGTCGAATCGGTCGTCGAGACTGTCGGCCGCGTTGCTCGCCCCGGCGTCCGGGGCGGATTCGTCGTACAGCTTGCGCCACCAGTCGTCCTCGTGGGCGGCGGGCCTCTCCCCCTGCTGACTCATGCCCTTATTGTCCACCGCACGGGCCGTACGAAAACGGGTCATCAGGAAAAAGAGGTCCGCCGGGCGACCCCACCCCCCACGGGAAGGACGCCCGGCGGACCGGTCATGGTGTGGCCGAGGTCAGCGCACCGCGTACGCGTCGACGACGGTCTGGACGACGGAGTTTCCGTTGGCGTCCGTCAGTTCCGTCTTCAGCGTGACCGGCTTGCCGGCCGCACCCGCGTGGTTCACGGTCGCGGTCCAACGCCCGTCCTGCTGTGCGGTGGTGGCCTGGGTCCAGGTCGTGCCACCGTCGTACGAGTACGAGACCTTGGCCGCGGTCAGCTTGCCGGGCGTGTAGCCGGCGTGGCCCGTGGCACTCAGGCCGATCTTCTGGCCGTCCTGCGCCGCCAGGGTCTTCATGCCGTCCGTGGCC
The DNA here is from genome assembly GCF_042801455.1 of Streptomyces sp. NPDC057565. Lineage (NCBI taxonomy): Bacteria > Bacillati > Actinomycetota > Actinomycetes > Kitasatosporales > Streptomycetaceae > Streptomyces > Streptomyces sp. NPDC057565. The sequence goes on along the minus strand of NZ_JBHVFU010000007.1, from coordinate 244,357 downwards.
AGGTCGTATCCGGGGAACAGCAGCGGAATACCCTGGGAGTACGCGTTCTCGTCCCGCTTCGAACGGAACTTCCAGGTGGTCTCGGTCTGGGTGGACCGCTTCCACACGGCAGCGGGCGAACCGAACTTGAAGGTCTGCATGGTGAGTTCGTATGCCGCGTCCTCGGCCGGGACGGTGAACACCCCGGACGGCCAAGCGGACTCGCCGAGCACCTTGCCACCGCTGGTGAGCCTCATGTTGCCCAGATCCCCGAAGGAGCCCTGGATACCGGCGTGTTCGCTGTCGGCCCAGAAGCCCGGGGCGACACCGATCAGGTTGTCCTGACGCTCGGCGGCGAGCACTTCGTTGCCCTGGGAGTCGCGCGGAGTGGACGGACCGACGATCCCCCGGTACCAGTTCTCCGTGCGCTTCGAGCCGGCCGTGTAGGTGTGCGCCGGGTCGACCATGGACTCGCCCCAGGGGAAGCTGGAGGAGACGTAGCGCTCCCAGGCGGTGTCGCCCGCCGAGTAGTACTCGGTGCGCTTGCCCGGGACGGCGACGGTGTCGAACGATGCGGAGTAACGCCCGCCGTACGGACGGCCGAAGACCATCGAATCGACGTAGTCGGCCGCGACACCCATCGCCTCGTACGTGGCGGTGGACCTGCCGAGTTCGCTGTCACGGACCTTGTACGTGCGGTCCGAGGTGACCGGGCCGGTCTCGGGGAAGCTCAGGTTGTAGACGAACGGGCTGGCGGCGGTGCCCTTCCAGCTCAGCTTCACGGGACCGGCGGCCAGGGCGGCGTTCAGGTCGGCGGCCTCACTCGCTTCGACGGCGAGGGAGGGCAGCGGCGCCGAGCCAAAGCCCACGGACGGCTGCCAGAGGCCGGCGGACGGCCGGTGCACGATGATCGCCTTGGCCCCGGCGGCCTTGGCGTTCCGCGCCAGGACGCTCACGGATCCGTCGTCGGCGACCTTCACCAGGGCGATCTTGCCCGTGACATCGGCGGCCTTCAGCTCCGCGGGGGTGCCGCTGCCCGCGTCGACGAGCGCGGCCTCGCCGGTACCGTCGAGGTTGACGGAGCCGGTGCTCGCGAGCACCGGGTGCAGTTCGGCGCCGCCGACGACCGAGAGCTTCTCGATCTGCGGTGCGTACGCACGCCAGGCGCTGTCGAACTCGAAGTCACCGTCGCTCGCCCGGCCCTCAATGTCGACCAGGTAGTTCTTGACGATGCGGGTGCCGGTGATGGAGCCCGAGTGCAGCCAGAGGTCGTCCCAGCTGCGGCCGAAGGCGAGGGTCGTGGAACGGTTCTCGGACGCGCGGTCCTCGGTCCTCACCTGGATCCGATGCGCCTTGCGGGCGTCCAGCACCACGGTGGTGTCCTTGGTGACGTTCAGCTGCGGGCGCGCCAGGTAGCCGACGGACTCGACGAGCCTGCCGGTGGCGTCCTTCGGGTCCGGCGACATGATGAAGCTGGAGACGAAGTAGGCGCCGGGGCGCACCTGGTACACCTGGTCGGCCGAGCCGTCGTTGAAGCGGCGCTCACCGGTGGCGGTGTCGGTGCCGATGACGTCCAGCGAGGAGGAGCCCGCGGCGGGCTTTCCGGTCCGGTCGACCAGCTTGACCCGCAGGGTGACGGTCTCCGCGCCGACGTACAGCGAGAACGGGGTGGAGACCTTGACGCCGTCGGCGCCGGTGGCCAGCACACGCCCGGTGACATCACCGTACTGGGCGGCCTTCAGCTGCGCGGTCGGGTCGATCTGCAGCGGGACCTTGACGGTGGCTCCGGCCGGGACGGTGACACTGCTCGCGTCGAGCTTCGCGACGGAGGAGCGGACGGCCGAGCCGTCGTTGCCGGTGACGCCCTGGACCTCCAGCGACAGCTTCACCGGCTCGGAGCCGGAGTTGGTGTAGGGGACGTCGACCGTGGTGCGGTCGGACTTGCCCTGAGGCCAGTTGAACGTGCCTCCCTGGACGGCGGGGGCACCGACGACGGTGGTGTCGATGGCGGCCTTCACATCGAGGCGGCCGCCGCCGGTCTCCCGCACGTCACCCGGGATGTCGCTCTTCGCGGAGGAGACGAGGGCCGCCTTGATCTGCTGTGCGGTCCAGTCCGGGTGACGCTGCTTCACGATGGCTGCTGCGCCCGCGACATGCGGGGTGGCCATCGATGTGCCGGACATCGTCCGGTACGCGTAGACACCTCGGCCACCGGCCGCCGCCGCCGAGATGGCGACGCCGGGAGCGGCGATCTCGGGCTTGAGGGTGTGCGCGTCGATCACGGGTCCGCGGCTGGAGAACTGGGCCGTGGAGTCGTCGCGGTCGACGGCGCCGACGGTCAGCACGCTCGGGGCGCAGCCCGGGGAGGAGACGGTGTTCAGCGTCGGGCCGGAGTTGCCCGCCGCGACGACGAACAAGGTGTTCTTGCTCTGGGCGAGTTCCTCGGCGGCGACGCTCATCGGGTCGGTGCAGTCGGTCGGCGTCGGACTCCCGAGGCTCATGGAGACGACATCGGCCTTCTGGTCGACGGCCCACTGCATACCGGCGATGATCCAGGACTCGGCACCGAAGCCGCTGTCGTTGAGGACCTTGCCGGCGAGCAGGTCGGCGCCGGGTGCGACGCCCTTCTTCTTGCCGTCGCTGGCCGCGCCGGTGCCGCCCACGGTGGAGATGGTGTGGGTGCCGTGGCCCTGCCGGTCGTCGGTGGTGTCGGAGTCGGTGAAGTTCTCCGAGGCGGCGATCCGGCCCTTGAGATCGGGGTGTTCGGCGTCGACACCGGTGTCGAGGACGGCGACCTTGGTGCCCTTGCCGTCGTATCCGGCGGCCCAGGCGAGGTCGGCGCCGATCTGCTTGGTCGACCTGTCGAGGGTGGCCTGAACCTTGCGGTCGAGCCAGAGCTTCTTCAGACCGGAGGCGGAGCGGGAGCGGTTGTTGGTGACGTCCGACCAGAAGTCGGTGGCCTTCGCCTTGTCCGCCTTGAGCGCGACACCGTCGATGGCGTCGAGCGAAAGGCCGCGCTTCGCGCCGCGCGGGGCGGCGGGCGCTGAACGGGCCAGGTTCTGGCCGTAGACCGCGATCAACGGCAGCGACGTGGTGCTCGCGTCGTCGTAGCCCTGGCGGATCAGTCCGGTGACGTTGAAGAGTTCCTCGTCGACCGTGCCCGCGGCGAGCGCCTCGGTCGCGGTGTCCGGGTAGACGTACAGGTCCTTGCCGGACTGCCGAGTCTGTACGAGGGGTACGGTGCCGTCCTCACGGGGCAGTGCGGTGGCCGACGGGGCCCCCGAACGGTCCGTGCTCACCAGGACCTTGTCGCCGGTGACAAGGGTGACGGTGACCGGTTTGCCGCCCTTCGCGGCGGCGTCGGCACCGGCTGCCGCGCTGCCGGTCAGCGGTCTCTTCGATGTGGACTCCGTCGGTGGCGCTGCCACGGACGGCGCGACCACGGTGACGGCCAGGACCGCGGCGGTCGCCGCCCCCAGTGCCGTACGCGATATCGGGCGCATCGCTCTCCCCAGATGAATCCGGAACAGGACAGCACAAGCTGCCTGATTCCGGAGGCTATTGGTGCTGCGGTGGGCGCCACATTGGCATGGCGACGGGCGATGCAGGGATGATGTACACGGCGGGTTTACGCCGTGGCCGCTTTCCGCCACGACCGGCCGGCCGAAGAGGGCGGAACGATGCGGAATTGATGCGTCCGGGGAGGGTCCAAGGGTGCTGGGAGCCATAGGTCTCGACGGGAGACAGGAGTCCGCCTACCGCGCGCTCGTCGCGGTGGGCGCAGCGGAGGTCTCCGACCTCGCACACCGGCTGGGACTTCCCGAGTCGGAGACCGAGCGGGCGCTTCGCCGACTGGAACAACAGGGCCTCGCCGCCCAGTCGTCCGCCCGCACCGGGCGGTGGGTGGCGGCGCCACCGGGGGTCGCCCTGGGCGCGCTGCTGACCCAGCAGCGCCACGAACTGGAACAGGCGGAACTGGCGGCGGCGCTGCTCGCCGAGGAGTACCGGTCGGACGCGGCCGAGCCGGCCGTACACGATCTGGTCGAGGTGGTCACGGGAGCGAGCGCGGTGGCGCACCGCTTCCACCAGTTGCAGCTGGGTGCGACCAGCGAGGTGTGCGCCCTCGTCACCGGGAAGCCGATTGCCGTCAGCGGCATGGACAACGAGTCCGAGGAGCAGGCGGCGACCCGTGGGGTGTCCTTCCGGGTGGTGATCGAGCGGGAGGTGCTCGCACTGCCGTCCGGAATCCTGGAGCTGTCGGCGGCCCTGAGCCGGGACGAACAGTGCCGGGTGGTCGACCGGGTGCCGACCAAGCTGGTCGTCGCCGACGCCTCCCTGGCGATGGTGCCGCTGACCGGCCGGGGCGCCGAGCCCGCGGCGCTGGTCGTCCATGCCTCCGGGCTGCTGGAGTCGTTGATGGGTCTCTTCGAGGCGGTGTGGCGCGACGCCATGCCGTTGCGGCTGGGCGAGAGCGGCTGGGCTCACGAGGACCCCGTCGGCCCCGATCCGACCGATCTGGAGATTCTGTCGCTGCTGCTGGCCGGCCTGACGGACGCGAGCGTGGCGAAACAGCTGGAGCTGGGACTGCGGACCGTGCAGCGGCGGGTGAAGGGCCTGATGGAGCTGACCGGCGTGTCGACGCGGCTGCAGCTGGGCTGGCACGCGTACGAACGGGGCTGGGTGGCCCGCACGCCGCGGGCCTGAGCGAGACGGGTCCGCCACGGCTTCGGGACTGACCCATCACCCTTCTGAGCTGCGCCGACGGCGTCCGCCCCGACCCCTGCTGACGGGCGGGACAGGCCGGACTCGGGCAGGCTGGTGAGATGGGTGTGTGGCAGCTCGTCGCCGTCGGCCTGGTCATGCTGATCGGTCTGGTGGGCGTGCTGGTGCCCGGGGTGCCCGGCCAGGCGATTGTCTGGGCCGCCGTGCTGTGGTGGGCGCTCACCGACGTGACCCCGACCGCCTGGGTCGTACTGATCGGCGCCACCGTACTCCTGCTGCTCAACCAGGCGCTGAAACCGCTGCTGCGCCCGCGCCGTCCGCGCGAGGCCGGGGCGCCGCGCAGGACGCTGATGCTGGGCGGGATCGCCGGGATCGTGGGCTTCTTCCTGGTGCCGGTGGTGGGCGGAATCCTGGGATACGTCGGGGCGATCTACGGCGCGGAGCGCCTGCGGCTCGGCAGCGGTGGCGCGGCGCGGACCTCGCTCCGTTCGGTGATGCGGGCCACCGGCTACTCCGTACTCGTCGAGCTTTTCGCGTGTCTGCTGGTGACGGGGGCGTGGCTGGGAGCGGTGCTCCGGGGCTGACCGCCCGACCTCTTCCCCGCGACCACCAGCGTGGATTCCGTCCAGGTGGACGGAAACACATCGGATCTCTCCCGGACTATTGACGCCTAGGCGCCCCTTGCTTACCTTCCGTCAAGGAATAGCTCGGATGAATTGATGCGCCTGTGTACGAGTCGCCAGGAGACGCCTTGCCCACTGCACCGGATCCTTCCCGCACGCCCGGGACCGCCCCCTCGTCGCCGTCCCACTCCCGAAGAACTGTTCTCGCCACCGGCACCGCGCTCGGCGGCGCGCTGATGATGGGCGGCGCAGCCGTCCCCGCCCAGGCGTCCGCGCCGACCACCACCCCGTCCGCGGCCCCCGGCGTCCCCGTCGTGCACTCCCCTGACGACAGCTGGCGCACCGTCCTCGACGACGCCGACCTCCTCTGGCAGAAACTGCCCAAGACCTGGTACGAGGGTCCGTACCTGGGCAACGGCCGCCTCGGCTCCGGCATCTACGCCGAACCCGGCGCCACCACCACGGCCGTCCGTTTCAACGTCCAGCACTCCGAGGTCCAGGACCACCGCCCCGAGTTCGGCTCCCTCTTCGGCCTCGCCCGCCTGCCGATCGGCCACTTCACCCTGGAACCGGCCGGCACCATCACCGGCATCGAGTGGTGGATGCGGCTGCGCACCGCCGAACTCGAAGGCACGATCACCACCACTGCGGGCACCCTGAAGCTGCGCGCCTTCGTCCACTCCTCCAACGATCTGCTGGCCGTCGAAATCACCCCGAGCGAGGGCGAGCAGGGCTTCCGCTGGGTCTTCCACCCGGCCGATGCCATCAGCCCGCGAGCCGGCTTCCAGAAGCCTCCCGCCGGCTACACCGGCAATCCGCCCGCCACCGTCGAGGAGCACGGGGGATCGTCGGCCGCCGTCCAGCCGCTGCTGGCGGGCGGCGAGCATGTCACCGCCTGGCGGGAGCGCACCAGGGGCGACAGCCGCACGCTGTACGTCACCGTCGCGCACTCCCACCCGAGGACGACGGCCCGTGACCGCGCGCTGCGTACCGTCACCACCGCTTCCGTGCTCCCGTACGGCCTGCTCGCCACGCCCCACCGCGCCTGGTGGGACCGGTTCTACCGGAAGAGCTTCCTGTCGCTCCCGGACGCCCGGATGCAGCGCTTCTACTGGATCCAGCTGTACAAGACGGCATCGGCGGCGCGTAAGGACGCGCCCGTGATGGCCACTTCCGGTCCCTGGCTCGAACCCACTCCCTGGCCCAACACCTGGTGGAACCTCAACGCCCAGCTGGAGTACTGGCTGATCCATGGCTCCAACCACCTGGAGCTCGACGCGATCACCCGGTCCCTGAGCGAATTCCGCGACAACCTCTCCAAGGAAGTGGCCGCCCCCTACCGAGCTGATTCGGCCGGACTGCCACGCACCACGGACCCGCAGCTGATCAACGGCGGTGCCACCGCCCCCGTCCTCGGCTACGGCGTCGGCATTCCCGGCCAGGACCCTCCCACCCCCGAGGTCGGCAACCTCACCTGGGCGCTGCACAACGTGTGGCTGTCCTACCGGCACACCATGGACGAGTCGATCCTGCGCGACACGCTGTTCCCGCTGCTGCGCAAGGCCGTCAACTACTACCTGCACTTCCTGACGCCCGGCGCGGACGGCAAGCTGCATCTCCCGGCGACGTTCTCCCCCGAGTACGGCGTCAACGCCGCCGACTGCAACTACGACCTGATGCTGCTGCGCTGGGGCTGCCGCACTCTGCTGGACTCGGCGAAGCAGCTCGGCGTCGACGACCCGCTGACCGCACGCTGGCAGGAGGTACTGACCAAGCTCGCTCCGTACCCGGTCGACGCCAACGGGTTCATGATCGGCGCCGGGGTCCCGTTCGCGAAGTCGCACCGTCACTACTCACACATGCTCGCGGTGTATCCGCTGTACGAGGTGACGGGTGCGACACCCGACGAACGCGCCCTGATCGAGAAGTCCCTCGCCCACTGGGTGGGGTTCGAAGGCGCTCTGCAGGGCTATACCTTCACCGGCGCCGCCTCGATGTCCGCGCTGCTCGGCAAGGGCGAGGACGCGTTGAAGTACCTCGGCCAGCTGATGAGCCGCTTCATCCAGGCGAACACCATGTACAAGGAGTCGGGCCCGGTCATCGAGACCCCGCTCTCCGCGGCCCAGTCGCTGCACGACATGGTGTGCCAGTCCTGGGGCGGCACGATCAGGGTCTTTCCCGCGCTGCCCGCCGCCTGGCGGGAGTTGACCGTCCATGACTTCCGCACCCAGGGCGCGTTCCTGCTCAGCGCGGTACGGGAGGAGGGCCGCACCCGCTGGCTCCGGCTGACCAGCGAGGCCGGCGCCCCCTGCGTCGTACGCCACGGCATCGAGGGCCCGATCGAGATCCGGGACCAGCACGGACGGCCGCTGCGGTACGAGGAGGTGGCGGACGGCACGGTCCGGATCGAGCTCCGCAAGGGCGACTCGGCGCTCATCACGGCCGAGGGTGACCGCCCGGACCTGACGATCCGCCCGGTCACCCCGAACGCCACCGCGCCACGCTGGGGCCTGCCAGTCTGAGTCCGGCCCCGGCCGCGGGTCGTACGGCGTAGGACCACCGTCCGATGCGCCGGACGATGTGGGGGTGTGGGCGATCCTGCGGCCCCGAACGAGGGGCGGCTCGGACCGACTGCAGTCAGTCAGCTGGTCCGAGCCGTCGTCGTCCCTGCTACTCGTTGCGTGCCGTTTCGGGTCCCGTGATGCGCCTGAGCAGCGGCATCGTGGATGCGATGACCCCCAGCGAGGCAACGAGCCCGGCGAGCACGATCGCGTAGTACTGGATCCCCGGTGCCCGGATCGAGTACCTGAACTGGGCCTGCACGAACAGCTGGGCAGCCAGGAAGCCCATCCCGATCGCCACCACGGCGACCACCAGGAGCGGGACCGCGCTCTCCAGAAGCACCACCCGCCGCAGCACCCCGAGCTGTGTGCCGGTCAGCCGCAGCAGGCTGAAGGGGCGCTTGCGGTCGCGCAGGCCCCCGGCCACGCTCACCGCCAGGCTGCAGCCGGCGATGGGGAAACTGACCAGGATGACCACGTCGGCCAGTTGCTGGTATCCGGCGAGCTGTGCGCCCCTTTCGGCGTGGTCCTCGCGGACGGTCCGTGGGACGTCCTGGTCGGGATACGTGTTCGCGAGGATGGTGCGCGCTTGTTCGATCGCCGACGTCGACCCGTTGGTGGCCACGACGATCTCCTGGACCGGGAGGCGGGCGAGGCGTTGGGCGGAGATGCCGGCGGCGGGCCATGCCGTGGGCCAGTGCTGCCAGTGGTACGTCCCGAAGCTGCCGTAGTTCTGGGTGACCGACGCCGCTTCGGCTCCGGAGGCGCATACGCTGTGGGCCGGCATCTTCGCGAGCTCCGTGCACGAGGCCAGGCCGGCCACCGGCGGTGTCACGGAGCCTCGGGGGCCGTGATGGGCCGGGTCCGTGGTGCCGAGCGGGTTCGTGTGGATCACCAGCACGCCCTTGACGCCAGGTACGGAGTTCAGGTCGCCGAGCGCGGCCTTCGAGAGCGGGGGCACGCTGCCGATCTGACGTCCGGTAGTGCGGTTGAAGCCTTGGACGTAGTTGGCGTCCAGGGCGCCGGCGACCGTCCGGCCGGCCTGCGGGATGCTGCGCTCGGCGTTCAGCGAGCCGATGATCCCGACGGCCGCGCTGGTGACGCACAGGGCGAGGACCAGCCCGCTGACCGCGCGGAAGCCGGCCTTCGGGTCGTCCGCGAGCCGTCGGCCCGCGACGAGCAGCGCGGGCCGGCTGGTGTGCCGGGCCAGGACGCGGGCTCCGGCCATGGTCAGCCAGGGGCCGGCGATGACGAGTCCGGTCAGGACCAGCAGGATTCCCGGGACGAAGACCCAGATCTGACCGTTGGTGCTCCTGGGCACCCGGCCGATGATGTACGAGAGTTCGGCGATACCGGCGGCCAGTGGGATCATCCGGTGGACCCGCGGCGGGCGCGGTGTGACGCGCCGGGTGACCCCGAGCGGGGAGACCTGCACGCGGCGCAGGGCGATCCGGGCCGCGATCGCGGCCCCCACCGGAACGGCGACGGAGACGAGAAGGATGTTGCTGGTCCGGAGCGTGAGATCGTCGGCGAAGTACGGCGTACTCGTGAGGTTGACCGCCGCCAGCTGCGTACGGAACAGGTGGAAGAGGCCGAAGCCGACGGCCGTACCGATGACCGCGGCGACCGTCGATTCGACGGCCGAGATCACCGAGATTTGCCGCGGCGTGGCGCCCACCAGGCGCATCGCGGCGAAGCGCTGCTCGCGACGGGCGGCTGTCAGCCGGGTGGCCGTGCCGATGAGGATGAGCACGGGGAAGATCAGGGCGGTGCCCGCGACGGAGAGGATGAGCTTGATGCCCCGGCTGTCGATGCCCGTCCTGACCGTACAGTTCGTTCCGTTGCAGCTGCTTGGGGTCACGGTGGTGATCGAGGTGACCCGGGTGGCGTCGTGTTGTTTCGCGAGCTGGTCGGGGCTGTGGCCGATGACGACGACCAGGGAGTCCGGGCCCGGGAGCGCCGCCTTGCCGACCGTGCCGACCTGGTGGCCGGGGTAGCGGTCGGCGAGTTCGGCGGCCGGGGTGGAGTGGAGGATCTTGCTGAGGGCCGGTGAGGCGTAGAACTCGCCCGGTCCGGGAAGGCGTGAGAGCCCCGGTGGGACCGGGGAGTTCGGGCCGGTGGCGGCGACGTCGACGCGGCCGATGGTTTTGCCGTCGAAGTGGTCCGCCCTGAGCAGCCACCACAGCGGGTCCGTGTCCGCCTTCGCCGCCGACTGGCTCGACGCGCTCGTGCCGGTGCCGGTGTTGAGCCAGGCGTTCCGGCTGTTCTGGGTGGCGGTGGCATTGATGGCCGCCAGGATGCTCAGCAGCAGGCCGACCCCGAGGGCGACGGCGGCCGCGATGACGGCGAGGCGGGAGGCGGCCTCCCTGCCACCGCTCAGGGTGAGGCGCAGGCCGAGGCGGATCACGAGGCGAGCCGTCCGACGGACAGCGGCGTCACCTTGCCGTCGCGGACGATGACTTCGCGGCTCGCGAAGGCGGCCACCCGCGGCTCGTGGGTGACGAGGACGACGGTGGTGCCCTCCTCGCGCACGGAGGCGACCAGCAGGTCCATCACGTGCTCGCCGGTGAGCGAGTCGAGCGACCCGGTCGGCTCGTCGGCGAACAGCACCTTGGGCCGGGAGACCAGGGCACGGGCCAGGGCGACACGCTGTGCCTGCCCGCCGGAGAGTTCGCCGGATCGGCGCCCCTCGAGACCGTCCAGGCCGAGCCGCCCGAACCACGGCCGGGCCTCGGCCAGCGCGCTCGCCCTGCGGGACTTGGCGAGCAGCAGCGGCAGGGCGACGTTCTCCTCGGCGGTCAGTTCGGGGACGAGCTGACCGAACTGGAAGACGAAGCCGAAGTGATCCCGGCGTAACGCGCTGCGCTCGGGCTCGCGCCGGGTGTCGACGCGGCGGCCGTCGAACCAGATCTCGCCGGAGTCGGGGACGAGGATCCCGGCCAGGCAGTGCAGCAGCGTGGACTTGCCGGAGCCGCTCGGGCCGGTGACGGCGAGGATCTCGCCGGCCCGGGCGGAGAGGTTCGCACCCTGCAGCGCGGGTGTCTGCCCGAACGACAGGACGGCGTTGCGCGCTTCGACGAGAAAGCCTTCGTCCGAACTCATGAGCGCACCTCGGCTGTCAGGGCGGCGAGCCGCGCCACGGTCTGGTCGATCCACCGCAGATCGGCCTCCAGGTGGTACACGCCGTGGTCGGCGAGCAGCGAGTCGATCGTGCTGCCGGTCCGGCGCAGTTCGGTCAGCTCCCGCATCCGCTCCATGTGGGCGGCGCGCTGGATGTCGAGGTACGCGCGGGGGTCGCGCTCCAGCAGCAGCGCCAGTACGACCTTGGTGAACAGCACCGTCTGCAGGTGCGGTTCACCCGCGACCGGCTCGGTCAGCCAGGTCTCGACCTGCGTGACCCCCAGCTCGGTGATCACGTAGCGCTTGCGGTCCGGCCCCGACCCGGGCTCGGTCTCGCCGACCTCGACCTTCCCGTCGCGGGCGAGGCGGCCCAAGGTCGAGTAGACCTGTCCGGCGGGCAGCGGCTTGCCTCGGCCGAAGTAGGCGTCGTAGTCGCGCTTGAGGTCGTAGCCGTGGCTCGACTCCCGTTCGAGGAGTCCGAGGAGCGCCAGAGGGACAGTCATACCTCGGTGTCTACACTCAGTATCTAGTCGACGTCAACAGACACGCCGGCCAAGCCGGTTGGCAGGGATTACGTGAAGACGACGTCGGTCGGCCGGTGGGTGCGGGCCACTGCCGGTAGCGCATGACCGCCAGGACGGGGCAGGCCGGCGCGGTCGTGAGAAGAGGCCTGAGGGCTGTCCTGTTCGGATCAGGCCGATCCGGCATGATCCGAAGACGGTCCCCGGAGCTCCAGGTGGCGCACGGCGTACGACCGCCAGGGTCGCCACCGCTCCCCCTCGGGGCGCCCGTCCGGATCCACATCGGGGTCACCGAGCGCCCGCATCCTGATCAGCGCCGCGGCCGCCGGGCCGATCCCCGGCAGCCGCAGCAGCGCACACTCGGCCTCCTCGCGGTCCGCCCCGGCGTCGAGCCGTACGTCCCCGTCCGCCAGCGCGGCCGCCAGCGCCCGCAGCGCCGGACCCTCCGCCTCTCCCGCCAGCGCTCCCGGCTCAGGGAACACATGCGTGAGCCCTCCGCAGGGCACGTCCAGAACCTTCCCGTACATCTCCACGAGCCGCTCCGCCGCGTCCCGGCCCACCAGCGTCCGTACGGCGAACTCCTCCGGGTCCGCCGCCCCCGGCGACCGCACCCCCGGGCGGGCGGCGACGCTCGGTGCGAGCAGCGGGTCGGCGCCGAGCCGCTCGTCGACGGCGTACGGATCGGCGTCCAGGTCGAAGAGGCGCCGCAGCCGCTGCACCGCCGTCGTCAGGTCACGCAGATCGGTCAGGTGGATCCGGGCGTCCAGCCACGCCCCCGCGGACCGCTCGTCGACGGCGACGATGCCCGTCCCGTACGGCAGCCGCAGGGTGCGCCGGTAGGTACGGGCGCCGGGCTCGCCGCTCATCTCCTCGATCCGGGCGACCGTTTCACCGGCCAGCAGATCGAAGACCTCACGGGCGGCGTACGGCCCGCGGTGGGCGAGCCGGAGCGGAACCCCGGTCGTGCGCGCCTCCCGTACCGCCGCGCCCAGCCCGGTCCCGGCCTCGGCCCGCAGTGCGCTCGGCGTACGGGCGTAGATCTGCCGGATCGTGTCGTTGAACTGGCGCACGCTGGCGAAGCCCGAGGCGAACACGATCTCGGTGACGGGCAGCCCGGTCGTCTGGAGCAGCACCCGTGCGGTGTGTGCGCGCTGGGCCCGGGCCAGGGCGACGGGTCCGGCGCCCAGCTCGGCGTTGAGCTGCCGCTGCACCTGGCGCGAGCTGTAGCCGAGCCGGTGGGCGAGACCGGGAACGCCCTCACGGTCGACCACGCCGTCGCCGATCATCCGCATGGCGCGGCCGACGACGTCGGCGCGTACGTCCCATTCCGCGGACCCCGGGACGGCGTCCGGGCGGCATCGCCTGCAGGCCCGGAAGCCGTGGCCCTGGGCGGCGGCCGCGGTCGGGTAGAAGCGGACGTTCTTCCGCTTGGGGGTGACGGCGGGGCAGCTCGGCCGGCAGTAGATGCCGGTGGTCTCGACGGCGAAGAAGAACTCCCCGTCGAAACGCGCGTCGCGGCTGCTCACCGCCTCGTACCTGGTCTGTTCGTCCATCACACCGTCCAGTGTGCGCCACCCCCCAATGGCGCACTCGCGGTTTTCGGACGTGGACCCACCTCCCGTGCGCTACCGCAGCCGGCCCCGCTTGGCGTCCATGGCCGCCCGGCCCTCGGCCCCCTTGCGCTTCCAGTCGCGGCGGATCTCGGACCGCACCCGGGCATCGGTCTTGGCGACGATGCGCTGGTTCTCGCGGAGCAGCTTGCGGTAGCTGTCCAGGCGCCGCTCGGGCAGCGCGCCGTCCTCGATGGCGGCGAGTACTGCGCAGCCGGGCTCGGACTCATGGTTGCAGTCGTGGAAGCGGCACTCCCGGGCCAGTTCCTCCACGTCCGAGAACACCTGCCCGACACCGGCCTCCGCGTCCCAGAGGCCGACCCCGCGCAGCCCAGGGGTGTCGATCAGGACGCCCCCGGAAGGCAGGACCAGCAGGTTGCGGGTGGTGGTGGTGTGCCGGCCCTTGCCGTCGATGTCACGGGCTGCCTGCACAGCCATCACGTCGTCGCCGAGCAGGGTGTTGGCAAGCGTGGACTTACCCGCGCCGGACACCCCGAGCAGCACACTCGTACCGCCGGAGACGATGGCGCCGAGCACGTCGAGCCCCTCCCCGGTGGCGGAGCTGACGGGCAGCACCTGCACACCGGGGGCGACGGTCTCGATGTCCTGGACGAGGTACGCCAGCGTGGCGGCGTCCGGTACCAGGTCCGCCTTGGTCAGCACCACCAGCGGCTGAGCGGCGCCGTCCTGAGCGGACGCCCCGTCCCGCAGCAGTGCGTCACCGCTGGAGCTGGACATGGCGAGCGCCAGAAAGCGTTCCACCCGCCCCAGATCGAGCTCCACGGCGAGCGAGACGCAGATGACGATGTGGTCGACGTTGGTGGCGAGGACCTGTCCCTCGGACCGCTTCGACGACGTCGAGCGCACGAAGGCGGTACGCCGCGGCAGCAGCGTCCGTACGAACTGCGGATCACCTTCGGGGTCGACGGCGACCCAGTCACCCGTGCAGACGATCCGCATCGGGTCGCGCGGCACCACGAACGCGGTGTCGGCGCGCACCGTGCCGTCGGGGGTGACGACATCGCACTGACCGCGGTCCACCCGCACCACCCGTCCGGGCAGCAGCCCTTGTTCGGCGTGGGGAGCGAACTCGGCGGCCCAGTCGTCGTCCCAGCCGTACGGTGCCAGCGGATGCGATGCGGAGGAGCCTACGAGGGAGGAAAGCGGGGAAAACGAGGAGAAAGACAAGGGAAACCCTTCAAAGGGTGGCCCCGGCGACGCGCACACGGGCGCGCAGAAGTTACGGAGAAGGTCAGCCGGCGACCACGGGAGTGAGAACGATGCTCTTCGGGATGTGGGCAGCGCCCACCGCGGCGACAGTCATCAATGTCCTCACCTCCTGGTCCAAGCACGGGCCGACACCGGCGGTTCATGCCCGCCGTCCGGAACGCTGCACACGATAGCCCGGGACCGCCCGACGGCGTCAACACATTTTGATCCAGCCGTCCGGGGGGCGCACGGAGGGCGCGCGGCCGGCCCGGTCCGGCACTCACGTCGGAGATATCCTTAGATCTCCCTTGATCAGGTGATACGCATGCACAACGACCGGTCAGCGGCCGTTAGGGTGCCGAGCATGACCTCACCCCGGACCGCCATCGGCACGTTCACACCAGCCCGGTTGGGCACTCTCTCCCTGATCGGGTGGAGTGGCGAACACCCCGAGGGCGGACACGATGTCGCCTTCCTGCTCGTCTACTCGCTGGGCGACGGGTCGGACGGCCCGGCCGCCGGTGAGGCCGCCCTGCGTGTGGCCCTGCAGCGCAGCGGACTGCCGGTCGGCGGAGGTCTCGTACGCGCCGCCGAGACACCGAACCTCCCGGTCAAGCTCCTTGTCCAGGCCGGCCAGGCGGTACTGACGCTTCCTCACTTCACCGCGCAGTACCCCGTACCACCGCAGTGGCTGGCCGCGGCCCACGAGCAGGGCGAGGCGTACGCGATGTTCGCCACCCGCCCGTGGCCGGAAGCGGTGCCCGGCCACCCCGTGAGCGAGGAGCTGCTGCGTTCCTTCGCCGCCGACGAGGACGTCATCATGACCTCAGCCCACTGCGTCCTGCCGGTGCGTTCCCTGGGCTGACCCGTACACCCGGGTATGTCCGATGCCCACCACCCCCCGTGGAGTGGTGGGCATCGGCGCGCGGGGTCCCGTACGGACACGGGAGTGCGGGCGGTCCGGGGCTCGGCCCCGGCCGCCCGCACATCACGAGGCGTCAGCTGTTGAGGGAGCCGTTGCCCGACAGCACCGGGATGTCGTCCGCGATGTGCGACAGCGCCTCGTCACCCTTGGCCTGCGTGGAGTTCTCGGCGCACTGCTGATTCTGCGGCGAGTGCAGGACGTTGACGTCCTGGACCGCGACGGGCACCAGTACGCCGACGAGCGAACCGGCGTTGGCCTTGGCCGGCAGGCCGACGCACGCCTTGTTCAGCGAGCCCTGGACGAGCTGTGCCTGCGGACTGTGGTCGCCCTGGGTGACGCTGTTGCCGAACGCCTGCTGACCATTGTTGCCGTTGACCGACGTGGTGCCCTGGTCGTTGCCGATCGCCATCGCCGCGGGGGCCGCGGCGGCCGACAGACCGACCAGGGACACGGCCACTGCTGCGCCGGCCATCATCTTCTTCATCAAGCTTCACCTTTCAGAGCGTCCCGTTGTGGAACGTACTGATCAACCGGCTACAGAAGCGTCGGTTCCGCATTACCACTCAAATGGGTTCTATCCGGAATGAGTTCGACGCTTCGAGGTCATTCACCGAGGTCCTCGCAGGAGGTGCGAGCAGCGGGCACGAGTCCGTCCGCGCCGGGCGGACCGGGCTCGGGACGCGATGCCCGGTCCCGGTCCCGCCGGGCCGCCTGCCATTCGGCGAGCAGGCGGTCGTAGATCGGGGTGTCGTCCTCCGTGTGCCGGTACCGGCCCCACGGGCGTTGGCTGTCGTACTGGTCCATGGGACGCCTGTACCCGGTTCGATGGGTGACGGCCGCCGGAACTGCGGCAACCGGCCCAGTACACCCCTCCAACGAGGGGTTCGGGCGGCCGCCCGGCGACAGGACGAAGGGCCAGTGCGTCCGGGCCGCCGGGAATCGGCTGCCGCGTGGACGGACTGGCCCCACGGGTGTTGCGGGTTCTCTGTCACGCGCTGCGGAAAGGCGGACTCGGCGCCCCCTGTGAAGCGTCCGGGGAATCGTCGAGGGCCCGGCGAGGAGCGTCCGGAACGGTACGGCTCAGCCGTTGGTCGTGCCGTTGCCGGACAGGACCGGGATGTCGTCCAGGATGTGCGACAGAGCCTCGTCGCCCTTGGCCTGCGTGGAGTTCTCCGTGCACTGCTGGTTCTGCGGCGAGGACAGGACGTTGACGTCCTGGACCGCGACCGGGACGCCGCCGACGAGCGAACCGACGTTGGCCTTGGCCGGCAGGGCGACGCAGGGCTTGTTGAGCGAGCCCTGGAGGAGCGCGAACTGCGGGCTCCAGTCACCGGCGGTGGCGGAATTGCCGAACGACTGCGCGGTGCCGTTGCCGTTGTAGGACGTGGTGCCGATGTCGTTGCCGATGGCCATCGCCTGCGGGGCGATGGCGGCGGAGACGCCGACGACCGAAGCAGCAACGGCTGCCGAAGCCATAATCTTCTTGATCACGAAATAGCCCTTCTGGAATCTCTGTCGCCTGCCTGTCCGGAGCGCTCTGATCAGCTCGCAGCGGCGGGATCAGTTGTGGCAATTCACCCGAACGGTGCTACTGCCATGCACATTCACGGAAATGCACGGCATCGACACCGGAGAAATGCGAATGCTGCCCATGGGCGGGGGAACTGCCGCCTTGCGACGGATCAGCCACCGAGGGGCACGCCACCGAGGAGCGGCGCAGCACCCTGGGCCGCACCGGCCGCCTGACCGGCGACCTCGGTGACGGTGCCCTCCTTCTGCACCGAGTCGGTGGCGCCGCTGACGGTGTCGACGATCGGTTCGACACCCTGCGGCGCCGCCTCAAGCACCTGGTTGACGCCACCGTCGAGGCTGAAAACGGGGGCCGTGGCGGTGGTAACGGCGAAGGCGGGAGCAGCCGTTCCGAGAGCAACCACGGAACCGGCAACGAACGCAGCTGTCTTCGCGTACTTCACTTTTCGGGTTCCCTTCTGCGGCGGCATCTGTTTCGGTCGCGTCCCCGCGCCGCACAAGTCTTCTTTACCTGTGACCTCTGCCGCTTTCGCCCTGGGTAACGATCCGATTCCGGCCGGGCAACTGTGTGGTCTCCTTTTTCTGTCGGACCACTCGATCGATTGCATGACTAATCACCGGAACGAGTGTCGTCGGGGTTCCGGGGCCGGAATCAGTGGTGCACTGTCAGGTGCTCCGTTCTGCGCAGCTGTCCGGGTGTCAGCCTCCAGCCGCCGGCGCTCCGCGCCCCGGGCCGGTGGAATGTCTCCGGTCGTTCCGCCGCACCCGGGCAGTGCCGCGTACCTCCGGAACGGAGAACGCAGAAAAGAGGAACGCCCCGGATCGCAGGAGATGCGATCCGGGGCGAACCGGCAATGAGCACGGGGCTCCGCCGAAAGCGGTCAGCTGTTGGCGCAAGCGCTGCCGAATGCCGGGTTGAGCAGACCGATCACACTCAGGGTGTTGCCACAGGCGTTGACCGGAACGTGAATCGGAACCTGGATGACGTTGCCCGAAAGGAGGCCCGGGGAGTTGAGAGCGGAACCATTGGCACCGGAGTCGGCGAAGGCGGGCGTAGCGGCACCGATCGCCATCAGCGTTCCGGCGGCGATAGCGGCAACCTTGGTGTACTTCACTTTCATCCCTTTCTTTGACGGAGTCCGGAGCGGTCACGACTTTCGTGCCGCACGAGCGCGGTCCTGATCGCTCGTAACTCCGCCACTGTAATTCGTAACGATGTAAGACCGTGCGCGAAACTCTTCAAGGAAAGAATTCGCGGAAATCCGCCCGAATGACGCAATACCCCGATCGCCCGGCGCCACCGCCGGAATCATCCGGCATCTCCGATGCGCCGAGGGAGTGGCGGGCAGCAGCAGGCCCGGGCCGCGCAGGGGAGGAACGCCGGCGGCCCGGGCCAGTTCGGTGCAGCTGGATCAGCTGTTCGAAGCGCCGTTGCCGGAGAGCACCGGGATGTTGTCCAGGATGTGCGACAGGGGCTCGTCACCCTTGGCCTGGGTGGAGTTCTCCGTGCACTGCTGGTTCTGCGGCGAGGACAGGACGTTGACGTCCTGGACCGCGACCGGGACGACGCCGAGGAGCGAACCGGCGTTGACCTTGGCCGGGAGGCCGACGCAGGGCTTGTTCAGGCTGCCCTGGACCAGACCGAACTGCGGGCTCCAGTCACCACGGGTCTCGGAGTTGCCGAAGGACTGCGAGGTGCCGTTGCCGTTGACCGACGTGGTGCCGGTGTCGTTGCCGATGGCCATCGCCTGCGGAGCGAGCGTTGCCGAGATACCGACAATGGAGGCGGCGACGGCACCCGTAGCCAGAACCTTCTTGATCACGATTAACCCTTCTCGTACTTGACGCCCCGTGTCGGAGCGCCCTGCCCAACTCGGCGCAGGACGTTTGGTTCTCTTCATTCACCCGAACGCCCAGGCGTCACGGACACTCGTACGAAGGCGCGTCAGGAAACTCACAATTCCACCTGGACAACGGGCTGACGAACATGCGTGCGTCAGCCGTCCGGGTGGTCACGCAATTCCCGTGGACTTTCGAGTTTCCTTCACCAATTCCCCATCGTTACGACTGTCGACAAGCGCACTTTCGGAGCGTGTCCGGCGCAGATTCACCGATTCCGTCGCGACGCGACCACTGCTTGTCGACCACAAACATGGAGAACCGTCGGGTCGGCAACCCCGGGCGGTTACTGCCACCGCCTAGTGAGAGAAATGCGGGCATTCCGCCCGCGCACGATGTCTTAAGAAAGGGCAACCAATGCGTAAAGCCTTGAGTAAAAGCATGATCGTCATGGCGGCGGCGTCAGGAATCCTGACCGCGGCGGGCGGCTACGCGTTCGCGGATGCCTCGGCCGACGGGGCGTCCGCCAATTCGCCGGGGGTCGGCTCCGGCAATGCCGTGCAGGTGCCGGTGCACGTTCCCGTCAACCTCTGCGGCAACACGGTCAATGTGGTCGGGCTGCTGAACCCGGCCTTCGGTAATGAGTGCGAGAACGCCGACAGCGGTCGGGGCGACGTCGGGACCCGGGGCGCGAGCGCCGAGGGTTCAGCCACCGACTCCCCCGGGGTGCTGTCGGGGAACCTGGTCCAGGCTCCTGTCGATGTCCCGGTCAATGCCTGCGGCAACTCCGTCGATGTCGTCGGTGCGCTGAATCCCGCGTCCGGAAACAAGTGCGGCAACGGGGACCGGCCGTCAACGACCGTGCCGCCCACCACCGTTCCCCCCACCACGGTGCCCCCCACCACGGTGCCGCCCGTCACCGTTCCCCCCGTGACGGTGCCCCCCGTCACCGTTCCCCCCATCACGGTGCCGCCCGTCATCGTTCCCCCCATCACGGTGCCGCCCATCACGGTGCCCCCCGTCACCGTTCCCCCCGTCACGGTGCCCCCCACCACCACCGTGCCGCCCACCACGACCGTTCCCCCGACCACCACGGTGCCCGTCACCGATACGACAGTGCCGCGCACCCCGAACTTCCCCGACTCGCAGCTGGCCCACACCGGGGCTGCCGACCTCGGCCTGGCGGCCGGAGCGAGTGTCGCCCTGCTGCTCGGCGGCACGGTGCTGATGCGTCGCGCCCGCGCCGGGCAGAAGTGACGTAGCAGCTGGATCGCGGACAGGTCCGGTAGGACGGCTTCGGCCGTCCTACCGGACCTGTTTCCGTAGGTACGGCCCGTCAGAGGCGGGCCAGCCCGGCGCGGTCCAGGCACGCGGCGATCCTCGCGGTCTCCGCGGCGTCCAGGCGGCGCATCGGCGGACTCATCACATTGATGGTGATGACGCCGCGCAGCATCAGCGCCGTCTTGAACGCACCGAGGCCGGCGGCGGTGGCGGAGGCCGTGCCGGGGCTGACCGCGCGAATGATGTCGAACAGGTCGACAAGGCGGTCCTGTTCGGCTTTGGCGGTGGCCCAGTCACCCCGTACCGCGGCCTCGTGAAGACGTACGTACCCGTGCGGGTCGACATTGCCCAGCCCGGGAACGGAGCCGTCTGCGCCGGCGAGCATCATCGCGTCGACGACCAGCTCATGGCCGGTGAGCACGGAGAATCCGGGTAGTTCGCGAGCGCCGAGGGCGAGCCGGCGGAACGAGCCGTCGTCACCGCTGGAGTCCTTCACTCCGGCCAGCACACCGTCCGCGGCGAGCTCCAGCAGGAGTTCCGGACCGAGCTTGCTGTGGACGCAGACCGGCACGTCGTACGCGAGGACCGGCAGGTCGAGGGCGGCGGCGACGTCACGGAAGTGCCGGTCGATCTCGGTGTCGTGGGTGCGGGTGTAGAACGGCGCGGTGACGACGACCGCCTCGGCTCCGAGCGCCGCGGCGACGCGGGCCCGTTCGATGGCGCGGTTGGTGGTGGTCTCGATCGCACCGACGAGGACCGGGACCTGTCCGGCGGCCGCGGCCGTGATGACCTTGATGACCTCGTCCTGCTGCCCGGGCGTCAGATAGGCCGTCTCGCCCGAGCTGCCGAGGGCGAACAGTCCGCTGACCCCGCCGTCCAGCAGATGGTCGACGACCCGCTCCAGGGAGGGCCGGTCGATCTCGCCGTCCGCGGTGAGCGGGGTGACGACGGGCGGAATCACTCCGGTGCGGCGGAGGGTTCGGGCGGTCATGCGGTGCTCCTTGTCGACGGTACGGGAGCCGGTGCCCCGGTGGGGGACCCGGGGGTCTGCGGATGGACGCAGTGCCAGCGGTGCTCGGCACTGCCGGCGGTCATGGCGGGAAAGACCGTGGCGCACGCTTCGTCCGCCTTCCAGCAGCGGGTGCGGAACGGGCAGCCGGACGGCGGGTTGGTGGCCGAGGGGACGGGGCCGGTCAGCACGATCCGTTCGGTGGTCTCCAGCAGGCTGGGGGTCGCGGAGAGCAGTGCCTCGGTGTACGGGTGCGCTGGGGCGCCCGCTACATCCGCCGCGCGCCCCTCCTCGACGATGCGGCCGAGATAGAGGACGGCGATGCGGTCGGCGAGGTAGCGCACGGTCTGGATGTCGTGCGAGATGAACACCATGCCGAGACCCAGGCGTTCACGCAGGTCGACCAGGAGGTTGAGGACCTGGGCGCGGACCGAGACGTCGAGGGCGGAGGTCGGCTCGTCCGCGACGATCAGCTCCGGTTCGAGGGCGAGCGCGCGGGCGATGGCGACACGTTGACGCTGGCCGCCGGAGAGCTGTCCGGGCAGGGCGGCAAGGGTGTGGCCGGGCAGCCCGACCAGGTCGAGCAGCTCCTCGACGCGTGCCTCGCGCTCCTCGCGCGTACCGCGCCGGTGCACGTCGAGGGGGTCGCGCAGGATCTGGCGGACCGTGAGCCGCGGGTTGAGGGCGGTGGACGGGTCCTGGAAGACGACGCCGACGGCGGAGCCGAATTCGTCGCGGCGCCGGTCGGCGGACATCTCCCACAGGTCACTGCCGTGGAAGTGGACCTGGCCCTCGGTGGGCTTCTGCAGTCCGGTCAGCACGCGGGCGAGGGTGGACTTGCCGCAGCCGGACTCGCCGACCAGGCCGACGATCTCACCGCGCCCCACCTCCAGGGTGGCGTCGGTGAGGGCATGCACCGCGTCGCGGCGGAACACCCCGCCGCTGCGGGCCTTGTGGCGTACGTGAACGCCGTCGAGCCTGATCACAGGGCGCTCCCTTCCAGCAGTACGGCCTGCGCCGGGTGGTGGCAGGCGAAGCCGTGGTCGTTCGTGGTGCCACGCCGCGTGAGACCGGGGGTGGTGGTGCGGCACAGCTCGGTGGCTGCGGCGCAGCGCGAGGCGAAGCGGCAGCCCTCGCCGAAGCCCTGCGGGGCGGGGACGATGCCACGGATCTGGTGCAGCCGGCCGGCGCCCGCTTCCAGGGAGACGACCGAGCCCAGGAGGCCACGGCTGTAGTGGTGGGTGGGATCGGTGAGCACGGAGCGGGTGGCGCCGATCTCGGCGAGGCGGCCCGCGTACATCACGGCGACGCGGTGCGAGAGGTCGCCGACGAGCGCGAGGTCGTGCGAGACGAGGACCATGGCGAAGCCGAGCTCGTCGCGGAGCCGGACGAGGAGTTCGACGACCTGGGCCTGGACGGTGACGTCGAGGGCGGTGGTCGGCTCGTCCGCGATGAGCAGACGCGGACTGCGGGACAGGGCCATGGCGATCAGGACACGCTGGCGCTGGCCGCCGGAAAGCTCGTGCGGATAGCTGCGCAGGGTGCGTTCGGGGGCGAGGCCGACCAGTTCGAGGAGTTCGGCGGGGGTTTTCGTGCCGCCGCGCGAGGTGAGCTGCTTCAGCTGGGTGCCGACGAGTACGGACGGGTTGAGGGAGGAGAGCGCGTCCTGGTAGACCATCGCGATCTCGGGGCCCATCAGGGCGCGGCGTTCCTTCGGCGGGAGTTTCAGCAGGTCCCGTCCGCGATACAGGATCTCGCCGCTGACCTCGGCGTTGCGGGCGAGGAGGCCCATCACGGCGAGGCTGGTGATGGACTTGCCGCAGCCGGACTCGCCGACCAGGCCGAGGGTCTCCCCCTCGTGGACGGTGAAGTCGAGTCGGTCGACGACGGGGATGGCGCCGTAGCGGTCGGGGAAGCGGATCGCGAGGTCGCGTACGACGAGGAGTTCGGCGGCGTCCTCACGTACCGCAGTGATGGTCGGCTCGGTGGCGTCGATGCGGTTCGCGAGTTTGGTGAGGGCGGCGTCGATGTCCACGGTGGACGTGGCCTCGACGGGGTCGGGGGCCGTGGCCGTGGTGGGGTCGGTGGCGGCGCGGGCGCTCTTCGGCGCGGCGGAGGCGTCGGTGAGCCCCTCGGAGAGGATGTTGAGCGCGAGGACCGTGATCAGCAGCGCGAGGCCGGGGAAGAAGGTGGCCCACCAGCCGCCGGCCAGGAGAATCTGCCGGCCGTAGGCGAGGACGCTGCCCCAGCTGGGGTCGGGGTCCTGCACTCCGGCGCCGATGAAGGAGAGGCTCGCCTCGAAGATGATCGCCTCGGCGACCATGACGGTGGCGAACACCATGACGGGGGCCATGCAGTTGACGGCGACATGGCGGAGCACGATGTAGCCGCGGCGGGCGCCGATGACCTTCTCGGCGGCGACGTAGTCCTCGCCGTACTGGGACAGCACATTGGCGCGGACCACGCGGGCCAGCGACGGGGTGTAGACGAACGCGATGGTGAAGATGATCACCGGGATGCTGGTGCCGAAGACCGCCACGAGGACGGCGGCCAGTGCGATCGGCGGGAACGACATCACGACGTCGAGGGTGCGCATGACGGACTCGTCGCCGAGCCTGCGGGAGGTCGCGGCGAGCGAACCGAGGACGGCGCCGACGGCCAGGGCGACGGCGGTCGCACCGAGTCCGATGATCAGTGAGTAGCGGGAGCCGTGCACGACCCGGGCGAAGACGTCGCGGCCGGCCCGGTCGGTTCCGAACCAGTGGGCGCCGCTGGGCGCTTGCACCGGGGTCCCGGTGGTCAGCGGGTCCTGGGTGACCAGCGGGGCGAGAACGGCGCCGAGGATGACGACGAGCAGCACGCCGAGCGCGATGCGGGAGGTGACCGGAAGGGCGCGGAACGCGATGCCCGGTCGGGACAGTCTGTTGGCCAGTCGGCCCGTGGCGAACATGTCACACCGTCCTGATGCGCGGATTGACCAGCAGATAGAGCAGGTCGACGATGACGTTGACCACCAGGAACGCGATGGCGATGGTCAGTACGGTGCCCTGGACCAGGGCGACATCGCCGCCGGTGACACCTTCGAGGATGAGCTTGCCCATGCCCGGCAGGTCGAAGATCGCTTCGATGACGACGGCGCCGCTGAGCAGGTAGCCGACCTTGATGCCGAGCACGGTCAGCGGGGTGACGAGCGCGTTGCGCAGCACCGAGCGGATGACCAGGAGCGGCGGAAGTCCGTTGCCGCGGGCGGTACGAACGTAGTCACGGTCGAGTTCGGCGACCATCGACGTCCGTACGAGACGGGCGAGCGAGGCGGACACCGGGAGTGCGAGTGAGACAGCGGGCAGCGCCATGGTGGTGAGCCAGCCGCTGAAGGAGTCGGCGGGGTTGGTGTATCCGCCGGTCGGGAAGACCGGCGTGTTCAGTGCGAACTGCTGGATGAGCAGCACCCCGAGCCAGAAGGACGGGATGGCGACCCCGGCCATGGACAGCACCCGGAAGAGCTGGTCGGGCCAGCGGTCCCGGTACATCGCGCCGGTCACACCGAACAGGACGGCGAGGACGACCGCGAGGATCAGCCCGAGGAACGTCAGCTGCACGGTGAGCGGGAAGGCGGCGGTGATCCGGTCGAAGACGGGCTGGCTCGGCGGGACGGTCATCCCGAGGTCGAAGTGGAGCAGTTGTCCGAGGAAGTGGACGTACCGCACGGGCAGCGGGTCGTCCAGCCCGTTGGCCTCGGCGAAGGCCGCACGGGCCTCGGGGCTGGCGCTCTCCCCGAGCGCGTTGAAGGCCGGGTCGACCGGCGAGAACTGCAGCACCACGAAGACGAGCAGCGCGATGCCGAGGATCATCACCGGCATCATCGCGACGCGGCGCAGCGCAAGCCGGAGAAAAGCAACCATCGTCGGGTTCCTTGTGGTTGGTCGGCCGGGTCCGGTCCACCTGGCTGGGGTGGACCGGACCGGGTGATCGGGTGCGGTGGTTCGGCACCGGGTGATCAGGCGTGGGGCTCCGTCGCCGGAGGCCCGTCGGACGGATGCACGGCGGCGGAGGACGGGCGCGGCGTATCCCCCGCCGGCCCGGTCGGGCGTCGCGCGGTCAGGCGCGGCTGACGTCCAGGAACGACAGGCCCGTGGTGGGCAGCGGCTTGAAGCCGGGCAGGGCCTTCTCGTTCCAGGCGGTGGGCAGCTTTCGGTGCAGGATCGGGTAGAGCGCGGCCTCGTCGGCGACGAGGTCGGTGACCTGGCCCCACAGCTCCTTGCGCTTCGTCTCGTCGACTGCCTGGGCGGCCTTGTCGAGGAGCTGCTTGACCTGCTTGTACGCGGCGGACTTGCCCCAGCCGTACCGGCTCTCCGGCCAGAAGCCGTAGTAGAACCAGCGCAGCAGCAGATCGGCGTCGTTGCCGAAGACGGACGGGTCGCCGGGGGCGACGAGGACGTCGAAGGCGCCCTTGTCGATCTTGGCGTACTGGGCGGGCGACTGCGCGATGTCGAGCGTGACCTCGACGCCCGCCGCCTCCCAGCTCTCCTTCAGCAGAGGAGCGATGTCCTTGACCCAGCCGGTGTCGGTCGTGAGCACCGTGAAGGACAGGTCCTTGACGCCCGCGTCGGCGAGCAGCTTCTTCGCCCTGGCCACGTCGTGCGTGTAGACGGTGGCGGCCTTGTGGTAGTCGGGGTGGGTGGCCGGGACATAGCCCGTGGCCGCCGCGGCGTTGCCGACCATCGCGGTGGAGATGATCTTCTCGGTGTCCAGGGCGTAGTGCAGCGCCTGGCGCACCCGCTTGTCGGCGAACCGCTTGTCGGCGGTGTTGAACATCAGGAAGAGCAGCCCGAAGGACTGCACCGACTCGGTCTTCGTCGAGCCGGAGAGCCGCTTCACGTCGATGTACGGGACGTCCTCGATGGCCTGGACCCGGCCGGACTCCATGGCGCTGACGCGCGCCGACTGGTCCGACATCAGGCGCCAGATCATCTTCTTGGCCTTGGCCGGGTGCGGGCCGTTGTACTTGTCGTAGGCCTCGAAGACGATCTTGTCCTCGCGGGTGGCCGAGACGAACGCGTACGGCCCGGAGCCGACCGGCTTGGCGTCGAACGCCTTGGGGTCGGGTTCGACGATCTTCCTCGGGACGATCCGGGCCACGGCGATACGGGACGGGAAGAGCGCGAAGGCGTACTTGAGCTTGAACTCGACCGTGCTCGCGTCGACGGCCTCGACCGTGTCGATGAACGGCACGAACTGCGCCATGAGCGAGGCGTTCTTCGGGTCCAGGATGCGTTCGAAGCTGAACACCACGTCGTCGGCGGTGACCGGCGATCCGTCGTGGAAGGTGGCGCCCTTGCGGAGCGTGGCCCGGTAGGTCGTGGCGTTGATCTTCTTCGGCATCTCGGTGGCGAGCGCGGGGCGGGCCACGAGCGTTGCCGGATCGAGATCCACAAGGCCTTCGAAGATGTGCATGTTGGCGGCGTACGGAGTCGCGCCCGAGGTGATCATCGGGTCGAATCCGGTCGACAGGGGGTACGAGAGACCGGCCTCGATGAGGCCGCTGCCGCCGCCCTTGCCCGACGAACCGTCGGTGGTCGAGGTCGGTCCGCCGCATGCGGAAAGGCTCGCCGTGATGGCTGCTGCCGCACCGACAGCAGTGGTGTAACGCAGGAAGGTGCGGCGCTCGACACCGGCTGATCTCAGCTCGGGCACGGGTCCTCCAGGGACGTCAGGGGTGGGGCGGAAGGGCGGGAAGGAGCGAGGGCGGAAGCAGGATCACGAGGATCGCGAAGCCCGAAGCATAAGACGTCAGATGTCTGATGCCTTGATAGCGTGGGAACGTAGCTTGACAATGGAGAGGGGTCAAGAGGTGGGGAGTTCACATATGTCCGGTACGAGGCCCGGCCGGCAGCTGCTCCGGCAGGAAGTCGTCGAGGGCATCAAGCGCTACATCCTCGAGGAGCGACTCCGCCCCGGGGACCCGCTGCCCACCGAGCCGGCCCTGTGCGAGGCGCTCGGCGCCAGCCGCTCCAGCGTCCGCGAGGCCGTCAAGATCCTCAATGCGCTGGACATCGTCGAGGTCCGCCACGGGCACGGCACATACGTCGGCCGGCTGAGCCTGTCCGCCCTGGTGGAGAGCCTGACCTTCCGCGGGCTGCTCTCCCCCGACGACGACTTCCAGGTGATGGCCGACCTCGTCGACGTACGCGAGCTCTTCGAACGCGGGATGGCCGACCGGATCGTCTCGCTGCTGACCCCGGAGCAGCTCGACTCGCTGGAAGGCCTGGTGGCCACCATGCGCGCGACCGGGGCGCAGGAGGGGAACGGCTTCGTAGAAGCCGACCGGGCGTTCCACGCACTGCTGGTGGCACCGCTCGGCAATCAGCTGATCGGCCAGCTGTCGATGGCCTTCTGGGACGTGTACACGATCGTCGCGCCGCATCTCGACGGGTTCACGCATGCCGACGAGACGGCGACGATCGCCGCCCACCAGAACATCGTGGACGCCGCGCGGGCCGGTGACATCGCCGGGTTCACGAAGGCGCTGGGCGAGCACTACGCGCCGGTCAGGCGGCGGATCGCGGAGGCCCGCGCCCGCGACGCGGCAGCCGTGGACTGACCGGGGCGCCGACGCCCACCGGGGAACGGAGCCAGGCCCTGCCGCTCGCAGGACCTGGCCCTGCGGACCCTTGACGAGTGCCGCGGTGGCTCCTAGGGTCCGTGTGCCAACAGGACATCAGACGTCTTCTGTCTGGCTCTCATCCTGGCGCGCAGTACGCCGCACCCCCACACCATCCCGCGAGGACTCCTCCATGCCATGGACGGGTCACTCGCCCGCGGACTGCGCGGTGCCCTCCCTGTTCGC
The DNA here is from genome assembly GCF_042801455.1 of Streptomyces sp. NPDC057565. NCBI lineage: Bacteria > Bacillati > Actinomycetota > Actinomycetes > Kitasatosporales > Streptomycetaceae > Streptomyces > Streptomyces sp. NPDC057565. The sequence goes on along the minus strand of NZ_JBHVFU010000007.1, from coordinate 216,581 downwards.
GGGGCGACCGGCCGAATGGACCGCCCGCCCCCCACCGAGAAGAGGAATCGTTCATGCAGCGCAGAGTCTCCGTCGCCCTGCTGTCCGCCGCCCTGATGGTGCTGGCCACCACCGGCACCGCGCACGGCGCGGCGGCCCCCGCCGCAGGCGAACTGACCTCCCAGGACCTGACCGTCGCGGGAGTGGGCTCGCCCCACTACCGCATCCCCGCCCTCACCACCTCGGTCAGGGGCACCCTGCTCGCCGCCTACGACGCCCGCCCCACCCTCGGCGACCTGCCGAGCCATATCGGCATCGTGCTGCGCCGCAGCACCGACGGCGGCGTCACCTGGCAGGCACAACAGGTGGTCCGCAAGGAGGCGGCGCCCAACGGCTACGGCGACCCGAGCCTGCTCACCGACCGGACGACCGGCCGGATCTTCCTCTTCTACGCGGGTTCGGTGAACCAGGGCTTCTTCGGCTCCGGCACGGGCAATGACGAGACCGACCCGAACATCCTGCAGGCCGATTACAGCTACTCGGACGACGACGGTGTGACGTGGACCCACCGCCGTATCACCAAGCAGATCAAGAACCCTGCCTGGGCAGGCATGTTCGCGGCTTCCGGCGAGGGCATCCAGCTGCGGCACGGTACATACCGGGGCCGGCTGATCCAGCAGTACGCGATCCGCAACAACGGCGCCAACTACGCGGTCAGTGCGTACAGCGACGATCACGGCGAGACCTGGCACATGGGCAACCCCGTCGGTCCGGGCGGCGACGAGAACAAGACCGTCGAACTGTCCGACGGCACGGTCATGCTCAACAACCGGTCCAGGCCCTACCGCACGATCGCCCACTCCACCGACGGCGGCGTCAACTACACCCCGTTCACCCAGGACACCAGTCTGGTCGACCCGGCGAACAACGCGTCCGTCATCCGCTACAACCCCGGAGCCCCGGCGTCGAACCCGCAGTCGTCCTGGCTGCTGTTCAGCAACACCGAGGACACTTCGGCGCGGCGCAACCTCACGGTGAAGATGTCCTGCGACAACGGGAAGACCTGGCCGATCAGGAAGGTCGTCGATCCGGGCGCCGCCGCCTACTCGACGCTGACGCGGCTGCCGGACGGCCGGGTGGGGCTGCTGTACGAGCGCGCCGACTACCAGCACATCACCTACGCGTCGTTCGATCTGAAGTGGCTGGCCGGCACCTGCGCGGACATCACCCTCACCCCGCCCGCGGCCCTGACGGCAGGCACCAGCGCCGAGATGACGGTCCGGGTCGTCAACAGGATGAACGTACGGCGGAGCCAGGGCACGCTCGACCTGACCGTGCCCGGCGGCTGGGGGACGCAGCAGGTGACGGTGCCCGCGCTCAGGCCGGGCCAGGGAGCCGACGTCAAGGTGCCGGTCACGGTCGCGGCGGGCGCCTCAGGGAGCGCCACGCTGACAGCCACCTACCGGACGGACGGGAAGCAGGCTTCGGGAAGCCGGACGGTGACGGTCACGCCCGTCGGGTAGGTGGCGGCACCCGCGTACGCATGGCCCCGTCCCCGGGCAGCACGTACGCGGGTGCTCCTTCAGCGGCCGCCGGACACCGGCAACCGCGCCACACCGGTCAGCTCCGCCATGTCGACGATCCGGTCGGCTGCCGCCGCCACCACCGGATCGTGGGTCGCGACGACGGTGACGCACCGGTCCCGGCGGGTGCGGTCGGCGAGGAGAGCGGCCAGTTCGCCCGCCTGCGAGCGGTCGACGGCCGCGGTCGGTTCGTCGACCAGCAGCAGCTTCGGCGCGAGGAACAGTGCGCGGGCCAGGGCGACGCGCTGGCGTTCGCCGCCGGAGAGCTCTTCCGGGCGGTGGCGCAGGCGGTGGCCGAGGCCGACCTCGGTCAGCGCTTCCTCGGCGCGGGCACGGTACGCGCGAGGGCGCCTGCCGCTGATGTACACGGCGGCCAGGAGCTGTTCGACAGCGGGCAGCCCGGAGAGCAGGTTGCCGCTCTGGAACATGTAGCCGATCCGTTCGCGGCGGATCGCCGCACGCTGTGCGTCGGTGCGGGTCGCCAGGTCCTCGCCGTCCAGCAGGACCTGGCCGGCGGTGGGCCGCAGCAGGGCGCCCGCGGCGGCGAGCAGGGTGGACTTGCCTGATCCGGACGGGCCGACGAGCGCGGTCGTACAGCCCGGCTCGAAGGTGACGTCGAGACCGTCGAGGACGGTGGTCCGGGCGTCGGCGCGACCGAATTCGACGGTGACGCCGGCCAGTTCGAGGCTCATCGGTTGGCTCCCAGCATGGTCAGTGGGTCGGCGGTGGTGACCCGGCGCAGGGTCAGGGCGGTGCCCGCGAGGCCGACGGCGGCGACGGTGCACATGGTGACGGCGAGCGTGGCGGCGGGCAGACTGAACGGCACCTGCTCACCGACCAGCAGCCCGACAGCTGCGGCGAGAACGGCACCCGCCGCGGTGCCGAGGACGACGACCAGCGCGGCCTGGAGCACGGTGTGGGCGAGCAGCCGCCTGCGGGAGGCGCCGAGGGCGCGGAGCAGGGCCAGTTCGGGCCGGCGCTGCACGGTCCACACCGCGAAGAACGCGCCGACGACAAGCGGGGCGATCAGGTAGAGGAAGACCTGGATCGAGTTCATCGTGACGCGCTCACCGGTGTAGCCGGGGGCCGCCTCGTACGCCTTCTCCTTGGTGAGCGTCGTGGTGGAGAGCCGCTGGTCCAGGGCGGCGAACGAGCCGCCGCCGGAGTCGCGTACGGCCAGGGCGCTGAACTGGTCGGGGATCGTGGCGGTGGCGGAGGCCGGGGCGCCCGGGGTGCTGAAGCGGATGCGCTGCCAGGTGGTCAACGGGACGTAGGCGGCGGGAACATGCCCGTAACTGGAACGGTCGGTGAGGCCGGTGACGTGCAGCCGGATGCCGAGCCGGTCGACGACGAGGGTGTCCCCGACCCGTACCCCCTCGTCGGCGAGCTTGGCGGAGATCACGATGCTGTCGGCGGCGGTGCGGTCGAGGCCCCGGCCCGCGGTGACGGACGGGGCGAGGAAGGAGCCGGGTTCGACGCCGAAGGCGGCGAGGTCGACCTCGGCGCCGCGGTCCGTCGTGCCGCGGGTGATGGAGACGCCCAGGGGGGTCGTGTCGGCGTCGGCTTCCTGGCGCCAGGCGGCCGCCGCCCGGTCGTCGAGGAGGCTACGGGCGAATTGGTCGGACCGGGCGTCGGAGGAGAACACCAGGTGCGTGGCCGGGAGGCGGCGCAGGGCCGAAACGGTGTCGTCGCCGAGGCCGGTGGTGAAGCCGGAGACGATGCCGACGAGTGCGGCGACGAGCACCACGACGGACCCCATGAGCAGAAAGCGGCCACGGGCTGCGCGCAGCTCCAGCAGTGCGAGGAACACGGCGGTTCCCTTCGAGGATCGATGTTAGGGACGGTGCGTCGCCAAGATAGATGATGGCGACGCGCCGTCGCCAAGTGGGTCCCCCGACGGCTTCGCTCAAGCAGGGGAGACCCCGTCCGAGGACGCCCGGCCGCCTTGCGATCGCACCCACCGGACGGCACTCCTCACGGGGCGGACATTGCCGGTCACGGCACTGAGAGGAGCTCGCGAAATGGGAGTCCGATCAGCTCGCGGCGTCTGGTGCGTGCGATCGCAAGGCGCTGGAAGGTCCTCGGACGGGGTCTCCCCTGCTCGAACGAAGCCGAGAGCTCGGGGAAGGAGCTACTAGGGCATTTCGGCAACGCAGCGAGCGTGCGTGCCAGGCGTCGCGAGCCGGGCGCCCATTTTGTGAGCTCCTCTAAACTGGGCCGGTGCCCAAGATCAGCGCCGCCACGGTCGCCGAGCACCACGCCCAGCAGCGGCTGGCCCTGGTGCGGGCGGCACGCGCACTGCTGGAGGGCGGCGACGCGGAAGCGGTGACCTTCACGGCGGTCGCCAAGGTCACGGGCCTGGCCCGCAACAGCGTCTACAAGTACTTCCCCGGCCGCCCCGAACTGCTCGCCGCGGTCGTCGAGGACGCGATGCCGCGCTGGACGTCCGCCATCAGGGCGGGCATGTCGGCGGCCGCCACGCCGGAGCAGAAGATCGCCGCGTATGTGACGTCGCAACTGGAGCTGGTACGCAGTGGCGAGCACCGGATCGCCCAGGCGCTGGCCGGGGTCCGGGATGCAGCCGTGGTGAGGGAGAGCGCGGCGCAGGCGCACCGGGAACTGCTCACTCCGCTGACAGGTGCGCTGGCGGAGCTGGGGGATGACGATCCGCGGCGTACGGCGATGCTGCTCCAGGGGATCGTCAATGCCGCCACGACGGCGATCGAATCGGGGGACGACGCGGTGACGGTGACGGGGCGGGCCGCGCGGATGGCGGTTGCCGCCGCGATGGGGAGCACCGCCTCGGCGTGAGGTGTGCCCGGTGACGGGGTTGCGCGGCCTTCGGCTCGGCTCCGCCTCACATCGCCTGACGGGCCGCCCGGTTGCACCCTGCCGGGCGCGATGTGCCCGGCGGGCTCGACTCCGGTCAGCGTTCGAGGCGCGTGCGGATGCCGTCGAAATGTGTGCGCATCGCTCGCACCGCTCGTTCCCCGTCGGCCGCCGCGACAGCCGCGACGATCTCGCGGTGCTGGGCGCAGGTGACCCCGGGGGCCTGGTGGCCGTCGTCGAGATCCTCGCGCACCCGGTCCATGGCCGCCCAGAACGCGTCCAGCACCTCGCTCAGCAGGTGATTGTCGAGCGAGGAGTACAGCGCGAGGTGGAACGCGCGGTCGGTGGAGCGCGCGACACGTCCGGTGCGCGCCTCGACCTCCATCTTCGCCACGAGCCCGTGCAGCACGGCCAGATCCTCTTCCGGCATGCCGGCCGTGACGGCTCCGACCAGCCCCGCCTCCAGCGCCTCCCGAACCTTCATCAGCTCGGCGAGCCCGGGCTCCCCCCGGCGGTGCCGGACGGCCGCACGGAAGGCGAGCGCCTCGACGAACGGCGAGAGGGAGAGCGAGCCGACGAACATGCCGTAGCCGCGGCGGATCTCCACGACGTTGACGGCCTGGAGCGCCTTCAGGGCCTCGCGCACGGAGACACGCCCGACCCCGAACATCTCCATCAGCTCGGCCTCGGTGGGCAGCGCGTCGCCGGGGCCGAGTCTGCGTTCCAGGATCAGCTCCTTGACCTGGCGTTCTATGTCCTGAGCCATGGTGGGCCGCGCCACAACGTCCTCCTGAGGTGCTGTTGCCCCTTGACCGGTCGCAGGAGCATCTGTTTAAGGTGAGGTCAGACATAGGACATCTTACGTCTCATGTCTCGATCTGCGCAGCCGCCACAGGCCGCGATCGGTGTACCGACAAGCTGGAGCCTTCACCCATGCCTCTGACCGCACCGCTGCACGGCGTCGTCCCGCCGGTCTGCACCCCGCTCGACTCCCACGGGGAGGTCGACACCGCCTCTCTGGCCGCGCTGGTCGAGCACCTCATCGGCGGGGGCGTGCACGGACTCTTCGCGCTCGGTTCCACCAGTGAGGTCGCCTACCTCACCGACGAGCAGCGCGCCACGACGCTGGAGACCGTCGTCCGTGTGACCGACGGCCGCGTCCCGGTACTGGCGGGTGTCATCGACACCACCACCGCACGCGTCGCCGAGCACGCCAGGACCGCCGCCGGCCTCGGCGCGGACGCACTGGTCGCGACTGCGCCGTTCTACACCCGCACCCACGGCAAGGAGATCGCCCAGCACTTCCGCCGACTGCGGGCGGCCGTCGATCTGCCGCTGTTCGCCTACGACATCCCGGTCGCCGTCCACAGCAAGCTTTCCTCCGCGCTGGTGCGCGAACTCGCCGAGGACGGCACGCTGGCCGGCCTCAAGGACAGCAGCGGCGACGAGGGCGGGCTGCGCCGGCTGATCGTGGAGCTCGGCGGGCGCGAGGGCCGCAGGGAGGGACCGGCTCCGGAGTTCAGCATCCTCACCGGTTCCGAACTCACCGTGGACGCGGCGCTGCTGGCCGGCGCCGACGGTGTCGTGCCGGGCATCGGCAATGTCGACCCGGCCGGGTACGTCCGGCTGTACGACGCCGCGCGGGCCGGCGACTGGGCGCTCGCCGCGAGGGAGCAGGAGCGGCTCGTCGCGCTGTTCGCCATGGTCGATGTCGGCCCGGAGGCGGACATGGGCCGCAGCTCGTCGGCGCTCGGGGCGTTCAAGGCCGCACTGCAGCTGCTCGGGATCATCGCGTGCGGCGACACCGCGTTCCCGCAGATCCAGCTGAGCGACGAGTCGGTCGCCCTGGTGGCGCAGCGGCTGCGCGCCGCAGGCCTGCCCACGGTCCGATGAGCCAGAGCCCGCCGTCCTCGGCCACCGGTGCCCCAGTGATCGGACTCGACCTCGGTGGTACGAAGATCGCCGCCGCGCTCTTCGGCGCGGACGGCACCGTCCTGGCGCGGCACACCCGGCCCACCCCGGCCCGGGACGGCGCCACGGCCGTGCTCGACGCGCTCGCGACGGCGGCCGCCGAGGTCGACCCGGCGCGGCTCGCCACCGCGCTCGGCATCGCCGCCGCCGGAGTCGTCGATCCCCGCACCGGCAGGGTCACCAGCGCCACCGACTCGCTCCGCGGCTGGGCGGGCACCGCGCTCGGTGCCGGGCTCGCGGACCGTACCGGACTACCGGTGGCCTGCGACAACGACGTACGCGCCACGGCCGGGCCGGAGCTCGCCGCGCTGGTCGCGGAGGTTTCGGCCCATGCGTCACTGCTGTTCGCGGCCATCGGTACCGGTGTGGGCGGTGCGGTTGCCGTCGACGGCCGGATGCTGCACGGCGCCTCGGGCATCGCCGGCCATCTCGGCCATCTGCCGAGCCCCGAGGCGGCGGGGCTGCCCTGCACCTGCGGTGCCACCGGCCACCTCGAGGTCATCGCCTCGGGCCCCGGCATCACCGCCCACTACGAACGGCTCACCGGCACCTCGGTGGACCGGCTCGAAACCGTTGCCGAGCGGGCCGGGCGGGGCGACGCGGACGCCGTCCACGCCATCACCACCGGCGCGGCGGCCACCGGCCGGGTGCTCGGCGGGCTCGCCAATGCCCTCGGCCCCGACCGGGTCGTCATCGGCGGCGGGGTCCCCCGGATCGGCCCGCTGTACGGCGATGCGCTCGCCGCGGCGTTCGCCGCCGAGCTGATGCCGCCGATGCGGGGACTCGCACCCGTCGCGCCACTGTTCGGCAACGACGCCGCGGTGCTCGGGGCCGCCGCCCTGACCACCACCCTCCCTCTCCACCACCCAGGAGTTCTCCGATGACCGCGCAGGAACTGGCCGCCTCCCTCCAGGGCAAGCTGATCGTGTCCTGTCAAGCACCTCCCGGTGACCCGATGCGGGAGACCGGCACCCTCGTCCGGCTCGCGCAGTCCGCCGCAGCCGGTGGCGCCGCCGCGATCCGGGCCAATGAGCCGGAGGTCGTCGCCGCGATCGCCGCGGCCGTCGACCTGCCGGTCATCGGGCTCTGGAAGGACGGCGACATCGGCGTCTACATCACCCCGACCGTCCGGCACGCCCTGGCGATCGCCGCGGCGGGCGCCGCCGTCGTCGCCGCCGACGCCACCGACCGGCCGCGCCCCGACGGGTCGGCCTTCGCCGACTTGGTCACCGCGGTCCACGAGGCCGGTGCGCTGGTCATGGCCGATGTGTCGACGCTCGCCGAGGGCCTCGCCGCGGCCGCCCAGGGCGCGGACTTCGTCTCGACGACGCTGTCGGGCTATGTGCCCGGGACGCCGAAGCAGACCGGACCCGATCTCGACCTGGTGGCGGCGCTGTCCGCAGCGATCGACGTCCCGGTGGTCGCCGAAGGCCGTATCAACACCCCCGAAGAGGCCGCCGAGGCCCTGGACCGCGGTGCCCACAGCATCGTCGTCGGCACCGCCATCACCGCTCCCACCGCCCTGACCACGCGCTTCGTGGCGGGCATAGCCCGGCCCTGAACCAGCCCCCACCACGCGGGCGGCCGCTCGAGGGCGAGCGCCGTGCCGCATCCTGGAGACACCGTGCAGACCACCACACCCCCCGCGCTCCCCTGGTACCGCGAGGTGAGCCCCACCCAGTGGAAGTCGTTCTTCGCCGCCTGGATCGGTTACGTCCTCGACGGCTTCGACTTCGTGCTGATCACTCTCGTCCTCACCGAGATCAGTGACGACTTCGGTCTGAGCACGGTGCAGGCGGCCAGTCTGATCTCCGGTGCGTTCATCACCCGCTGGCTGGGCGGTGCGGTGCTCGGCGCCGTCGGAGACCGGTTCGGGCGCAAGCTCTCCATGATCCTGTCGATCCTGCTGTACTCGCTCGGCACCTTCGCCTGCGGGTTCGCCTGGAACTATCACAGCCTGTTCGCCGCCCGGCTCGCCATCGGCATGGGCATGGCCGGTGAGTACAGCGCCAGTTCCACGTACGTCATGGAGAACTGGCCGGCGAAGCTGCGCAGCCGGGCCAGCGGCTTCCTGATCTCCGGCTTCTCGGTCGGCTCGGTGCTCGCCGCGCAGGTCTACAACTGGGTCGTGCCGTCGCTCGGCTGGCGCTGGATGTTCTACCTGGGCCTGATCCCGATCGCGATCGCGCTGTGGATGCGCCGGGCGCTCCCGGAGGCCGAGGAGTGGACGGAGTCCGTCGCGGACAAGGGCGCCAAACCCAATCCGTTCCGGCCGCTGTTCGTCACCCGCGCCCGGGCCACCGTCAACACGGTGCTCGTCGTCCTCGCCACCGTCTCTCTCTTCATGATCTTCACCCCGACCGGTACGGGGATGGTGCCGGTGCTGTCGGTGGTCGCCGGCCTGACGCTCGCGGCATTCGCCGTGCAGCTGGGCGGGAAGCGCAGCTGGCTGCTGTATCTGTCGATGATCGTGACGCTGTTCTTCGCGTTCCTGTACTCGTGGCCGATCCAGGCGTTGCTGCCCACGTATCTGAAGACGGAGCTGGGCTACACCCCCGACCAGGTCACCGATGTCCTCTACTTCGCGGGCTTCGGCACGATGGTCGGCTGCTGGACGGCGGGCTTCCTGGGCGACCGGATCGGCGCCAAGAAGGCGTACGCCCTGACGCTGCTGGCATCACTCGCCTTCGTCTATCCGGTCTTCGCCGTGCACAACAATCTGCTGCTGCTCGGCGTCCTGCTCTTCCTGCTGCAGGCGACGAGTTTTGGTATCTCGGGGCTGCTGCCGCGCTACATCGGCGGCCACTTCCCGACCCGGAGCCGGGGCGCGGCGCTCGGCTTCACGTACAACGTGGGAGCGCTGGGCGGCGCCGTCGCACCGGTGCTCGGGGCGCATCTCGCGTCCGGCATGGACCTGGGCCAGGCACTGGCCGTGCTGACGTTCGCGGGCACGGTGATCGTGGTGCTGCTGGTCGGGTTCGATGTACCGGCACGGCTGAACCGGCTCACGGACCCGGATGCGGAGTGGGACCATCTGGCGGTGCCGCTGGACTCGGAGCGGGTGGCCTGAGACCGGCCGCGACCCCCGTCGGCCGGGCTCGCACGCAGCCCGGCCGACGGGGGTCGCGGCCATGGAAAGGCGGGGCGCGGCTACGGATAGAAGTGCGTCAGCGACTCCGCCACGCACGCCGGCTTCTGTGACCCTTCGAGCTCGAAGGTGAAGGCCCGGGTCATCTGTACGCCGCCCCGCGCGACCTCCTTCACCTCGGCGACCGCGGCATGCAGCCGGACCCGGCTGCCGACCGGCACGGGAGCCGGGTAACGGACCCGGTTGACGCCGTAGTTGAGGGCGCGGCCCACACCCTCGACCCGGAGCAGTTCGCCGAACATCGGGATGCCCCAGCTCAGCACCATGTATCCGTGGGCGATGGTGCGTCCGTACGGGCCGGACGCGGCGCGCTCGACGTCGGTGTGGATCCACTGGTGGTCCCCGGAGACGTGCGCGTACGCGTCGATCAGCTCCTGGGTGATCTCCTTCCAGTCGGAGTGCCCGAGGTCGCGCCCGCTCAGAGCGAGGATGTCCGGGATGCCGTTCACGGTCAGCGGCATGGCGGCCGGCCTCCGTATCTCTTCTCGCAGGGGTGGGGGTCAGGCGGTGGCGGTGGCGGCGCGCGGTACGGAGACCGGCTCCGTCGCCTGCTCGTCGTGGTTGGGGCGCTTGAGCAGGAGCAGCATGCAGCCCAGGGTCAGCGCCACCTGGAAAATCGCGTAGACGATGACGGCGGTGATCGAGCCGGTACGGTTCAGCAGGTACTGGCCGATGATCGGGGTCGTACCGCCGAGCAGCGTGCCGCAGAGCTGGTAGCAGAGGGAGATGCCGGTGTAGCGGAGGTGGGCCGGGAACCGGCTGGCCAGCATGCCGGCCAGGGCCGCGTAGTAGAGGCAGTGCGGGATGGTGGCGACGGCCACGCCGACCATCGCGAGACCGTAGTTCTCGGTGCGGATCAGCAGGAACATCAGCGGCATCAGGATCAGTTCGGGCAGCAGCATCACCGTCACCGCGCGGGACCAGCTCTTCATCCGGGTGGCGATGAGCGCACCGAAGGGCTGCACGACGATCTGGGTGATGTTGGCGACGAGAATGATCGTCAGGAACGAGCTGCGGTCGAAGCTGAGCGACGAGGTGGCCCAGGACAGGGCGAACGTCGACTTGAAGTACGTCGCCGACAGACCGATGGTGCAGGCGCCGATGCCGAGGACGATCAGCATGGGGTGGGAGCGCAGGACCTCGGTCAGCGGAACCTTGACGACCTCCTTCTTCTCGATGAGCTTCGCCATCGCCGGGGACTCGGCGACCTTCAGCCGGACGAAGAGTCCGACGATGACGAGGGCGGCGGAGAAGAGGAACGGCACACGCCAGCCCCAGGAGACGAACGCCGAGTCGGGCAGCTGGCTGATGGCGAGGAAGCTCAGGGTGGAGAGCGTGTTGCCGACGGGCGAGCCCTGCTGGGCGAACGCCCCGTACAGCACGGACTTGCCCTTGGGAGCGTGCTCGGAGGCGATCAGGACGGAGCCGCCCCACTCGCCGCCGAGGCCGATGCCCTGCACCATGCGGATGCAGATCAGCAGGATCGGGGCGGCGACGCCGATGGAGGCGTAGCTCGGCAGCAGACCGATCGCGGTGGTCGAGATGCCCATCATCAGCAGGGTGATGACCAGGGTCTTCTTGCGGCCGAGGCGGTCGCCGTAGTGGCCGAAAATGATGCCGCCGAGGGGGCGGGCGAGGAAGCCGACCCAGAAGGTCGCGAAGGCGACCAGCGTTCCGATCGGTCCGTCCAGTTCGGGGAAGAACACCTTGTCGAAGACGAGTGCTGCCGCGGTCCCGTAGATGTAGAAGTCGAACCACTCGATGGTCGAACCGATGAAGGCACCGAATCCGGCCCGGTTGGCGGCTCTGGTTCGCTCTCGCGCGGTGGCGGTGGACGCACTCATGGTGGCTCCCGTGAACGTCATGGATCAAGCGGATGGCAGGGGGAAGGGAAGGGGCGTCGCCCGAGACGCCCGTTGCCGCACGGGGAAGTGGGGGACGGCGGCGTGGGTGATGGCGGTTACGGTGCCAGCCGGGACCCAGAGCGGTCCAATACCGAATTACCGGGGCAGTGAGACGCTGTGCGTCTCACTGCCGATCGGCTGCCGTGCGTACGCGTCAGGCCGCGATGCGTTCGAAGACGGCGGCGAGGCCCTGTCCGCCGCCGATGCACATGGTCTCCAGGCCGTACCGGGCCTCGCGCCGGTGCAGCTCGCGGGTCAGCGTGGCGAGGATGCGGGCGCCGGTGGCACCGACGGGGTGTCCCAGGGAGACTCCGGAGCCGTTGACGTTGATCCGCTGCTCGTGGTCGATGTCGCCGAGTCCCAGTTCACGCGTGCAGGCGAGCACTTGGGCGGCGAAGGCTTCGTTCAGCTCGATCAGGTCGAGGTCGGCCAGGGTGAGTCCGGCGCGGGCCAGGGCCGCACGGGTCGCCGGGACGGGCCCTATGCCCATCGTCGCGGCCGGGACTCCGGCTCGCGCGAAGGAGACCAGCCGCACCAGCGGGTTCAGCCCGAGGCGTTCGGCGGTCGCCGCGCTCGTCACCAGACAGGCGGCGGCCGCGTCGTTCTGACCGCTGGCGTTCCCCGCGGTGACGGTGGCGTCCGGGTCGGACTTCAGCATGATCGGCCGCAGCGCGGCGAGCTGTTCGGCGGTGGTGTCGGGGCGCGGGTGCTCGTCCGCGGTGACGGTCGTCTCACCCTTGCGGGTACGCACGGTGACGGGGACGGTCTCCGCGTCGTACCGCCCCTCCGCCACGGCGCGGGCGGCGCGCTGCTGCGAGCGCAGGGCGAGGGTGTCCTGGTCGGCGCGGCTGATGCCGTACTCCCGCCGCAGGTTCTCCGCGGTCTCGATCATCCCGCCGGGGACCGGGTGGTTGACGCCTCCCGCGGTGACCCGGCCGCGGGCCAGCGAGTCGTGGAGCTGCAGCCCGGGGCCCTTGATGCCCCAGCGGCCGTCGTGCGTGTAGTACGGGGCGGCGCTCATCACGTCGACGCCTCCCGCGATCACGACCTCACTGAAGCCGGCCCGGATCTGCATCGCCGCGTCGAGCACGGCCTGCAGTCCGGAGCCGCAGCGGCGGTCGATCTGCGCACCGGTCACGGATTCCGGGAGCCCGGCGTCGAGGGCGGCGACCCGGCCGATGGCCGGGGCTTCGGAGGACGGGTAGGCGTGGCCCAGGATGACCTCGTCCACGGCGGCCGGGTCGACGCCGGTACGGGCGACGATCTCGGCGATGACGCGCGCGGCGAGAGCGGCCGGGGTCTGCTGGGCGAATGCCCCGCCGAAGCGGCCGATGGGCGTGCGCAGCGGTTCACAGATGACGATGTCGAGCTGCTGGTCGGGCACGGCGGGACCTTCCGGTGGCGAGGGGTGTGTGCGCCGACCCTCGCACTTCGCGACTGAGTCGGTCCAATATCCACTTCGCCCTGGTTCAAGACGTTGCGCGTCTCAATCGGCTGCGGCCGGGTGCACGGGTGTCGGCAGGGCGTCCTCCGCCACCGCGAGCACCGCCCGCAGAGCGGCGGACGGGTTGTCGGCCCGCCAGGCCAGCGCCGCCTGGAGCCGGATGGGCGGCCCGGCGAGGGGCCGGTAGACGAGCCCGTTCTGCTGGATGTGCTGGACGGAGGTGACCGTGAGCGTCACACCGACGCCCGCGGCGACGAGCGCCAGGATGGTGTACGAGTCGGGGGCCTCCTGCACCACACGCGGGTTGAACCCGGCCGCCTCGCAGGCCCCGACCATCGCGTCCCGCACGGTGGAGCCGGTGTTGGCGGGGAAGGAGACGAAGGGCTCCTCGGCGAGGACCTCGATGGGGACACTGTCCAGCTGGGCGAGCCGGTGGTCGGAGGGCAGCGCGCACACCAGCTCCTCCTCGTCGATCACCCGGTACGCCACGCCGGGCTGGGTCACCGGGAGCCGGATGAACCCCAGGTCCAGTGATCCGTCGGCGACCCTGTCGAGGGCGACGTTGGCGTACGTCTGCCCCTTCATGACCAGTTCGAGTGCGGGGTGGGCGGCGCGCACGGCCCTCGTGAGGAGCGGCAGCGTCTCGTGACTGGAGGCGCCCGCGAAGCCGATGCTGACCCGTCCGTACTCGCCGCGCCCGGCGGCCTTCGCGGCACGAACCGCGGTGTCGAGGTCGTCGAGGACGGTCCGCACCGGCTGCAGGAAGGACTCCCCCGCGCTGGTGAGCCGTACCGACCGGGTGTTGCGCTCGAAGAGCTGGACCCCCAGCTCCTTCTCCAGCTGGCGGATCTGCTGGCTCAGGGGCGGCTGGGCCATCTGCAGCCGCTTGGCGGCCCGGCCGAAGTGCAGCTCCTCGGCCACGGCGACAAACGCGGACAGATGACGCAGCTCCATACCCGGCCTTCCGCTCACCGGCCTCCGGACCGGATTCATTAATCCATCGTCTCGATGCGACCTTAATTTGGTATTGGACAGCAATCAATAGCCGCTGACACGGTGGAACGACGCGCACGCACCGGCAGAGGAGCACCGTGGCCACGACGGACCGCAGGGACAAAACGATGTCGATGAAGGCGGCGATCGCCACCTTCGTCCACGACGGCGGCACCGTCTGCCTCGAAGGCTTCACCCACCTGATCCCGACCGCGGCGGGCCACGAGATCATCCGCCAGGGCCGCCGGGACCTCACCGTCGTCCGGATGACCGCGGACATCGTGGTGGACCAGATGATCGCCGCGGGCTGCGTCTCACGACTGGTCTCGTCCTTCGTGGGCAACTCCTCCGCCGGTTCGCTCGGCGAACTGCGGCGGCGCATCGAGACCGGCGACCCGGCACCGCTCGCCTTCGAGGAGTACAGCCACTACGGGATGATCTGCCGTTATCTCGCCGGTTCCCAGCGGCTGCCGTTCTATCCGCTGCGCAGCTACGGCGGAAGCGATCTGCCGTCCGTCAACAGCGATCTCCGGAAGGTCACTTCGCCCTACCCGGGGCCGGACGGCGAGGCCGAGCAGATCTATGTCGTCCCGCCCGTCAACCCGGATGTGACGATCATCCACGCGCAGCGCGCCGACCGGAGCGGCAACACCCAGATGTGGGGTCTGACCGGCATCCAGGCCGAAGCGGTGTACGCGGCGGACAAGGCGATCGTCGTCGTGGAGGAGATCGTCGACGACGAGGTGATCCGCTCGGACCCGAACCGTACGCTCGTCCCCGCCCATGCGGTCGACGCGGTCGTCGCCTGCCCGCGCGGCGCCCACCCGTCCTTCGCACAGGGTTACTACGACCGGGACAACGCCTTCTACCGGGCCTGGTCGCACATCAGCAAGGATCCGGAACGGCTCCAGGAGTGGCTGGACGAATGGGTGCGCGGCACCGCCGACCATGCCGAGTACGTCGACAAGCTCGGCGAGGAGTTCTGGGCGGGGCTGGCGGTCGGCGAGGCGCTCAGCCGGCCCGTGAACTACGGACGCCGGCTGTGAGTACGAAAACGGGACACGAGAAGGAACGGGTCATGACCACCATCGCACCGGACACCATCACCTCGTCCGAGCTGCTCTCCGTCGTCGCCTCCCGCGAACTGGCCGCGCGCCGCACCGTGTTCGCCGGGATCGGCCTGCCGACGCTCGCCACCGAACTCGCGCATCTGACGGTGGCCCCGGAGATCGAGGTCGTCTACGAGTCGGGAGTCTGCGGCGCACACCCCTCGCACCTGCCGGAGACCATCGCCGACGCGGTCCTGATCACGGGCGCCGAAGCGGTTCTGTCGATGCCCACCCTGTTCGGCTGTGTGCTGCAGGGTGGCCACATCGACGTGGGGTTCCTCGGGGCCGCGCAGATCGACCGGTGGGGCAGTCTCAACACGTCCGTGATCGGCGACTGGGACAGTCCGTCGGTCCGGCTGCCCGGCTCGGGCGGCGGTATCGAGGTGATGGCCAACTCCCGTGAGGTCTTCGTGGTGATGCGCCGCCACAATCCGCGTTCCTTCACCGAAACGCTCGATTTCTGCACCACCCCCGGCCCCGACCGCGCGCTGGCCGAAGGCATCAGGCCGCTGGGCGCCGGTGTCACCCGGGTCATCACCGAACTGGGCATCCTGGCCCGCGCGGGCGTCGGCGAGGAGCTGCGGCTGGTCGCCGTCCACCCGGGCGTCACCGTCGAGCAGGTACGGGCGGCCACCGGCTGGGATCTCGAGGTCGCCGACACGGTGGCGACCGTGCCGCCGCCGACCGCGGCCGAACTTCGGCTGCTGCGCGAGGACGTCGACCCCGAGCGCGTCTATCTTCGTTGAGTTCCGGGCAGGCCCCAGCCGTCCCGCCCACCGACAGCACCGCCGAGAGGACCCCAACCGCCATGCGTATCAGGATCGTCGGCGCCGGAGCCATGGGCCGCGGCATCGCCCAGTGGGCTGCGAGCGCCGGACACACCGTCGAGCTGTGCGATGTACGCCCGGAGGCGGTGACGGCCGCCGTCGACTTCGTGCGGTCCATGCTCGACCGCGCCGTGCAGAAGGGCAGGCTCTCCGCCGAGGAGTCCGCCGCCACTGTGGAGCGGTTGGTGCCGCTGGACGACCCGTGGGCGGACGGACCGGACTGCGAGCTGGTCATCGAGGCGGTACGGGAGGACCTCGCCACCAAGGCGGAGGTCTTCGGCCTGCTGGAACGGGCGCTGCCCGCCTCGACGGTCTTCGCCACCAACACCTCCTCGCTGTCGGTCACCCGGATCGCGGCGGAGCTGAAGGACCCGACACGCCTGGCCGGGCTGCACTTCTTCAACCCGGTACCGCTGATGAAGATCGTCGAGATCGTGCCGGGCGCGGCCACCCGCCCGGAGATCCCGCCGCTGCTCACCGCGCTCGTCGAGGGCTGCGGCCACCGTGCGGTGACGGTCGCCGACACGCCCGGTTTCCTGGTGAACCACGCGGGTCGCGGCCTGGTGACCGAGGCACTCGCCCTGCTGGAGGAGTCGGTCGCCGACCCGGCGGGCATCGACCGGATCGCGCGGGACGTGCTCGGCCTGCGGATGGGTCCGTTCGAGCTGATGGACCTCACCGGTCTGGATGTGACGGCCGCCGTCATCGACTCGATCTGGCAGGGCTTCCGGTACGCGGACCGGCTCCGTCCCTCCTACCTCACCCCGAACCGGGTGGTTGCGGGACTGCACGGCCGCAAGACCGGGCGCGGCTGGTTCGCGTACGGCCCCGACGCACCGGCCCCGGTTCCGGAGCCGCCGGTCACGGGGGATGCGGACCGCCCGGTGTACGTGGTCGGGGGCGCGGCGGACCCGGACGCGACCGCACTCCGGCGGACGCTGACCGCGACGGGCGCCGTCGTCGAGAGCGGTGCGGAGCCGTCCGCCGATGCGCTGGTGCTGGTCCCGGTCTGGGGTACGACGGTGGCCGCCGCGGTCGCCGCGCACGGACTGCCCGCCGGACGCACGTTCGGCGTGGACCCGCTGGCGGCGGTCGGGAAGCGCCGGGTACTGGCCGTGACCCCGGCGGCGGACCCGGCTGCCGCACGGGATGCCCGCGCGGTGCTGGCGCGGCCGGCGGAGGACGGCGACGAGCCGTACGCGGTGTCGGTGGTACGGGACACGGCGGGTTCGGTCGCGCAGCGGCTGCTGGCCTCGATCGTCTCCGTCGCCGCATCGATCGCCGAGCGTTCCCTCGCCACCCCGGCGGACATCGATCTCGCCGTCACCACCGGTCTCGGCTATCCGGTCGGGCCGCTGGCCTGGGGGGACCTGATCGGCGCGGACCGGATGCTGCGGCTGCACCGGTCGCTGCACGCGACGACCGGCGACCCGCGTCACCGCCCGACCCGCTGGGTCACCGAACGCGCCCAGCTCGGCCTGGCGCTGGCGGACCCGGGCACGGTGCCCGCCGACTGCCTGGACCACGAGACGCGTGAGGAGGTGTCCGGCGGGTCAGGGCCGGACAGGGCCTAAGGGGTCCCGTAATCCCTGGTGGATCAGCGCGCGGCGTCGGATGCGGTGCATCGCAAGGCGGAGGAGCGTCCTCGTACTGGGCGTATTCGGGCGCTGCGACAACGCAGCGACGTGCCGCAGCTGTCGTCGTGCGCCCGCCAGGGTTACGGGACAGCCCTTGGTGCCGTGACCGGCAATGTCCGCCTTCTACGTGGTCGACCGCTTCGTCAGCCGGGTTTCCGGCGTATCCGGATCATGCCTCTAGGATCACGGCATGGCGAAGCGCAAGGTGCACCGCAAGGCCGAGAAGGTCCTGGGCAGGGAACCCTCGGCCCTGGTGTGGTGCAGCATCCCCCGGGCCATACCGAAGCCGCCCGAAGACGTGCACCGGGCGGCGGGCAAGGGGCGGCTGAAGGGGCGCCACCACTGGCTGGTGTACGTGGGCGCGGTGGTGTTCTGTGCCGTCATCATCCCGATCTATCTGATCGACATGCTGGGGAAACAGATCGGCCGACGGTCCGAGGGCCGGTCTCGGCGCAATGATCCCACCCGGAGGAGAGAGACGTCGACCAGGGACCGCGGGCCCGGGGACGGTGTCTTCGACGGGGACTGGAATCTGATGGCGGGTCAGCTGATGCTGCGCTGGTTCTCGCAGTCGCCCAGTCCCCGACGGCTGGTCCTGCTGGACCGGGACCGTATCTGTGTCGCGGCCTCGCCGCGCCGCCGTCTCGCGGCCACCAAGGCCGACGACTTCGAGATCGTGGCGGAATTCAGGGGCGACGAGGCGCGCATCGAGGCGGAGACGGGGCAGCCGCGAGGCTTCGCCGCGTTCCGCATCCGCTTCGCGGACGGCTCCTGGCTGGAGCTCGGTGGCCTGGCCGAGCCCGAGGACGCCGACCACTTCCTGCGGACGGCGGCGGCCGAAGCCGGAGCCTGATCTCGGCTGCGGATGCTCCGCGATGGTTGCGTCCACCAGTTTGCGGCTCCGACTCAGGTCTTGCCGAGAGGGCTGTCCGTGCCCACATGCGGCTGGCGGTCGATCACGTGATTGGGAGCCGCTCTTCCAGCACGCCCGGAATCCGCTGATGATCCAACGCAGGCACCGTCACCGGCAGCCCTTCCCGCCGGGCGGCACCGTCGAGCCCGGCACGGTCGACGGTGCCGTGTCCTGCTCCGCCACGGTCACGGTCACGCATGGGACCCAACCGTGGACACGGCCAGGGCCTCGACCAACAGCAGGAATCAACGGAGGTCGGGTCCGCGTGTCATCCATACCGTGAACTGGTCCTTGTTGGAAAGCCCGTCGGCCTTGAGCCCGAACACCGAGGGGTGCGATCCATGCGTCAGGACCGGCTCGGTGGTGGTTCGGCGTCCTGTCGTCGGTGTCCTCGGCGTCAGGGTCTGGGATGACGTTCACGGTGAACCGGATGGCCCTGCGGGCGATGCCAGGCGGTACTTTGCGGACACCTTAGGCTGAGCCGCATGGAGCAGCTCGACGGTGTGGAGATCATCGCCTTCGCGGACGGCACGGCCTTCGAGACATGGCTGGCCGGGCACCACACGCGCCAGGAAGGCGTGTGGATCAAGATGGCGAAGAAGGGCTCGGGCATCGCCTCGGTCAACTCGGACGAGCTGGTGGACATCGGTCTCTGCTACGGCTGGATCTCGGGGCAGCGCCGCTCCCTCGACGAGCGTCACTACCTGCAGAAATACGTGCCTCGCAGGCCCCGGAGCCTGTGGTCGCAAGTGAACGTGGAGAAGGTCGAGCGGCTGGTGGCCGCCGGGCGGATGCGCGAGCCCGGGCTGGCCGAGGTCCGCAAAGCGCGGCAGGACGGGCGGTGGGACGCGGCCTACGCGTCGCAGAAGACGGCGACCGTGCCGCCCGACCTCGGGGCGGCCCTCGACGGCCGGCCCGAGGCCAAGGCCGCCTTCGAGGCCCTCGACAGGACCGGCCGCTACCTGCTGGTCCTGCCCCTGCTCCAGGCCCGCACCCCCGAGATCCGCCGGACCCGGCTCGACAAGGCCCTGCGCACCCTGTCCGGCCAGGACGGCTAGTGCTGCGACCTGAAAGGTTTGCCGGGAAGCTCGCGGCGTCCGGTGCGGTGCATCGCAAGGCGAAGGATCGCCCTCGTACCGGACGTGCTCGGGTGAGGCGACAACGCAGCGAGGTGCCGTGCCGGACGTCGCGAGCCGGTGAACCTTTCCAGGCCACCCGACCCGACGCCCCCGCAGCCCGGCGAGGTCATGACCGATTCGTACAAGACCCGTGGTGCGTGTCCGTTCTACGTTCGGACCATGACTCCACGACTCGACGCGATCGGCATCACGACCGCGGATCTGACCGCATCGCTCGCCTTCTACCGCCGGCTCGGGCTCGACATCCCGGCCGATGCGGATTCCGCACCCCATGTCGAAGTGACCCTGCCGGGCGGGCAGCGCCTCATGTGGGACACCGAGGACGTCATCCGCTCCTACGACCCCGAGTGGTCCGGTGCGCGGGGCGGCGACCGGGTCGGGCTCGCGTTCCGCTGCGACGGTCCCGCGGAGGTGGACGCGGTGTACGACGATCTGACCGGCGCCGGGTACCGGGGCCATCTGAAGCCGTGGGACGCCGTGTGGGGGCAGCGTTACGCGGTGGTCCTCGACCCGGACGGCTGCGCGGTGTCGCTGTTCGCCAACGTCTCGCAGTAGGCGGTCAGGGTCGTACCGGCCAGTTCGCGCATCTCCCGCGCAAGATGCGCCTGGTCGGTGCAGCCCGCCGCGAGCGCCGCCTCGGCGTAAGGCGTTCCGGACCGTACGAGAGCGAGCGCGCGCTGCAGCCGCAGGACCCGGGCCAGGGTCTTGGGCCCGTAGCCGAAGGCCGCCAGGGAACGGCGGTGCAGTTGGCGGGCGCCGAGACCGGCCGTGTGCGCGGTGTCGGCGACGGACCGGCCCCGCGCCAGCTGCAGGGCGACGGACCGCATCAGCGGGTCCGCCGGCCCGGTCTCGGCCGCCCGCCGCAGCGCCACGGACTCCAGGGCCGCGGCAGGGTCGGCGGCATCGGCGATGCGCTCGGCGAGTACCCGCACCTGGGCGGCGGGCCACAGATCGGCGAGCTCGACCCGCTGGTCACGCAGTTCGTCCGCCGGTACACCGAGGAGCGCCGGCGCGGTGCCTGGGGCGAACCGGATGCCGGTGAACCGCCCGCCGGTCGCCCCGGCGGGCTCGTACGCGTGGGTGTCGGGCCCGGCGACGAGCAGCCGACCGTCGATCCAGAGCAGGTCCATGCAGCCGTCGGGCAGTACCGGTCGGAGAGGCCCCTCGGGCACCTGCCGGGTCCAGACGATCGCCCCGCCGAACCGGGACTCCCGCTCCTCGTACGTTTCGCCCATGGCTCCACGCTAAGGGTTGTCCGGTACAGCCCTCAGGAACGGGACTCCCGGGACCCCTTCGTCCCCTGCTCCGCCTCCTTGGCCGGGTCCTTCGCGCTGTCCTTCTCGCCCCTCGGCTGCAGCAGCCGGGACTTCACATCGTCCGGCGGCAGGAACCGCGACCACCGCTCCGGGAACTCGGACGGCATATAGGGACTGTCACCGTCCTCGTCGCAATCCGCCTGCGTCCGCGCCACCAACTCCGCGGCCTGGGCGGCCCGCGCCCGGTCGTTGGCCGCACGTGCCGCCGCCGTCGCCACCGACGGCCACACCCGGTCGATGGCGGCGTTGACCGCCGCCCCCACCAGTACCGCGAACGCGGAGATGCCGATCCACAGCAGCACGGCGATGGGGGCGGCCAGCGACCCGTAGATCGTCGGCCCCTCGACCGTACTGGTCAGGTAGATCCGCAGCAGGAAGCTGCCGACCACCCACATGGCGAGCGCCACGAGCGCGCCCGGCACGTCCTCCATCCAGGGCGACCGGACCGGCACGGACACGTGGTAGAGCGTCGTCAGGAACGCGATCGACAGCACGATCACCAGCGGCCAGTACAGGATGCTGATGACTTCCGTGCCCCACGGGATGAACTCCACGACCCGGTCGGGGCCCACCACCAGCAGCGGCAGTACGACCGCGCCGAGCAGCAGCGCGACGATGTACAGCAGGAAGGAGAGCAGCCGCGTCTTGACGATGCCGCGATGGCCGTCGAGGCCGTACATCACGGTGATCGTGTCGATGAAGACGTTCACGGCGCGGGACCCGGACCAGAGCGCGATCGCGAAACCGATCGAGATGACATCGGGCCGGGCACCGGTCGTGACGTCCGCCAGGAGCGGTTTCGCGAAGTCGTTGACGCCCCGCTGGGACAGGACCGTCTGCGCGGCATTGAGGATGTTGCTCTCGATGGACGCGACCGTGGTGGTGTTCGTCCACTCGTCGACGTAACCGAGCAGTCCGATAAGTCCGAGCAGCAGCGGCGGCAGGGACAGCAGGGTGAAGAACGCCGCCTCGGCCGCGAGTCCCAGAATGCGGTACTCCATGCACGAATTGACGGTGTCCTTGAGCAACTGCCAGACCATCTGCCGCTTGGATACGTTGCGGTAGAGGACTCGGGCCCGGTGGAGCCGACCCGGTGGCCGCTCGGGTGTTTCATTTGCTGCCTGCACATCTTTACCGTAGCGGCATGGCAGCCACCACCCACACCGTGTCCAATCAGGTCCCGCCGCTGGTCGGCTACGACGTCTTCGCGGCCGACCGCGCGCTCACCGAGGCCGTGGAACGGCATCTCGCGCCCGAGCTGCTCGACGGCGCACGGGACGAGCTCACCGAGCTGGGCCGGTCCGCGGGGTCGGCACAGGCCCAGGAGTGGGGTGCGCTGGCAAACGAGTATCCGCCGAAACTGCGCACCCATGACCGTTACGGGCATCGCATCGACGAAGTGGAGTTCCATCCCACCTATCACCGGCTGCTGGGGCACGCGGTCGGCGCGCGGCTGACCGATGCCTGGGGCCGACCGGGCGGTCATGTGCGTCGCACGGCCGGGTTCCTCGTGTGGACGCAGGCCGAGGCCGGGCACGGCTGCCCGCTGTCGATGACGCACGCGGCGGTGCCCGCGCTGCGGACCGATCCGGTGCTGGCCGCCGAGTGGGAGCCGCGACTGACGTCGTCGGTGTACGAGCGGGAGCTCCGCCCCGCCGCGCAGAAGGCCGGTGTGCTCTTCGGGATGGGCATGACGGAGAAGCAGGGCGGCACCGATGTGCGGTCCAACACGACACGGGCCGAGCCGCTGTCCGCCGACGGCGAGTATCTGCTCACCGGGCACAAGTGGTTCTGTTCGGCGCCGATGTCCGACGGCTTCCTGGTACTGGCGCAGGCACCCGGCGGGCTGACGTGCTTCCTGCTGCCCCGGGTGCTGCCCGACGGCACCCGCAACGTGTTCGCGATCCAGCGCCTCAAGGACAAGCTGGGCAACCGGTCCAACGCGTCGAGTGAGGTCGAGTTCGACGGGACGTGGGCACGCCGGGTCGGCGAGGAGGGACGCGGGGTCCGCACCATCATCGAGATGGTGGCGGCGACCCGGCTGGACTGTGTGACCGGTTCGGCGGCGCTGATGCGGCAGGCGGTGGCGCAGGCGATCCACCACTGCACGTACCGCAGCACCTTCGGCGGGGTGCTGATCGAGAAGCCGCTGATGCGGAACGTACTGGCCGATCTGGCGCTGGAGTCCGAGGCGGCGACGGTGCTGGCACTGCGGCTGGCCGCCGCGTACGACGCCGGTACGGAGGCGGAGGCCGCATTCCTGCGGATCGCGGTGCCCACGGCGAAGTACTGGGTGACGAAGCGGTGCACACCCATGGTGGGCGAGGCGCTGGAATGCCTGGGCGGCAACGGTTACGTCGAGGAGTCCGGGATGCCGCGGCTGCTGCGCGAGGCGCCGCTCAACTCGATCTGGGAGGGCTCCGGGAACGTACAGGCCCTGGACGTCCTGCGGGCGCTGCAGCGTGAACCCCAGGCCCTGAACGCGTTCCTCCAGGAGGTCGGCAGGGCGCGGGGTGCCGATCACCGGCTGGACGGAGCGATCAAGGGCATGCTGACCGAGCTCGCCGATCTGAACGGGATCGAGGCGCGGGCCCGTCGGCTCGTCGAACGGATGGCGCTGGTACTGCAGGGGTCGCTGCTGGTCCGCTGGGCGCCGCCGGAGGTCGCCGACGCGTTCTGTGCGTCGCGGCTGGGCGGGGACTGGGGCGCCGCGTTCGGGACGCTGCCGCACAGTCTGGACCTGGCGTCGATCGTGGAGCGAGCGCGGCCCGTCGCTCACTGATCCGCCCGGAACAGCGACGGAGGGTGATGCTGCGCCGACACGGCACCACCCTCCATGCTGTGCACACCGAACAACAGGGCACAGGCTCCGCCGTGCGGTGATACGCCACTCTCGTACGCACCTGTGGGTCCCCGCCAGAGTTGCAAAGGGTTGCAACCATTGTGTGGAGTGCACAGTATCGGGAACCCCACAACGGCAGGATGGGCCCCGTGGGCCGCCGACACGGCCCTCGTATCTGGGGGGATTTCGACAGTGGAGACACATGCTGCCGAGCTGACGAAACTGGCGGCCATGGACTCGGACCGGGCCACGCGCCTTCTCCACAGGGCCCGGGAGGCGAGGCTGGCGGGCGACCGGATGCCGGTCGCCCCGCGGGCCGAGATCGGTGCCTCGTGGGAGCGGGTGCTGCGCAGTGGCATCGATCCGGAACAGTCCACGGAGAGCGTGCTGCTGGATCCGGACGAGATCGAGCACCGACGCCGGAATTCGGCGCTGGGTGAGGTGATGCCGCTGCTCAGCGAAGGGCTGGTCTCCATCGCCGACGCCGCGCAGCAGATCATGGTCGTCACCGATGTCGAGGGCCGGGTGCTGTGGCGGGAGGGCAATCCGGGGGTGCTGCGCCGGGCCGACGGCATCTGCCTGGAGGAGGGTGCCGCCTGGTCCGAGGCCGTCACGGGCACGAATGCGATCGGTACGGCACTCGCCGGGCGCGCCCCCGTGCAGGTCCACTCGTCCGAACACTTCGTCCGCAGCCTGCACACCTGGACGTGCGCGGCGGCCCCGGTCCGTGACCCGCGCAACGGCCGGATGATGGGCATCGTCGACGTCAGCGGGCCCGCGTCCACCTACCATCCGACGACGCTCGCCCTGGTCGGTTCGGTGGCCCGGCTCGCCGAGAGCGAGATCCGGAACCGGCACCTGATCGCGATCGACCGGCTGCGCTCGGTGGCCGCTCCGCTGCTCGCCCGGCTGGGCGGCCGGGCGATGGCGGTGGACGCGCAGGGCTGGCTGGCGGCGGTCACCGGGATGCCGCCGGTGGCCCGGCTGCCGCTGCCGAAGTCGCTGCGGCCGGGCCGGGTGTGGCTGCCGTCGCTCGGCATGTGCCGGGTGGAGCCACTGCTCGGCGGCTGGCTCGTGCAGGTGGCGGACGGCCCGTCGGACGGTCCGCCGCGCCGGGTGGTCCTCGACCTGAGCCGGCCGCGCGGCCTCGTGGTCAATGTGGTGGGCCCGGTCGGCACCTGGACCCAGCGGCTCTCACCGCGCCATGCCGAGCTGCTGTACGCGCTGGCGCTGCACCGCGAGGGGCGGACGGCGTCCGAGCTGGCGGAGGACATCTTCGACGATGCGACCCGGACCGTGACGGTCCGGGCCGAGATCTCGCGGATGCGGCGCCACTTGGCCGAGGTGCTGGCGCACCGCCCGTACCGTTTCGGCGAGGGCGTCGAGGTGGAGGTGATCCACCCGGAGCATCCGGGCGATCTGCTGCCGCGCTCGACGGCTCCGGTGGTGGTCAGGGCCCGTACGACGGAGTGACCGGGGAACCGGAATGCTCCGGTCGTACCGGGAGGCAGGCTTTGGCCAAAACTGCACGGCATGGTTCCCTGACTGCCATGAGCAACACGGAACCCACAGCTGCCGCCGCCGAGGTGACCATCTGGTCCCTGGAACAGACCTCCCCCGACGACCTGCGGCCCGCCGCAGCCCCCGAGGGCGACATCCGGATCGTACGGTCGGCGGTGCCGCTGCCCGAGTTCAGCCGGTTCCTGTACACGGCGGTCGGGGGTGACATCCAGTGGACCGACCGGCTCTCGATGACGTACGCACAGTGGCAGGAGGCGCTGGACCGGCCCGGCGCGGAGACCTGGGTGGCGTACGAGAACGGGACCCCGGCCGGGTACATCGAACTGGACCCGCAGGACGACGGCGTCGTAGAGATCATGTACTTCGGACTGATCCCGGCGTTCCGCGGCCGCCGGATCGGGGGCCATCTGCTCGCCTACGGGGCCGCGCGCGCCTGGGACCTGGCGGAGCGCTGGCCGGAGCGGACGCCGACGAAGCGGGTGTGGCTGCACACCTGCTCCAAGGACGGCCCGCACGCGATGGACAACTACCTCCGGCGCGGGTTCCGGCTCTTCGACACGAAGGTGGAGCTGGAGCCGGACGTGGCCACGCCGGGGCCGTGGCCGGGGGCGCAGCGGTAGGAGTCGGGCCGGCGCCGTGCGCGCCGCGAGGCCGTCCCGGGACCGCGACCAGGCCGTCCCGGGACCGTGGCCCCCTGTTGCGCCCCGCCGCGCGAGCCGCCGCGCGTTCGCCGGGTGCCTGCGGTCGCCCGGGGGCGGCGATCCGACCGCACCCCTTGCGGACACACCGGGAGCTAGCGGCTCATTCGGATCGGAACGCCTCGGCCCCGGCGTGACCGGCAACACATCATCTCACTTTTCGGGACAGTCTCGTCCACATCATGGATAGTGGTGGACTGCTCCGAGATGCGCGTGACACGCTTCCGTCATGTCTGGAACTGGGATTGCCTTGGTGAGTCGACGCCACGTCGACCTCGGCCGCATGTCCAGCGCCATCTGTCCGGCGAGCTGAGAGTCCCAGCACCCGCCGCGTTCCCCCTTTCTCTGCAACTCCTGCGCACCGCCGCGCCTCAGCGCGAGTGTGCAGTTCAGAGCCGCCCTCCCGCAGTCCCGAAGGACGTACTGTCATGGCCGCCACCCCGGAACAGCCTGCGACCACCACGCCCCGCCGCAAGGCCGGACGCCACCGTGGCGAAGGCCAGTGGGCCGTGGGACACCACACTCCGCTCAACGGCAATGAGCAGTTCAAGAAGGACGACGACGGTCTCAATGTGCGGACACGCATTGAGACGATCTACTCCAAGCGCGGATTCGACTCGATCGACCCCAACGATCTTCGCGGGCGCATGCGCTGGTGGGGTCTCTACACCCAGCGCAAGCCGGGGATCGACGGCGGCAAGACCGCGATCCTGGAGCCCGAGGAGCTCGACGACAAGTACTTCATGCTGCGGGTCCGGATCGACGGCGGCCGGCTGACCACCGCGCAGCTGCGCGTCATCGGCGAGATCTCGCAGGAGTACGCACGCGGCACCGCGGACATCACCGACCGGCAGAACATCCAGCTGCACTGGATCCGCATCGAGGACGTCCCGGCGATCTGGGAGAAGCTGGAGGCCGTCGGGCTCTCCACCACCGAGGCATGCGGCGACTGCCCGCGTGTGATCATCGGTTCGCCGGTGGCGGGGATCGCCGCCGACGAGATCATCGACGGCACTCCCGCGGTCGACGAGATCCACGACCGCTACATCGGCAACAAGGAATTCTCCAACCTGCCGCGCAAGTTCAAGACCGCGATCTCCGGCTCACCGGTGCAGGACGTGGTCCACGAGATCAACGACATCGCTTTCGTCGGCGTGGTCCACCCCGAGCACGGTCCGGGTTTCGACGTCTGGGTCGGTGGCGGGCTCTCCACCAACCCGCGGCTCGCCGAACGGCTGGGTGCCTGGGTGCCGTTGGACGAGGTCCCGGACGTCTGGGCCGGTGTGGTGGGGATCTTCCGTGACTACGGCTACCGGCGGCTGCGTACCCGCGCCCGTCTGAAGTTCCTGATGGCCGACTGGGGCCCGGCGAAGTTCCGCCAGGTACTGGAGGACGAGTACCTCGAGCGCCCGCTGATCGACGGGCCCGCCCCCGAGCAGCCGAGCAGCCGCTGGCGCGACCACGTGGGTGTCCACCAGCAGCAGGACGGACGTTTCTACGTCGGGTTCGCGCCCCGGGTCGGCCGGGTGGACGGCTCCACGCTGGCCAAGATCGCCGACCTGGCGGCCGCACACGGCTCGGACCGGCTGCGCACCACCGTCGAGCAGAAGATGCTCATCCTCGACGTCGAGCAGGACCAGGTGGACTCCCTGGTCACGGGACTCGAGGCGCTCGACTTCCAGGTGAAGCCCTCGCCCTTCCGGCGCGGCACGATGGCCTGCACCGGCATCGAGTTCTGCAAGCTGGCGATCGTCGAGACGAAGGCACGCGGTGCCTCGCTGATCGACGAACTGGAGCGCCGCATGCCGGAGTTCGACGAGCCGCTCACCATCAACATCAACGGCTGCCCCAATGCCTGCGCCCGCATCCAGACCGCGGACATCGGCCTCAAGGGTCAGCTCGTCCTGGACGCCGACGGCAACCAGGTCGAGGGGTACCAGGTGCACCTCGGTGGCGCACTGGGCCTGGAGGCCGGCTTCGGCCGCAAGGTCCGTGGCCTGAAGGTCACTTCCGCCGAGCTGCCCGACTACGTCGAGCGGGTGCTGGGCCGGTTCCAGGCGGAGCGCGAGGACGGCGAGCGGTTCGCGACCTGGGCGGCGCGGGCCAGTGCGGAGTCGCTGTCATGAGCGAGCGCGCCGCACCGTTCTACTGCCCGTACTGCGGCGACGAGGACCTGCGCCCGCACGAGACCGGGCACGGCGCCTGGGAATGTGCTTCCTGCAACCGCGCGTTCCGGCTGGGGTTTCTGGGCCTGCTGACCCGGGGGCTGCAACGCAACGACGTTGGAGGGGACGAGATATGACGGAGACTCTGCAGACCGGACAGCTCGGGGCCGAGGAACTCAGGGAGCTGGCCGAGCGGGCGGGCCGGGAACTCGAGGACGCCTCCGCGCCGGAGATCCTGCAGTGGGCGGCCGACACCTTCGGCAAGCGGTTCTGTGTCACCTCCTCGATGGAGGACGCGGTCGTGGCGCACCTCGCGTCCCGCGCCTTCCCGGGCGTCGACGTGGTCTTCCTCGACACCGGTTACCACTTCGAGGAGACGATCGGCACGCGTGACGCCGTCGAGGCCGTGATGGACGTCAACGTCATCACGCTGACCCCGCGGCAGACGGTGGCCGAGCAGGACGCCGAGTACGGGCCGAAGCTGCACGACCGGGACCCCGATCTGTGCTGCAAGCTGCGCAAGGTCAAGCCCCTCGAGGAGGGCCTGACGTCGTACACGGCCTGGGCGACCGGGCTGCGCCGCGACGAGTCCCCGACCCGGGCGAACACTCCGGTCGTCGGCTGGGACGAGAAGCGGCAGAAGGTCAAGATCTCGCCGATCGCCCGCTGGACGCAGGACGACGTCGACGCGTACGTGGCGGAACACGGCGTTCTCACCAACCCGCTGCTGATGGACGGATACGCCTCCGTGGGCTGTAAGCCCTGCACCCGCCGGGTGCTGGAGGGCGAGGACGCACGCGCCGGACGCTGGGCCGGCCGGGGCAAGACCGAGTGCGGGCTGCACGACTGATGACGACTGATCAGGAGATACCGATGAGCGTGACGGAGACGGGTGCCACCATCTGGCTGACCGGTCTGCCGAGCGCGGGCAAGACCACCATCGCGTACGAACTCGCCGGGCGGCTGCGCGGCGAGGGCCACCGGGTGGAGGTGCTCGACGGCGACGAGATCCGGGAGTTCCTCTCCGCGGGTCTCGGCTTCTCCCGCGAGGACCGCCACACCAACGTCCAGCGGATCGGCTTCGTCGCCGAACTGCTGGCGGCCAACGGCGTGAAGGTGCTGGTCCCCGTCATCGCCCCGTACGCGGACAGCCGGGACGCGGTACGCAAGCGTCACCAGGCCGAGGGCACCGCGTACCTGGAGGTGCATGTCGCGACTCCGGTCGAGGTGTGCTCCGTACGCGATGTGAAGGGCCTCTACGCCAAGCAGGCGGCGGGCGAGATCAGCGGACTCACCGGGGTCGACGACCCGTACGAGGCGCCCGAATCGCCGGACCTGCGGATCGAGTCGCACCAGCAGACCGTGCAGGAGTCCGCGGCGGAGCTGTACGCGCTGCTGAGCGAGAGGGGTGCAGCGTGACGACCGTCGCGACTGTCTCGGAAGGTACCGACAATCCGTATGCACTCAGCCACCTGGACTCCCTGGAGTCCGAGGCGGTGCACATCTTCCGTGAGGTGGCGGGGGAGTTCGAGCGGCCGGTGATCCTGTTCTCCGGCGGCAAGGACTCGATCCTGATGCTGCACCTGGCGCTCAAGGCGTTCGCGCCGGCACCGGTGCCGTTCACGCTGCTGCACGTCGACACCGGGCACAACTTCCCCGAGGTCCTCGACTACCGCGACCGCACGGTCGCCGAGCACGGGCTGCGGCTGCATGTCGCCTCCGTGCAGGAGTACATCGACGCCGGGAAGCTCCGCGAGCGCCCGGACGGCACCCGCAACCCGCTGCAGACCGTGCCGCTGACCGAGGCGATCCAGGAGCACCGCTTCGACGCCGTGTTCGGCGGCGGCCGCCGCGACGAGGAGAAGGCACGCGCCAAGGAGCGGGTCTTCTCGCTGCGCGACGAGTTCTCCCAGTGGGACCCGCGCCGCCAGCGCCCCGAGCTGTGGCAGCTGTACAACGGCCGCCACGCCCCCGGCGAGCACGTCCGGGTCTTCCCGATCTCCAACTGGACCGAGCTCGACGTCTGGCAGTACATCGAGCGTGAGGGCATCGAGCTTCCGGAGATCTACTTCGCCCACGAGCGGGAGGTCTTCAACCGCTCCGGGATGTGGCTGACCGCCGGTGACTGGGGCGGCCCCAAGGAGGGCGAGCGGGTCGAGACCCGGCAGGTGCGCTACCGCACCGTCGGCGACATGTCCTGCACCGGCGCGGTCGACTCGGACGCCACGACGCTCGCAGCCGTGATCACCGAGATCGCCGCCTCCCGGCTCACCGAGCGGGGCGCGACGCGCGCCGACGACAAGATGTCCGAGGCCGCGATGGAAGACCGTAAGCGCGAGGGGTACTTCTAAGATGACCGCACTCACCCAGCACGCAGAGCAGTTGTCGACCACGACCCTGCTGCGGTTCGCCACCGCGGGGTCCGTCGACGACGGCAAGTCCACCCTCGTCGGACGCCTTCTGCACGACTCCAAGTCGGTCCTCACCGACCAGCTGGAGGCCGTCGAGCACGCCTCGCGCAGCCGGGGCCAGGAGGCGCCGGACCTGGCGCTGCTGACCGACGGGCTGCGGGCCGAGCGCGAGCAGGGCATCACCATCGATGTCGCCTACCGCTACTTCGCCACGCCGCGCCGCCGGTTCATCCTGGCCGACACCCCGGGGCATGTGCAGTACACCCGGAACATGGTGACGGGGGCCTCGACGGCCGAGCTGGCCGTCGTCCTGGTGGACGCCCGCAACGGTGTCGTCGAGCAGACCCGCCGGCACGCCGCCGTCGCCGCGCTGCTGCGGGTGCCGCACGTGGTCCTGGCCGTCAACAAGATGGACCTGGTCGACTACGCGGAGCCCGTATTCGCCGCCATCGCGGAGGAGTTCACCGCGTACGCCGCCTCGCTCGGCGTCCCGGAGATCACCGCGATCCCGATCTCCGCGCTCGCGGGAGACAACGTCGTGGAGCCGTCCGCGCACATGGACTGGTACGGCGGCCCGACGGTCCTCGAACATCTGGAGACGGTACCGGTCAGCCACGACCTCACCGGCTGCCACGCACGCTTCCCCGTCCAGTACGTGATCCGGCCGCAGACCGCCGAGCACCCCGACTACCGGGGCTACGCGGGCCAGATCGCCGCCGGCGCGTTCCGCGTGGGCGAGGCCGTCACGGTCCTGCCCTCGGGCCGCACGTCGAAGATCGCCGGGATCGACGCGCTCGGCGAGAGCGTGGACATCGCCTGGGCGCCCCAGTCGGTGACCATCCGGCTCGCCGACGACATCGACGTCTCGCGCGGTGACCTCATCGCACCGTCCGACGACGCGCCGGCGGTCACCCAGGACGTCGAGGCGACCGTCTGCCACGTCGCGGACCAGCCACTCGTGGTCGGCCAGCGGGTGCTGCTCAAGCACACCACCCGCACGGTCAAGGCGATCGTCAAGGACATCCCGTCGCGGCTGACGCTGGACGACCTCTCGCAGCACCCGGCGCCCGGCCGGCTCGTCGCCAACGACATCGGCCGGGTCGTCGTCCGTACCGCGGAGCCGCTCGCGCTGGACGCGTACGCGGACTCCCGGCGCACCGGCTCGTTCCTGCTGATCGACCCGGCGGACGGCACCACGCTGACGGCCGGCATGGCAGGCGCCTCGTTCGCCGCCGAGGCCGAGACCGAGGCCGACGCCGCCGACGACGACGCCGAATGGGACTTCTGATGGTTGTCGACATCTACGCGACGTTCGCGAAGGAGGGCGGCCGCATCGGCAGCGGCGCCCTCGGCAGCGGCCAGGGCGGGGTTGCGCGATGTGCGTGATGACGTACGCGCACTGCCTGCGCGCCCGCTTGCACCAGCCGCACCGCCTGCACCGCCAGTTCAGACGAAGACATGCCGACTTCCCGGCCGCGTCCCCGTAACCGATCGAGGGACGTGAGCACCGGGCCAACGAGAGGAAAACCTCCCGTGCCTGCCACCCGTACCACCCTGCGCCGCAGCCTCGCCGCTGCCGCCGCCCTGCCGGTGCTCGCCGTTGCGCTCACCGCCTGCGGCTACGGCGCCGCGGCGAAGGACGACGACGCCAAGAAGGCGAACGTCTCCGCCGACGGCAAGAAGCTCTCCGCGGACACCGTGAAGATCGGCTACTTCCCGAACCTCACGCACGCCACCGCCCTGGTCGGCATCCAGGAAGGCATCATCGCCAAGGAGCTCGGGGGCACGACGGTCAAGCCGTCGACGTTCAACGCGGGCCCGTCCGAGATCGAGGCGCTCAACGCCGGTTCGATCGACATCGGCTTCATCGGCCCCTCCCCTTCCATCAACGGCTTCACCAAGTCCAAGGGCAAGAGCCTGCGGATCATCGGCGGTGCGGCGTCCGGCGGTGTGAAGCTGGTCGTCAACCCGAAGAAGATCAAGAGCCTGGACGACCTCAAGGGCAAGAAGATCGCCACCCCGCAGCTCGGCAACACCCAGGACGTGGCGTTCCTCAACTGGATCTCCGAGAAGGGCTGGAAGGTCGACGCCCAGAGCGGCAAGGGCGACGTCTCCGTGGTCCGCACGGACAACAAGGTGACCCCGGACGCCTACAAGTCCGGTTCCGTCGACGGCGCCTGGGTTCCTGAGCCGACCGCATCCAAGCTGGTCGCGCAGGGCGCGAAGGTGCTCCTCGACGAGTCGACACTCTGGCCGGACAAGAAGTTCGTGATCACGAACATCATCGTGTCGCAGAAGTTCCTCACGGAGCACCCGGACGTCGTCGAGGCGGTACTGCGCGGTTCGGTCAACACCAACGCGTGGATCAACGCCAACCCGGACGAGGCGAAGACGTCCGCCAACACGGCGCTCAAGGAGTTGTCCGGCAAGGAGCTGCCGGCCGAGGTCCTCGACCCGGCGTGGAAGTCGATCCAGTTCACCGATGACCCGCTGGCCGCCACGCTCGACACGGAGGCCAAGCACGCGGTGAAGGCGGGCCTGCTGGAGCAGACGGACCTGACGGGCATCTACGACCTGAAGCCGCTGAACAAGATCCTCAAGGCCGCGGGCAAGCCCGAGGTCGCCGACGCCGGTCTCGGCGTCAAGTAAACCACCCGACCGTTCCAGGATCTCCCAGGAGGTGACGACCATGGCGACGACCACGCTCACCAAGGCCGAGGACCGTACGGCGGTCGGGCACGCCGCCCGTATCGACCACGTCTCGAAGTCCTTCGGCGGACCGGAGGGACAGCAACTCGTCCTGGACGACATCACGCTCGATGTCGCCCCCGGCGAGTTCGTCACCCTCCTGGGAGCTTCCGGCTGCGGTAAATCAACACTGCTCAACCTGGTGGCCGGACTCGACCGCCCGACCGCGGGGTCCATCGAGACCCCCGGCGGGCGGCCGGCCCTGATGTTCCAGGAGCACGCCCTCTTCCCGTGGCTGACCGCGGGCAAGAACATCGAACTCGCGCTGCGGCTGCGCGGCGTACCCAAGTCCGACCGCCGTCAGGAGGCGGAGCGGCTGCTCGAACTCGTGCGGCTCGGCGGGGCGTACGGGAAGCGGGTGCACGAACTCTCGGGCGGCATGCGGCAGCGGGTGGCGATGGCCCGCGCGCTCGCCCAGGACAGTCAACTGCTGCTGATGGACGAGCCGTTCGCCGCTCTCGACGCCATCACCCGGGATGTACTGCACGACGAGCTGACCCGGATCTGGCGCGAGACGAACGTCTCGGTCCTCTTCGTCACGCACAACGTGCGGGAGGCGGTCCGGCTCGCCCAGCGGGTCGTCCTGCTGTCGTCGCGGCCGGGCCGGATCGCCCGGGAGTGGACGGTCGACATCGACCAGCCGCGCCGCATCGAGGACACCGCGGTGGCTGAGCTGTCCGTCGAGATCACCGAACAACTGCGTGGGGAGATCCGCCGACATGGCCAGCACTGACACCACCGCCGAGGGCAGCACCGCCTCGTCCGGCTCCGTCAAGGACGCCGCCCAGGACCTGGCCGGGCTGGAGGCGGGGCTCGACGCGCTCGACGCGGTGCGGGTGAGCCGGACCCCGGTGCGCCAGGTGCTGGTGCGGAAGGTCCTGCCACCGGTCGTGGCCGTCGCGCTGGTGCTCGTCGTCTGGCAGATCCTCATCTGGGCAAAGGTCACCGACGACTACAAGCTGCCGTCGCCGTCGCAGGTCTGGGACGAGGTGACCAACGCGTGGGCGCAGGGCACCTTGCTCGGCTACATCTGGACGAGTGTCTCGCGCGGCCTGCTCGGGTTTCTGCTGGCGCTCGCCATCGGTACCCCGCTCGGGCTGCTGGTGGCGCGCGTGAAGGTGGTGCGCGCGGCAATCGGCCCGGTGCTGTCCGGTCTCCAGTCGCTGCCGTCGGTGGCGTGGGTGCCGCCCGCGGTGATCTGGCTGGGGCTCGACGACAGGATGATGTACGCGGTGATCCTGCTGGGCGCCGTCCCGTCGATAGCCAACGGTCTCGTCGCCGGTGTCGACCAGATCCCACCGCTGCACCTGCGGGCCGGGCAGACGCTGGGCGCCACCGGGCTGCGCGGCACCTGGCACATCGTGCTGCCCGCCTCGCTGCCCGGCTATCTGGCGGGTCTGAAGCAAGGCTGGGCGTTCTCCTGGCGCTCGCTGATGGCTGCCGAGATCATCGCCTCGTCACCCGATCTGGGCGTGGGTCTGGGGCAGTTGCTGGAGCAGGGCCGCGAGACCAGCAGCATGTCGATGGTGTTCCTCGCCATCTTCCTGATCCTGATCGTCGGCATCGCCATCGACCTGCTGATCTTCAGCCCGCTGGAGCGGTGGGTGCTGCGCAGCCGCGGTCTCCTCGTCAGTCGCTGATCCACGAAACCGAACCAGGAACCGAGTACCGTCATGGCTTCCCCCGTTCTTCTCGTCATCGCCCACGGCAGCCGCGATCCGCGGCACGCGGCGACCGTGCACGCGCTCACCGCGCGGGTCCGGGCGATGCGCCCCGGACTGTGCGTGGAGACCGGCTTCCTGGAATTCAACGCCCCGTCCGTGCCGCGGGTGCTGGAGCGGCTGGCCGCGGAGGGCGCCGGCGAGGTGGTGGCCCTTCCGCTGCTGCTGACCCGGGCCTTCCACGCCAAGACCGACATCCCCGCCGTGCTGCACGAGGCACAGACCCGGCTGCCGCGGCTGCGGATCCGGCAGGCGGAGGTGCTCGGCCCTTCGCCGCTGTTGAACTCCGCCCTGGAACGGCGGCTGTACGAAGCCGGGGTCTCCCCCGGCGACCGAAGCTCGACCGGGCTCGTCCTGGCCTCGGCGGGCTCCACGGACCCGGAGGCGATCGCAGTGATCGCTGAAATCGCGCGGGAGCTGCGGCACACCGGTTGGTGCGCCGTGCGGCCTGCGTTCGCCTCCGCTGCATCTCCCGCAGGGTTCCCCCGCACCGAGGACACGGTACGGGCGCTGCGGGCCTCCGGCGTCGACCGTGTCGCCGTGGCCCCGTACGTCATCGCGCCCGGCCGCCTCCCCGACCGTATCGCCGCGGGCGCCCGGGAGGCGGGGGCGGACGTACTGGCCGACGTGCTCGGTCCTTCGCGGGAGTTGGCGCGGATGCTGCTGCGCCGCTACGACGAGGCGTGTGTGCCGCGCGTGGCGGCGCTCACGGCCTGACAGCGGTGCGGGTGGGTCAGCCGACGTCGAGGCTGCCGGTGCGGGTGCGCTTGAGCTCGAAGAAGTCCGGGTATCCGGCCAGTACCCGGAAGCTGTCGAAGAGCCTGCCCGCCTCCTCGCCGCGCGGTGCTGCGCGCAGCACCGGGCCGAACCACACCGTGCCGTCGACATGGATCGTCGGCGTGCCGACATAGCCGTCCGCCTCAGGGTCCTTGCCCGCGTCATGGCTGCGCCGCAGTGCTTCGTCGTAGGTCTCCGCGTGCGCGGCAGCGGCGAGCTCGGCGGGCAGGCCGAGCTCGGCGAGGGATTCGACGATCACCTCGTCGAAGTCCTCGTTCTTCTGCTGGTGGATGCGGGTGCCGAAGGCGGTGTAGAGGTCCCGGAGCACGCCGTCGCCGTGCTCGGCCGCCGCGGCGACCGCGACCCGTACCGGACCGATCGACTTGTCGACCAGTTCCCGGTACCAGTCGGGCAGTTCATTGCCGGTGTTGTGCAGATGGAGGCTCATGACGTGGAAGCGGAGCTCGATGTCGCGCTGCTGCTCCACCTCCAGCATCCAGCGGGAGGTGATCCAGGCGAACGGACAGGCGGGGTCGAAGTAGAAGTCGACGACGGCCCGGTCGGTAGCGTGATTCCGATGAGTGGTCATGGCCCGAGCGTAGCCAGCCATTGGCGTACGACCACGGGCCAATCATCACCCCTTCCAGTGGGCCACTTTCAGGCCGCGGTCCACTGCGGATCGCGTCCGCTGCGGGCCAGTGCGCGCGCGAGGGCGGGCGCCGATCCGGGCACGTCGACCTCGTCGGCGAAGCCGCCGTACTGCCGGTAGAGCTCGGCGGACCCGTCGATGGCGCAGAGGATGTACGCGGCAGCCCCGTCGGAGAGCTCGAGTTCCTGACCGGTCGCGCGGGCCACGTCCCAACTGTGCAGAGCCGTCTCCTCGATGAGCATCGCGGCGATCTCGGCCGCGGGGGAGGACGCATGGCCCAGGTCGATCTCGCCCTCCCAGACGGCCGGGTCCGACCAGGCGGCGACGGCCCGGTCCAGTTGTGCCGCGTACTGCTCGGCCCAGTCGGCGTCGGCGGTGAAGTCACGGGCGATGAGCTCGTCGGGGAGGGGCGTGCGCCGGGCGCGGTGCTCCAGGCCGTGCGAGGTGTAGAGCACCCAGTGGTTGATCAGTTCCCGCAGATCCCAGTCACCGCAGGGAGTGGTGGCCGCGGTCAGCTGTTCGGCACTGATGCCACGGGCGATACGGGCCGCCTCGGCGGCGCATTCGGTCATATGGGCGTGCTCGGTCTTCATGCACCGGACGGTACGGCCGGCCGCTGTCGCCCGTATTGAAGAAATGCGACAGCGGCCCGCGCCGTCCGTCCGGCTCGCTCAGGACGTGGCGTCGACCAGTGCGGTGAGTTCGGCCACGGACATCGATCCGGGCTCCCGCCGCTCACGTGCGAACGTGTTCGCCGTGCGCTGCAGTACGTCGTTGACCGGTGTGGGGACCCCGTGCAAACGCCCGAGCAGCGCGATCTCGCCATTGAGGTAGTCCGCCTCGATCGTGCCCGTACCGCGGCTGAGGCTCTGCCAGGACGAACCGCCGTCGCGCGGCGAGCCGTCGAACGGTTCGAAGCGGATCCGGCCGCCCCGCGCCTTCGCCTGTTCCTCCTGGCCGACCGCGTCGATACCGGCGGCCGCCAGGACCGCCTTCCCCTCCGCGAGGGCCCGCTTGAACAGGGCGACGGCGTCGTCCCCGGTGAGCAGTCCGGTGACCGCCTCGATCGCGTTGGCGAGATTGGACAGGAGCTTGCCGTACTTCCAGCGCATCACGTCCGGCACGACCGGGGCGAGCAGCGTCGACTTCTCCAGATCGGCGGCGATCCGCTCGGCCGTCCCGTCGGTGCCGGCGGGGTAGCGCCCGAGGTGCAGGATGCCGGTCAGCGGGGTTCCGGCCGCGGACACCTCACCGGGCCGGACGAAGGTGGCCGGCAGCCAGACGCACATCCCGTACACGTGCTGGAAGCGTCGCAGCGCGAGGCGTTCGCTCTCCACGCCGTTCTGTGCGCAGACCAGGGGCAGTTGCTCACCTGCGGTACCGCCGCCCGCCACCGGCCGGGCGCTCCAGGCGTCGAGCGCGGCGGTGCTGTCCTGCGTCTTCACGGCGAGTACGAGGACGTCGTCGAGGGTCAGGTCGACAGCTTCGGGCCGGTCGACGACGGGGAGGCGGTGGGTGCGGGGGCCGTCCGGCGTGGTGAGCCGGAGGCCGCCCTCGCGCAATGCCTCGTACTGCACGCCGCGCGCCACGAGGACGACGTCGTGGCCGGCCTCGGCCAGACGTCCCCCGATGGCTCCTCCGACGGCACCCGCTCCCACGATGATGTAGCGCATTCCTGCTCCCGTTCGGTGCGGCCGTACGTCACATGGTGGCGTTCAGATCCTATGCCGGGGCCCGGGAGCTCGTTCCGCTCAGTACCTCGGGACGGGCATCGCGCGACAGCGTACTAATCTCACCGTTGTGTCCGATGCTTCGCGTGCTTTTGATGATTCGTTCCGGCTCGGGGGCGAGCTGCCTGTGCGGCGGCTCGGTTTCGGCACGGCCCAGCTGACAGGTCCGGGTTACTGGGGGCCTCGCGGCACCCGGCAGGATGCCGTCGCGGTGCTGCGGCAGGCGGTGGAGCGCGGCGTGACCCTGATCGACACCGCCGACAACTACGGCCCGGAGCTGGCCGAGGAACTCGTCGCCGAAGCACTCCACCCGTACCACGACGGTCCGGTGATCGCCACCAAGGGCGGCGTGGTGCGGACCAGCGACAGCGCCTGGCACATCGCGGGGCGCCCCGAACAGCTGCGGGCGATGTGCGAGGCCAGTCTGCGGCGGCTCCGGACCGAACGGATCGACCTCTATCAGCTGCACCGGCTGGATCCGGACGTGCCCCTCGCCGAGCAGCTCGGGGCTCTGGACGCGCTGAGGCAGGAGGGTAAGATCCGTTTCATCGGCCTGGACACCATCACCGCCGGCCAACTGCAGGAGGCCCTCTCCCTGACCGGGATCGCCTCGGTGCAGAACCGCTTCAATCTTCTCGACCGTTCGTCGGACGCGGTGCTGAGACTCTGCGAGACCCACGGCCTCGCCTTTCTGCCCTGGTTCCCGCTGGCGAACGGCGCCCTGACCGGTGAGTCCGCCGCGGCGCTCTCCGGTATCGCCGAACGGCATGGTGCCACCCGCGGGCAGATCGCCCTCGCCTGGCTGCTGCACCGCTCGCCCGTACTGTGCCCGACGCCGGGCACGGGTTCGCCCGTCCATCTGGCGGAGAACCTCGAGGCTGCGGCGATCCGGCTGTCCACCGAGGACATGAGCCGCCTGGAGGCGCTCGCCCCCGCATGAAGGAGTACCCGCCGGTGACCATCACCTCCGCTTCCGTCCCTGCCTCTCCCGCCGCGCCGGTGCCGGTGATCCGGGCCCATGACGTGCGGCTCGTCCGGGACGGCGACGTTCTGCTCGACTCGGTCTCGCTGACCGTGCGCAGCGGTGAGCACTGGGCCCTGCTCGGCGCCAACGGCGCCGGGAAAAGCACGCTGCTCGGGCTGCTCGGTGCGGTCACCCATCCCACCGACGGGTCGGTGGAGATCCTGGGACGGACGATCGGACGGGTCGACCTGCGGGAACTGCGGACCCTGCTGGGGCACGTCAACCCCCGCCATCCGCTGCGCTCACCGCTGTCGGTGCGCGAGGTGGTGCTGACCGGTCTGACGAACTCGGTCGAGCCGGTGCCGCGTTGGTCCGCGAGCGACGAACAGGAGGCGCAGGCGGACCGGTTGCTGAAGATGCTGGGCATGGAGGCGAAGACCGGTTCGCGCTGGCCGTCGCTCTCGCAGGGCGAGCGGGGCCGTACGCTCATCGCCCGCGCGCTGATGCCGCAACCCCGGCTGCTGCTCCTCGACGAGCCGGCCACCGGGTTGGATCTCGCCGCCCGCGAACAGCTGCTGGACGCCCTGGACGCCTTGCGCGAGGAACATCCGGAGCTGGCGACGGTCCTGGTCACGCACCATCTGGAGGAGCTGCCCGCCTCCACCACACATGCGATGCTGCTGCGGGCGGGACGCTCCGTGGCCTCGGGTCCGGCCGACGAGGTGCTCACCACGGGCCGGGTCAGCGACTGCTTCGGACATCCGGTGCGGATCGCCCGCACGGACGGCAGGTGGACGGCGCGTGCGCAGCGTGTCCCCCGTGGCTGAGGACGGTCACGCGCCTTTGTGCACCGTCACTCGCCATCGGAGGGCCCGACGGCGAAGAGGGTCGCCTGATGGAAGTAGAGCAGCCAGCTCCGGCCGGTCAGCCGCCACAGCGAACTGCGGTGCGCCCGGAGCCCCTTGGACTCGGTCTCGAAGGTCAGATGGACGAGTCCCTCGGCCAGCTCGACCCCGTGCATCCGGGACGCGGTGAGCGGTCCGGGCCGTGGTGCGTCGTCGGCGATCAGCAGGGCGATGATCGTGTCACGGTTCCAGCAGCGGCCGGTGGCGTCGATCTCGCGGTACTCCGGGTGCAGTACCTGGGCGAGGAGTTCGGTGGAGGCGCGGACCAGCGGGTCGAGGAGGCTGAGCTCGCCCTCGATGGCCGCGGCGACACCGGGCGACGGCTCAGGCACGTCTCATCTCCCCGAGTTCGGTGACGGTGTTCCGGTCATGGGCACACCCTAGGGCGGTCTGCCCGAGCAGCGCGGCCGCCGCGCCCCGTGGGGGAGAGCACGGCGGCCGCCGATTCGGTGGTGCCTGCTACTCGACGACCTTCAGCAGCTTGTTCGGCGTGCCCTCCGTCGCGTTGGAGATCGCGTCGGGGGTGGCGCCGTCGGTGAGCGCCGTGCCGACCTCCTCCGGGGTGGCGTCCGGGTGTCCGGCGAGGTAGACGGCGGCGGCACCGACGACGTGCGGGGTCGCCATGGACGTACCGGAGATGGTGTTCGTCCCGTCGTCGCTGTCGTTCCAGGACGAGGTGATGTCCGAGCCCGGTGCGTAGATGTCCACGACAGGGCCGTAGTTGGAGAACGACGACTGCTCGTCGTCCACCGTGGACGAGGCGACCGTGATGGCCTCCGGGACGCGGGCCGGGGAGCCCTCGCCCGCGTCGGCGGACTCGTTTCCGGCGGCCACCGCGAAGGTGACTCCGGAGGCGATGGCCTTCTGGACCGCTGCGTCCAGAGCCGGGTCGGCGCTGCCGCCGAGGCTCATGTTGGCGACGGACGGGCCCTCGTGGTGCTCGGTGACCCAGTCGATGCCGGCGACGACCTGCTCGGTGGTGCCCGAGCCGGAGTCGTCGAGGACGCGGACGGCGACGATCTCCGCCTTCTTCGCGACGCCGTACGTCGCACCGGCGATGGTGCCGGCCACGTGGGTGCCGTGGCCGTTGCCGTCGTCGGCGCTGTCGTCGTTGTCCACGGCGTCGAAGCCCGAGGTGGCCCGGCCCTCGAACTCCTTGTGCGTGATCCGGACACCGGTGTCGATGACGTACGCCGTGACACCCTCACCCGCACTGTCCGGGTAGGTGTACGCGTTGTCGCCCGCGGTCTCGGCCTGATCGATCCGGTCGAGACCCCAGGACGGCGGGTTGTCCTGGGTCGCGTCGATGTGGAACTTCTTGTTCTGGACGACCTTGGACACGGCCGGGTCGGCCGCGAGCCGCTTGGCCTCCGTCAGCGAAAGTCCGCTGGCGGAGAAGCCATTGATAGCGGAGGTGTAGTTGCGCTTCAGCTTGCCGCCGTACTCCTTGGCGAGCTTCGCCTTGTCGGCCTTCTGGTCCAGCATCACGATGTAGCTGCCCTGGACGGCGGTTGCCGCGTCGGCCCCGTAGACCGTCCCCATCGTCGGGGCGGGCGTGGCTCCGGCGAAGGACGTGCCGAACAGGGTGACTCCGGCGGCTGCGGCCACGGCGGTGATCGCCGCGGTGAGCTTGGTCCGGCGTGCGCGCTTGTGTATGGCCATGAAGAGGGGTCTCCTCGTCATTCTTTGTGGGGGGATTGGCCCTCGGCCGGAAGATCTCCGGGGGCTGGCTCGACCCTCACCCATTGACGCGCACAGATCAACCCCTTCACGCAGCTGTGACTTACTCAACAACCTTTCGTAATAAGGAACCGGCCAGCCAGTTTCAAGTCGGGCACCCAACCTGCCAACGACCTTTACATACAGGGTGCTTGCGCCATCCCCGGACGGGAATGAAACCGTGCCCCTGCTCCCCTGCTTTGCGGGCAGAAGCGGACCGGCCGCCCACGCTCACTCCGCATGAGCTCGGCGTCCACCCGCTCGCCGACCTCCTCCTCGTGCCAGGCTGCCGGGTCGGTCGAGAGGGAGACCGCGGACACACCCAGCGGTGGGCGAGGACGCGGGCCGGGTCCACCGAGGCCGACCGAGCCATGCCTGCTCACCGAGATGGCCGACGTACTGGGCAGGATGCTGAACAACCCGGTGAAGCCCTGAGCGAGATGCTGAAGCACGCGGACACGCCCGACATCCTTTTACGTGTAAGGGCCTTGGACCGTCCCTCTCAGGGATCCACCTGGCCCGCAAGGTGGAGAACAGACCCCGCAGGTTCACCGGAGAGCATGAGGAGACGACTCGATTCCGCCCATAACTTCGGAGCAGCGACGCTGGCAGGGAGCCGATGTCGGTCACGAGGGGGCAGGTCCGTCATGAGAACAGTGGATTCGGCGCGCACGGGGGCGCCACGCGTACGCGGCATCGCCGCCCGGGCCGGCGGCTGGAGCGCACGGCACCGATGGGCGGCGGTGACCGTGTGGGTGCTGTTCGTCGTTCTCGCGATGGGACTCGGCTCGGCGACAGGCCGCGTCGACGTGAAGGAGAGCGATCAGCTGTCCGGCGAGGTGGGCCGGGCCGTGCAGATCACCGAGGACGCCGGGCTGAAGGATCCGGCGGGCGAGACGGTGCTCATCCAGGCCGACAGCCCCTCGGTGAAGGCCACTTCACCGGAGTTCCGCTCGGCCGTCGACGCTGTGATGCAGGCGGTCCAGTCCACCGGTGAAGTGACCGCCGTGACCTCCCCGTACGTGACGAAGACCATCTCGGCCGACGGGCGCAGCGCGCTCGTACAGTTCGAGATGCGGGGGGATCCCGAAACGGCGAGCGCGCGCGTCGAACCGGTGCTGAAGGCCGTCGACAAGGTCCAGGGCGAGCACGACGGTCTCGTGATCGAGGAGATCGGCAGCGCCAGCATGGGCAAGACCTTCGAAGACGCCTTCGGCGACGACTTCCAGCGGGCCGAACTCTCCGCCGTACCGGTCGCCCTGGGCATTCTGCTGATCGCGTTCGGGGCCCTCGTCGCCGCACTTCTGCCGGTAGCTCTGGCCATCACGGCGATCATCGCGACGATGGGGCTGATGGGCGTGGTCAGCCATCTCCAGCCGATGAGCGAGACGGCGAACTCGGTGATGCTGCTGGTCGGTCTGGCCGTCGGTGTCGACTACTGCCTCTTCTATCTGCGGCGCGAGCGCGAGGAACGGGCCAAGGGTCGCGACGCCCGGACCGCCCTGATGATCGCTGCGGCAACCAGCGGGCGCGCGATCATCGTCTCCGGTGTGACGGTCTGTGTCGCGATGGCGGGCATGCTCTTCACCGGTCTCGCCGAGTTCGAGGCGATGGGGCTCGCCTCGCTCATGGTCGTTGCGGTCGCGATGGTCGGCTCGGTGACGGTCCTTCCCGCCCTGCTCTCGCTGCTCGGCGAGCGGGTCGAGAAGGGGAGGGTGCCGTTCCTCAACCGCCTCAAGCGGTCCTCCGGCACCCGGCGGAAGTCGACCGCTCGCGACAACCACCCACACCCGTCGGCCGTGCGACCGGGCGACGCGAGCGGCGAGAGCCGGGTGTGGCGTGCGGTACTCGACTCGGTGCTGCGTCGCCCCTGGACGGCGCTGGTGATCGCGGCGGGCGCACTCACCGCGATTGCGCTGCCCGCCGTCGGCATGCACACCCAGAACCTCACCCTGGACCAGGAGTTCGGCAGCTCGCTCCCGATCGTGCGGACGTACGAGCGGCTCAACGCGGCATTCCCCGGCGGCGCCGACCCGGCCCGGGTCGTGGTGAAGGCCGACGACATCAACGCCGCTCCGGTACGTCAGGCGCTCGCCGACTTCCGCGAGCAGGCCGTCGCGTCGGGCGCCTCCAAGGGCCCGGTCGACATGGTGACCCACGACGCGGAGAACATCGCGGTCATCGACGTACCACTGGTCGGCGGATCCGATCAGAGCAGGGCCGTCAAGAGCCTGGATCTGCTCCGTGACCAGGTGCGCCCGGACACGCTCGGCAAGGTCGACGGCGTCGAGGCGCCGATCACCGGTCAGGTCGCGGGGTCGAAGGACTTCAACGACCAGATCGTCGGCGCGGTGGTGCCGGTATTCGCCTTCGTCGTCGTCTTCGCCTTCCTTCTGATGCTGCTCTGCTTCCGTTCACTGACGATCGCGGTGACGTCCATCGTGCTCAACCTGCTGTCGGTGGGCGCCGCGTACGGCATCCTGACCGCCGTCTTCCAGCACGGCTGGGGCGCCTCTCTGGTCGGTGCGGAAGGGGTGGGGGCCATCATCTCCTGGCTGCCGCTCTTCCTGTTCGTGATCCTCTTCGGGCTCTCGATGGACTACCACGTGTTCGTGGTGTCCCGGATCCGCGAAGCCCGGCTGCAGGGCCGTTCGACCAGGGACGCGATCGCCCATGGCGTGGTGACAACGGCAGGCGTGGTGACCAGCGCGGCGGTCATCATGGTCGCGGTGTTCGCGATCTTCGGCACGCTGTCGATGCAGTCCATGAAGCAGATGGGCGTGGGCCTGGCCGCTGCGGTGTTGATCGACGCGACGATCATTCGCGGGGTGTTGCTGCCGGCCGTCATGGCGCTGCTCGACGAACGCAACTGGTACCTGCCGCGGTGGCTGAGGTGGCTGCCGGACCTGACACACGACGAGTCGGCCGTCGCGGACGGGGTGCGCGACGACCGGACCTCTGGTGCGATTCCCTCCCGTGCCGTGGGGACCACGGGGGAGACCCAGGACAGCACGCTCACCGGGCAGTCCCGGTAATCCCTGCTCAGGCGGGCAGCTCGGCCTCGATGAGGTCGGCTGCCCGCTGCGTGCCGCCCTCCCCCGCCATCCGTTCCCGTACCGCCGCCGCCTTCGCCGCCACCGCCGGGTCCCCGGCCAGAGCGAGCACAGCGGTGCGCAGCGCCTGCGGCGTCACCTCGTCCCTCGGCAGATGACGGGCGACGCCCAGCGCCTGCAGCATGTCGGCGTTGCCGAACTGATCGACCGCCTGCGGGACGGCGACCATCGGGGTGCCGGTGGCGAGCCCCTCCT
Source organism: Streptomyces sp. NPDC057565 (assembly GCF_042801455.1). NCBI lineage: Bacteria > Bacillati > Actinomycetota > Actinomycetes > Kitasatosporales > Streptomycetaceae > Streptomyces > Streptomyces sp. NPDC057565. The sequence continues at coordinate 171,631 of NZ_JBHVFU010000007.1, read as the reverse complement.
GACTGCCGCCCGCACCCGCGTGGGTGATGAAGGCGTCCGCCTGCTTGAGCACGGAGAGCTGCGGCACCCAGGAGCGCACCTCCACATTCGCGGGTACGTCCCCGAGTTCGGCGACGTCGACGAACGCACCGATCTGGAGCACGACATGCCAGCCGGGCAGGTCACCGAACGCCTCGATGCAGTCGCGGTAGAAGCTGGGCTGCTGGGTGAAGGCCGAGCCGAGCGACACCAGCAGCACCTTCTCGGCATCCGCGGGCCGCTGCCACTCCCCCTGGTCGGCGCGGTCGCCCAGGCAGGCACCGACGAAGGTGTGGACCTCGCGGTCCACCCTGTCCGCGTTCGGCTGGAGCACCTCGGGGATCAGGACGACCGAGCGGCGCGGTCGGCCGACGAACGGATCGGGATGCTGGTCGATGCCGTTTTCCGCAAGCCAGTCCGCGAACCGCTTGCGGTACGCCCGCCCGCGTTTACTGCGCATCAGTTCGGCGGTCATCGGCTCGCCGACCTCCTCCTCGTATCCGTCCCAGGCGACCAGGTTGGGCGAGAGGGAGACCGCGGGCACGCCCCAGCGGTGGGCGAGGACGCGGGCCGGGTAGGAGGTGATGTCGTGCAGGACGAGGTCCGGCTCGTCCCCGTCGAAGGCCTTGACGAGTTGGGGCAGCGCCTGGACGGCGTCGTCGAGGAACGGCTCCAGGTGGTCGATCGGCTCGGTGCCCCAGTCCTCCGGTGAGGTGGGCAGGACCGAGGTGTAGAGCACCGGTTCGGCTCCGGTGGCGGCGACCTTCTCGGCGAAGGACGGCGGGATGGCATAACTGACGCGGTGCCCACGGCCGACGAGTTCCCGGATGACTTCGAGGCTCGGGTTCACGTGTCCGTGGGCGGCGATGGAGAACATGGCGATGTGGGCACGCCGGATATCCGTCATACCCACACCATAGACGAGACGAGACGTCTCGTGCAGCCAGGATTTCTTTTCCTGTCAGCGCTGATAGCGCGCCAGGACCCGGTTCCCGTCGTCGACCAGACGTTTCCTCAGTTCGTCCCGTCCGATCGCCCCGCTGTAGTACTCCTGGAGTGCGGGCGTGGCGACCTTGTCCTTCCACTCGGGGTAGCCGCGCACCGACTGGGCGGGCGCCGGACGCAGCCCCTTCGCGAGTGCGGCGCCGGTCGCCCAGCCGTTCTCGGCCGTGTGCAGAGCCGGGTCCGCGAGCGCCGCCGTGCCGGTCGGGAGCATCCAGTCCCCCTGCGCCAGGCGCACCATGTTCTCCGGGCGCAGCAGGAAGTCGATGAACTCCACGGCCGCCTTCTTGTGCGGGCTTGCCTCGGCGACGGAAAGGGTCTGCGGGCTCACACCCTGGGCGAGCCCGTCGCTGCCCGCAGGTGCGGGCAGCACGGTCCACTCGAAGCCCTTCGGGGCCTGCTCGACAACCTGCTGACGGTACGAGAAGCCCAGCGGGGCCATCGCGTACCTGCCGCCGAACAGCCCCGGGAGGGTGTCGGAGCCTCCCATGCCGAGCGTGGTGCGGGCGGCGCTGTGGTCGGTGTTGACCTGGTCGCGGATGGTGCCGGGCATGATCTCGTCGCCCTCGTCGAGACGGATGGTCACCTTGCCGTCGTCGCCGCGGTGGAAGAGCCGGCCGCCGCTGGAGACCCCGAGGTTGAGGGTGACGGAGACCGGTTCCCGGAGCGGCCAGGCGACTCCGTACGCCGCCTTCCCTTCCCCCTTGCCTGTCAGTTCTTTGGTGACCTGCCGGAATTCGTCCCAGCTCCAGGGCTTCTCGGGGCTCGGGATCCGGACCCCGGAGGCCTTGAGGATCTTGGTGTTGGCGATCAGGACCCGGGGTTCCTGGAGGAACGGCACCCCGTAGACACCGTCGCCGAACGTTGCGGTCTGCCAGCTCTGCTGCGGGATGTCGGCGGCCAGCCGGCTGGGGAGCAGTGTGCGCAGGTCGGCGAGATAGCCGCCGTACGCGAAGTCGGCGAGATCGTCGGAGGCGTCATGGATGACATCCGGCGCCTCGTCGCCCTCGAAGGAGGTGAGCAGCTGGTCGTGCACGCTGTCCCAGCTGCCCTGGACGTACTCGACCTGGACGTCGGGGTGGGCCCGGTTCCACTCCTCGACCAGCTGCTTGTTGGCGTCGACGGACTCCTTCTGCCAGGCCAGCGACTGGAAGCGGAGCTTGATCTTCCCGCTGTTGTCCGTTCCGCCGCCGGCACCGCTGCAGCCGGTGAGGAGCAGAGCGAGTGCGGTGGCCGCGGCGGCCGCGGTACGCACGAGTGCCCGCATCAGCTCTTCACCGCCCCGGCGAGCATGCCCCCGGTGATCCGGCGCTGGATGATCGCGAAGAGGACCAAGGAGGGCAGGGTGGCGAGAAACGCGGCGGCGGCGAGCGGCCCGAGCTCGGCCGCGCCCTCCGCGCCGAGGAAGTGGGTGAGTACGACCGGCAAGGTCTGCTTCTCCGGTGTCTTGAGCAGGACGAGCGCGAAGAAGAACTCGTTCCATGCGGTGATGAACGCGAAGAGTGCGGTGGCGACGATGCCGGGGGCCAGCAGCGGGACGGTGACCGAGACGAGCGTCCGCAGTCTTCCGGCGCCGTCGACCGAGGCGGCCTCCTCGAGTTCGGGCGGTACGGCGCGGACGTACCCGACCAGCATCCACAGCGCGAACGGCAGCGCCCAGACGACGTACACCGTGATCAGCCCCCAGAGAGTGTTGATCAGATGCAGATTCTTGAGGATCAGGAAGAGCGGAATGATCAGCAGGACGAAGGGGAACGCCTGGCTGACGACGACCCAGCCGGTGGCGGCCGCCGTGAACCCGGTGCGCCGCCGGGCCATCACATAGGCCATGGGCGTGGCGACGACGACGGCGATCAGAGCGGCGCAGACCGCGGCGACCAGCGAGTTGGCGGCGGCCTGCAGCAGGGGCTGCTCGTCGAAGGCCTGCCGGAAGTTGTCCAGGGTCGGATGCTCCGGGATCCAGGTGGGGTGCAGGGAACCCAGTTCGCGCGCCGGCTTGAAGGCGGTGGAGATCAGCCAGAGAAACGGGAACGCGAGGAAGACGAGGTAGCCCAGGAGCGCGACGTACTGTCCCGCGCGGGCGGATCTGCCGGTCCGGAGACTCACTGGTCATCCCCTCCCCTGAGCCGGCCCGCGAGGTGGACGGCGAGGACCACGGAGATCACCGCGACCATCACACAGCCCATCGCCGCGGCGTAGCCGAACTGGCCGTAGCGGAAGGCTTCCTCGTACGCGAAGAGCATCGGCAGCCGGGTCCGGCCACCGGGACCGCCGTTGGTCAGGACGTAGACCAGGGCGAAGGAATTGAAGTTCCAGATGAAACTGAGCGCGGTGATCGAGAGCGCGACCGGCCTGAGAGCCGGCCAGGTGACGGTACGGAACCTGCGCCAGGCACCCGCGCCGTCCAGGGCGGCCGCCTCGTGGAGTTCGTGCGGGGTGTTCTGGAGCCCGGCCAGAAGGGCGACGGTGGTCTGCGGCATGCCCGCCCAGATGCCGACGACGATCACGGCGGGCAGCGCGGTGGCGAGTCCGGTCAGCCAGTCCCGGCCGTCGCCGAGCCCGAGATCGCGGATGGTCTCGTTGAGGACGCCCGCATCCGGGTTGTAGACCAGTCGCCACATGATGCCGACGACCACTTCGGGCATGGCCCACGGGATGATCGCGAGGGCCCGCGCCAGCCAGCGCATCCGCAGGTTCTGGTTGAGCAGGAGGGCGAGGCCGAGGGCCAGGACGAACTGTGGGACGGTGACGCCGACCGCCCAGACGAGGCCGATCCGGAACGAGTCCCAGAAGAGGGCGTCGTGGAGCAGGTCCTGGAAGTTGAGCCCGCCGACCCACTGGGTGGAACGGGTACGGCCGGACTGGGCGTCGGTGAACGCCAACGCGATGCCGTAGAGCAGCGGGCCGACGCTCAGGACCAGGATCGGGATCAGGGCAGGCAGTACAAGGAACCACGTGCCGGAGTGCCGGTTGATCCGCGGGGCTGTTCCACCGCGCCTGGACTCCGGGCTCCCGGGCGGGCCATGCCGCCCGGACTGTATCGTTGCATTCGCTAACGTCATGAATTCGACCCCCTTGCGTCATTGGATCGTTTTCACCCGGATCTGGCCGCTCAGGTGGCCCCCGCCATGGTGCTGACGGGTCGTCGGTTCGTCAAGGCCGCCTGCACAGATGCGAAAATTGGATCCATGAACGAAAAGCGTGCGCGCGAGGTGCTGACCGCTGCCGGACTGTCCGACGGCGCGGAGCTGCTCGCGCTGGGTGAGAACGCGGTGTTCGCCGTCGGAGACCTGGTGGTCAAGGTCGGCCGGAACGCCGTGCAGAACCCGGAACTGCTGGCCCGGGCCGAGCGCGAGGTGGCCGTCGCGGAGTGGCTGGCCGGATCGTCGGTCCCCGCGGTGCGGGCGGCCGAGCCGAAGGCGCGGCTGGTCGAGGGGCACCCGGTGACGGTCTGGCACCGGCTCCCCGACGCGGTACGTGCTGCCCAGCCGCGGGATCTGGCGCAGCTGCTCACCCTGGTCCACGCACTGCCCGCCCCGGAGGGCTTCACGCTGCCGCGGCGTGAGCTGCTCGGCGGGGTGGAACGGTGGCTCCGGCTCGCGGGCGACGCGATCGATCCGGCCGACGCACAGTATCTGCGGGAACGGCGGGACGGATTCGCGGCGGCGGCTGCGGCACTGGTACCGCATCTGGTGCCGGGGCCGATCCACGGAGACGCGCTGCCGCGCAATGTCCATGTCGGTCCGGACGGGCCGGTGCTGGTGGACCTGGAGACGTTCTCCACGGATCTGCGCGAGCACGATCTGGTGGTCCTGGCTCTGTCCCGGGACCGGTACGGGCTGGCGGCGGAGGCGTACGACGGGTTCACGGAGGCCTACGGGTGGGACGTCCGTGAGTGGGACGGCTGTGCGGTGTTGCGGGGGGCCCGGGAAACGGCGAGTTGCGCGTGGGTCGCACAGCATGCGCCGGGGAATCCGGCGGCGCTGGCGGAGTTCCGACGCAGGGTCGCGTCCTTGCGCGACGAGGCCCCCGAGGTGCGGTGGTATCCGTTCTAGGGCGTGTGTCGGAAGTCCCGCCGTCCGCCCGCAGGGCGGGCCCGGCGGCGTCCGGTGCGTGCGATCGCAAGGCGGAGGGTCGTCCTCGTACTGGACGTACTCGGGCGAGCCCGACAACGCAGCGAGCGTGCGTGCCGGGCGTCGCCGGGCAGGCGGGACTTCCGACACACGCCCTAGTGCCCCTCCCGGCAGGCTTTGCCCCGTCGCACCGCCCGGCACGCCCGCTCGCGCCTGGCGGTGAGGAGTCTGCTGTCGGTAATGGCCGAAGTGGTCGGTCAGCAAAATCTCGTTGGGGTCCTCAAGGCCGACAGTGATGCGTTCCTGAACGCGGCGGCCCGGGAACGGGTTGCCGGACTCTGTCGTGTGCGGCAGGAGGAGTGGCGTCGGGCCCTGCCGGCCCGGGAGCAGGAAGAGCCGCAGGGCCAGTACGGAGGGACGCCTGCTGCGTTGCCCGGACTGCGTCGCAGCGCGGACCGGGCAGGCTGTATCAACCCGCTTCGGCATGCCCAAGCCTGAGCATGCGTCAGGGAACCGACGGCTTGCCCGGGCGGGGCTGCAGAACGGCGTCGTGGTCGAACTCCTCGACGGCACCTGGTACCTGCACGTACGGGCCAAGGACCGGCCGGCAACTGGTCGTCCACCGCCGCGCATCTGCCGTTCAAGGTCGACATGACGCTGCCGCCGAGCCCCCTGATCAGCTCGTCCACCCACCCGGACCAGACGGGCGCGTACAGGAGCGGCTCCTTCAGCGCCACCTGGACCGCGCCGTCCGGCGCCTCCGCCGGGTACAGCATCGTCGTCGACGACACCGCCGACACCGTGCCCGACAGCACGGCCGAGACGACCGGCACCTCGTACACCACGACCCGCACGGAGGGCACCTGGTACCTCCACGTACGCGGCATCGACGGCAACGGCACGGGCTGGGCGACCTCGCACTACCGCTTCACCGTCGACACCACCGCGCCCGGCGCGCCGGCCGTGACCTCCGCGGCCTACCCGTCGGACGCCTGGGCCGGCGGCGCGCAGGTGACGGGGACGTTCACGCTGACACCCGACGGCGCCGACACCAGGAGCCTGACGTACAAGGTCGACGGCGGCGCCGCGCAGACCGTCACCACCACCGGCGGTCCCGTCGAGCTACCGATCACCCCGGCGACGGAGGGCAGCCACCAGCTCACCGTCACCGCGACCGACCGGGCCGGCAACGTCTCGGCCGAGACCAAGCGCGCCTTCCACGTCGGACGGGCGGCCGTGACCGCGCCCGCCAACGGCGAAGTGCTCATCGGCTCGGTCGACCTCGCGGTCAGCGCCCCGGCCTCGCTGACGGACGTCACCTTCCTCCAGCGGGCCTCGGCCGCCGACCCGTGGCAGATCGTCCCGGCCTCCCAGGTCACCCGTGCCGACGGCTCGGCCGTGACCTGGCCGGTGCCGCTCACCGGCGGCTCGGCGCCGAAGCTGCTGTGGGACACCTCGTCCCTGTCCGGCAGCGGCAGCCTGCAGATCGGCGCCCGCTTCGGCGGCGCATACGCCCCGCCGGCGGCCGAACCCGTCTCGGTGGTCGTCGACCGCGTCGAGGTCATCGACGGCGGCCTGGGCGACGACATGCAGGAGTCCGGGCCCGCCCATGCCTACGCCCTGGAGCAGGCCGCGGCCCGCGCGGCCGAGGACCCCGACGCCTTCGCCCCGCCCTACATCGACCCGACGACGGGCGAACTGGTCGCGCCGGTCGTCGAATCGGCCTCCGCCGACGAGGCGTCCGCCCCGATCCAGGTGACGCAGGCCCCCGCGGACGAGGGCAGCGGTCTGCCCGCCGAGGACACGGAGGAGGGCACCAAGCCCGACGCCACGTCCACCGAGGCGGAGACTCCGACGCCGCCCGCCGACGGGTCCGTGGAGACCACCGGCGAGGAGTCGTTCGAGATGCCCGAGGACACCACGGAGACCACTCCCGCGCCTGACGGGCCGACCGTCACCGAGCAAGTCGCCCCGCGCGCCGAGGTGGTGGAGCACAGCGTCACCGCGCTGGAGTCCGTGCGTGACGAGGTCCTCCAGCTGTCGGAGGCGGAACTGCCCGGCGTGAGCGGACTGCGCATCGCGTTCGTGGACGCGGCGGAGAACCGTGTCGTCGTGGAGACCGAGACGGCCGCCTCGGCACTGGTCACTGCCCTGGGCGAGCGGTACGGCACCGACACCGTCGCCGTGAGCCTCACGCCCGGCGCCGACATGATGGAACCCCAGGCGAACCGCCAGAACGACACCTCGCCCTACTACGGCGGGTCGCGCATCAAGTCGTGGCTGACCACCAGCTCGGCGAGCTGGTGCACGGCGGGATTCTCCTGGCGGTACAGCGGCAAGTGGTACATGGTGACCGCGGGTCATTGCACCAGCGGCAACGGGGCCATCACGAACCCCAGCGAGAGCGACTACATCGGCCCCGTCGTCCGGGACAACTGGAAGAACGGGTACGGCTCCGTGAAGCTCTCCGGCCAGAGCTACTACTCGGGTGACCTTTCGCTCTACCGCGTCAACAGCGACAGCGCCGCGACGCCCCGGATCTACAAGGGCGGCAAGACGTCCAGCTCGTCACGGCTCGTCCACGGATACTGGCGGCGCTGGGCGCAGAGCGGCGACAAGGTCTGCACGGGCGGAATGATGACCGGCGAGTTGTGCGGATGGAAGGTGACCGCGACCCAGGCGACCATCCACTACTCCGGCGGAACCACCGCCAAGAACATGGTCGTCGCCAAGAAGACGTCCGGATCCTGCACCATCAAGGGCGACTCCGGCGCCCCGGTGTACACCGTCGACAGCAGCGGACAGGCGTACGCCAAGGGCATCCTGTCCGGCGGCGGTGGCGGCGGAAGCGACAACAGCGGTGGGCTCCTCGACCCCTGCTGGCTGTACTTCACCGACATCGGGCTGGCCAACAGCGCCTTCCCCGGAACGGTAGCGTGGTACTGACATGCGCCGAGCCCTTCTCACACCGCTGCTGGCGGCGGCCCTGACCGGATGCTCGCTCCTCGGTCAGGACACACCGTGCACCAAGGCCGACGCGGACTCGCAGGTCTCCGCCGTGTGGCGGCCCGCCGACTTCGGCGGCCGGGACGCGGCGAGGATCCGGCTGTGCGTGGACGGCACCTGCGAGGAGCGGACGTCGGGCAGTCCCGACGACCCGTTCGCGTCGCTGTCGGTCCGGCTCCCCGACGACATCGGTGCGTCCACCGTGCCGGTGCGGCTCACCGTGACGTCCGCGAAGAGCGGCGACACGGTCGTCGAAGACAGCACCCGGGCCAGGCTGACGGAGCAGCACCCCAACGGCACGTCGTGTCCGCCCGTCGTCTGGACGGCGACGTTCCGTGCCCACCCCGACAAGGGCCTCACCTCACCCGAGGGCATGAAGCTCCAGGGCTGAGCCGGCCTACGCAAGCGCCCGTCCCACCGGCACCACCGGAGGGACGGGCGCTTCGCGCAGTTAGGGACCAGCCGTGGGCGTGCATGGTCTCGGGTTCCCCCTCCTCGAACAGCTTGGTCAGCGCCTTGGGGGCGCGGTCGGGGTCGCGGCGCGGGCGGTGGGCAATCACAGGCCGGGGGGCCAAGCATCCAGCACCACCTGCAGAACGCGAGTTGTCCCGCATCGAGCCGGCAGCGGACCCCGCCGTGGCCCTTGGAGGGGTCGGGTGGGTGACGGGCTCGCATCGGTCCCGGTCACCCGGTGACCGGTCCGGCCTCGGACGCCGGACGGGCTCGGGTGTACGGACGGGTTTCCGTGTGCGGACGGGCTTGATCGGTGCGGGCGCGCTCGCCCTGGCCCCGAGGCATGCGTTCAGGTGGTGACCTGGGCCGGTTCGCGTACGGGCCAGTGGGGGTCGATCACCGCGTCCGCGGTGCCCTTGCGGCGCAGGAAGGACTGGAACTCGGCTGCCCAGTCCGCGTACCACGTGATCTGACGCTCGTGGAGTTCGCCCGCCGTCAGGGCGGCGACCGAGCCGTGGCGTGCGGCTATCGCATACGCCACCCGTACCGCCGCCAGCGCGTCCGCGCCCGCGTCATGCGCACCGCCGTGCACCACCCCGTATTCGACGCAGACCGCCTCCAGCGTCCGCTTGCCCTTGCGGTAGCGGTCGACCGCCCGGTCGATCGTGTACGGGTCGACGACCGGACCGATCCCGGCACCGCCGAGCCGGTCGCTCAGGGACGGCAGCCCGTGCCGGCGCAACTCCGCCGTCAGCAGCGTCAGATCGAAGGCGGCGTTGTACGCGACGACCGGCACCCCCTGGCGCCAGTAGTCCGTGAGCGTCTCGGCGATCTCGTCCGCCACCTCGCGCACCGGCCGGCCCTCCGCCGCTGCCCGCTCGCTGCTGATGCCATGGATCGCCGAGGCCTGTGCGGGAATCCGGATCCCCGGATCCGCCAGCCAGGTGCGCTGCCGCACCGGCTCCCCGTCCCTGCCTCCGACGCCGACGACCGCGGCCGTCACGATCCGGGCCTCCAGCGGCTCCGTGCCCGTCGTCTCCAGGTCGAAGCCGACCAGCGCCTCCCGGTGCCAGCTCATCCCGTACCTCCTTCGTGGTGCTCTCCCCCAGGTGATGACCACCCTGCCATGCACCACTGACAACGCGTACGACAGGTGACGCGTACGGCGGGCGGGGCGAGGGGCTCAGGAGACGGGCCGGGAGTCCGTCCACACGGACTCGAACTCCTCGCGGTACGTCTCGAAGAGCCCGTGCTCGTTGTCCTGCCCCGCCCGGACCACCGCCCGGCCCCCGCCTCGCAGCACCAGCACAGGCGCCTCCATGCCGCGTGCGCGCCGCAGATAGGGCTGGACGACGCCCACCGCGTCCGCCCCGTCGCCGTCCACCAGATAGGCCGTGAAGCGCGGCGTCTCGTCGAAGACGTGGATCTCGAACGCGCCCGGATCACGGAGTTTGGAGCGGACCCGGCGCATGTGGAGGATGTTCATCTCCACCGACCGGCTCAGCTCGCCCTTCTTGAGCCCGAGTTCCCGCTCACGCCGCTTGACCGCGCTGCTCGCCGGGTTGATGAACAGCAGCCGGATCCGGCAGCCCGATTCGGCGAGCCGGACCAGCCGGCGGCCGGAGAAGTTCTGCACCAGCAGATTGAGGCCGATGCCGATCGCGTCGAGGCGGCGCGAACCGCCGAACAGGTCCTCGGCGGGCAGCTGGCGCTGCAGCCGGACCCGGTCGGAGTGGACGGAGACCACATCCGCGTACCGGTCGCCGACCAGTTCCTCGACGGCGTCGACCGGCAGCCGGTCCGCGGACGGCACCGCGGCGCCGCTGCCCAGGATCTCCAGGAGACGCGCCGAGGCGCGCTCGGCCTGGGCGAGGACCGCCTCGTTCAGCGCACGGTTGCGGGAGACGACATTGCGGGCGACCTCAAGTTCGTCGAGTGCCAGTTCGACATCGCGCCGGTCGTCGAAGTACGGCTCGAAGCAGGGCCAGTGCTGGATCATCAGCTCCCGCAGCTGCGGGAGCGTGAGGAAGCTGAGAACGTTGTCGTCGGCCGGATCGAGCAGATAGCCCTTGCGGCGGGAGACCTCGCGCACGGCGACGGCGCGCTGCACCCATTCCTGTCCGGCGGGTCCCGCGGCGGCCACCACCCAGTCCTCGCCGTGCACCGGCTCGTAGATCGGCCGCAGTACCGCGGCGACCACGGACCGCAGCCGCTGTTCCACGAGATTCAGCCAAATATAGGCGCGTCCGGCCCGCTGGGCCCGGGTCCGGACCTCGCTCCAGGCGTCCGCACCCCAGCCCAGCTCGGCGCCGATCTCCATGGGCTGCGCAAGCGATACCGCCCCGGGCGGGGCGTCGACGGATTCCCCCTCGTGACCTGGGTCACCCGGGGGCAGCTCGAACCCTCCCGAGCTCAACCGCGCACCGCCTTCCGCTCCCCCACCAACGATCAAGGAAGGGTACTCCGGGAGCGGGAGCCGGTGCAGCAGGATGGACAGGCTCCTTTCTCAACTCCCCGAGGTGTCAGGCGCGTTCCCTGCGGCGAGATCTGCCGTAGTGAGCTGATTCATAGCGATTGAGCACCCCGTCGGGGCCGCATTCCGGACGTGTGCCCCGGACAGGTTCTCGGATTCCGGTTCCGGGCGACACGGAGAGGCCCGATGTTGACCGGTCCGGCGGACGTGGCCGACCGGACCGTGCGACGTGCCGGCGCCCCTCCCGGCAAGCTCTGCCCCGTCGCGCCGTCCGGCACGCACGCTCGCCGTGTTGGCAAAAAGCCCTGGTGGCTCCGCTACAAGGACGCCGGCCGCCTTGCGATCGCACGCACCGGACGACGCTCCTCAGGGGCAGACGCTGCCGATCACGGCACTGGGTGCGGGGCACTCTTTCGGGGAAGATCTGGCCGGGTCGGCCCCAAGTGCCCCAGCACCCGGATCAGAAATGGAAGAGTCATATCTATGCAGGTCTGGCCGGGACAGGCGTATCCCCTCGGCGCCACGTACGACGGCGTCGGCACCAACTTCGCGGTCTTCTCCGAGGCCGCCAACCGAATCGAGTTGTGCCTGCTGCACGACGACGGTTCCGAGACGGCGGTGGAGCTGAGGGAGACCGATGCCTTCGTCCGCCATGCCTATCTGCCCGGGGTGATGCCCGGTCAGCGGTACGGATTCCGGGTGCACGGGCCGTACGAGCCGCAGCGCGGGGCCCGCTGCAACTCGGCGAAACTGCTCCTCGACCCGTACGCGCGGGCGGTCTCCGGGCAGATCCGGTGGGGCGAGGCGGTGTACGGCTATCCGTGGGGCCGGCCCGACGCGCGCAACGATCTGGACTCGGCGCCGCACACCATGAGCTCGGTGGTGGTCAACCCGTACTTCGACTGGGGCGACGACCGGCGCCCCCGTACGGACTACCACCGCACGGTGATCTACGAGGCCCATGTGAAGGGGCTGACGATGCTCCATCCGGGGCTGCCGAAGGAACTGCGCGGTACGTACGCGGCGCTGGCGCATCCGGAGGTCATCGCGCATCTGACGGAGCTCGGGGTCACGGCGATCGAGCTGATGCCGGTGCACCAGTTCGTCCAGGACCACCGGCTGGTGGACGCGGGACTCGCCAACTACTGGGGCTACAACACCATCGGTTTCTTCGCCCCGCACAACGCGTACGCCTCCCGCGGCGACCGCGGAGAGCAGGTGAGCGAGTTCAAGCAGGCCGTACGGGCCCTGCACCAGGCGGGCGTCGAGGTCATCCTCGACGTGGTCTACAACCACACCGCGGAGGGCAACCACCTGGGACCGACACTGTCGTTCCGGGGGCTCGACAACGCCTCGTACTACCGCCTCGCAGATGATCAGCAGTACTACATGGACACCACGGGGACCGGGAACTCGCTGCTGATGAGGTCCCCGCACGTGCTGCAGCTGATCATGGACTCGCTGCGGTACTGGGTGACCGAGATGCATGTGGACGGCTTCCGCTTCGATCTCGCGGCCACCCTGGCCCGGCAGTTCCACGAGGTGGACCGGCTGTCGTCCTTCTTCGACCTGGTGCAGCAGGACCCGGTGGTCAGCCAGGTGAAACTGATCGCCGAGCCGTGGGACGTGGGCGAGGGCGGCTATCAGGTGGGCAACTTCCCGCCCCTGTGGACCGAGTGGAACGGCAAGTACCGGGACACGGTCCGGGACCTGTGGCGGGGCGAACCGCGGACCCTCGCCGAGTTCGCGGGGCGCCTGACGGGATCCTCGGACCTGTACCAGGACGACGGCAGGCGTCCGCTCGCCTCGATCAACTTCGCCACCTGCCACGACGGCTTCACGCTGCACGACCTGGTCTCGTACAACGAGAAGCACAACGACGCGAACGGCGAGGACAACCAGGACGGCGAGAGCCACAACCGGTCGTGGAACTGCGGCGCGGAGGGCGAGACGGACCAGCCGGAGGTGGTGGAGCTGCGCGAGCGGCAGATGCGGAACTTCGTCGCCACGCTGATGCTGTCCCAGGGGGTGCCGATGCTGAGTCACGGCGACGAGTTCGCGCGGACGCAGCGGGGCAACAACAACGCGTACTGCCAGGACAGCGAGCTGTCGTGGGTGCACTGGCCGGAGCCTCGCAAAGCCGGTACGGGGGACGACGAGGGGGACGACCGGGAGTCCCGCAGCAGCCTGCTGGAATTCACCCGGGCGATGGTCTGGCTCCGCCGCGACCACCCGGTCTTCCGGCGCCGCCGGTTCTTCCACGGGCGGCCGGTGGAGGGCACGCACGACGAGCTGACGGACATCGCCTGGTTCACGCCCGAGGGCAGTGAGATGACACAGCGGGACTGGCAGGCGGCGCACGCCAAGGCACTGTCGGTCTTCCTGAACGGGCACGCCATCTCGGAGCCGGGCCCGCGGGGCGAGCGGATCTCCGACGACTCGTTCCTGCTGATGTTCAATGCGAGCGCCGACACGCTGGAATTCGCCGTTCCGGTGAACCATGGCCGGCAGTGGTCGGTGGTGGTCGACACGGCCCGCCCGGAGGGGGTGCAACCGGGAGCGGGTCCGAAGGTGTCCGCGGGCGACCGGGTGAAGCTGGTGGGGCGGAGCATGGCGGTGCTGCAGCGACCGGCGTAGTCGTCCGGGCAGCGCGCCCGGGGAGGCGACCCCTCGTCCGGATGGATCGGCCGGATGCAGTGTCACAGTCGGCTCCGGGCTGGGTACGTACGTTCGCATGACGCCCACCGCCACGTACCGGCTGCAGCTCCAGCCGGACTTCCCGTTCTCGGCCGCCGGACACGCGGTGCCGTATCTCGCCGCGCTCGGCGTCTCCCATCTGCACCTGTCGCCGGTCCTCGAAGCCGTGCCCGGCTCCAGACACGGCTACGACGTGGTCGACCACAGCCGTGTCCGGGCCGAGCTCGGTGGTGAGGAGGGGCTGCGGCAACTGGCGGCCACGGCGCGTGAGCACGGACTCGGGCTGGTGCTGGACATCGTGCCGAACCACATGGCCGCCGTCCCGCGCCACAACCGGGCCCTGTGGGAGGTCCTCCGCGAGGGCCCGGAATCGCCGTATGCCCGCTGGTTCGACATCGACTGGGCGGCGGGCGACGGGCGGGTGCTGCTGCCGGTGCTCGCCCGGCGGATCGGCGACGAGATGGAACGGTTCCAGGTGGACGGGGAGGTGCTGCGCCACGGCGAGCAGGAGTTCCCGCTCCGGGCCGGCACCGCCGGTCTTCCGCTGCCGAAGCTGCTGGACGCCCAGCACTACCGGCTCGGCTGGTGGCGGCTGGCCCGCACCGAGCAGAACTACCGGCGGTTCTTCACCATCTCGGACCTCATCGGGGTCCGGGTGGAGGACCCCGAGGTGTTCGCGGCCACCCACGGCAAGATCCTCGAACTGGTCCGGGACGGTGTCGTCGACGGACTGCGCATCGACCATCCCGACGGGCTCGCCGACCCTGCCGGCTATCTGGACCGGCTCGATGAGGCGACCGGCGGGCGGTGGACGGTCGTGGAGAAGATCCTCACCGGTACCGAGCCGCTCCCCGCGGGCTGGGCCGTCGCGGGGACGACGGGGTACGACGCGCTGCACCGGATCGACGGGCTGTTCACCGATCCGACGGGCGCCACCGAGCTGCTCGGCCGGTACCGGGAGTTCACCGGCCCGGCCGGGGACCGCGGCGGCTACTGGTCGACGACGGTCCGCCGGGCCGCGTACCGGGTGGTGACGCATGAACTGGCCGCGGAGACCGCGCTGCTGACCCGTCTCGCCGTACGCATCTGCGCCGAGGACCCCGCACTGCGCGACCACGCCCCGTGGGCGCTGCGCACCGCCATTGAGGAACTGCTCGTCCGCGTCCCGGTCTACCGCCCGTACGTCACGGCGGGCGGGCCCTGCAGCGAGGCGGCGGAGGCGGCGCTGCCGGACACGGCCGTACGGGACGCCAGGGCGTTGTTCTCCGTGCCGGAGGAGGCAACGGCCGTCGATGTGGTGCGGGACCTGGCGCTGGGGCGGCTCGGTGACGGGCCGGACCGGGCGGCCTTCTGCGCCCGGTTCGCGCAGACCGCGTCGGCGCTGCGGGCCAAGTCGGTCGAGGACACGGCCTTCTACCGGTACGTGCCGCTGATCTCGGCGACCGAGGTGGGCGGTGATCCCGGGTGCCCGACGGTGGCTCCGGAGGAGTTCCACGCCTTCTGCACCCGGCTGGCGCGCGACTGGCCCGCCACCGGCACCGCGCTGACCACGCACGACACCAAGCGCAGCGCGGATGTGCGGGCCCGGATCGCGGTCCTGTCGGAGTGTCCGCAGCAGTGGTCGGAGCTGCTGACGGAGCTGGCGCGGACGGCCCCGACGCCGGTCGCGCCCGATCCGCAGCTGGCCTGGCAGGCCTGGCAGACGGCGTTCGGCTGCGCGGGGCTGCCCGCCGATGAGCTGGCGGGCCGTCTGGAGCCCGCGCTGTTGAAAGCCGTACGGGAAGCGGGGCTGTTCACCAGCTGGACGGAGCCCGATCCGGTGTACGAGCGGGCGGTGTCGGACTTCGTCGCGGCCGGTCCCGCCGCCGGCACCGGGCCGGCACGGGAGGTGTTGCAGCGGTTCGCGGACTCCCTGGAACCCTTCACCCGGGCCAACGCGCTCGGCGCGGCCCTGCTGCAGCTGACCATGCCGGGGGTACCGGACCTGTACCAGGGGACGGAGCAGGAGTACGTGGCACTGGTCGACCCGGACAACCGGCAGCCGTTCCGCCGCCCGCCCGAGAAGGGTCCCGTCAGCGAGAAGGCGGCGCTCACGGTGGCGGCCCTGCGGATGCGGCGGAATCGGCCGGAGCTCTTCGGCGAGTCGGGGACGTACACCCCGCTGACCGCGCAGGGCCCGGCGGCCGCGCACTGTCTGGCCTTCTGCCGCTCCGGCGAGGTCGTCACGGCGGTGACCAGGCTGTCGCTGCGGCTGGCCGGGGCGGGCGGCTGGCGCGGGACGACGCTGGCGCTGCCGGGCGACGGTCCCTGGGAGGATCTGCTCACGCCGGGGCGGGAGTTCCCGGGCGGTCCGGTCGCGGTGGCCGACTTGTTCGCCGAACGACCGGTGGCGCTGCTCCGCGCCTGTCGTTGAACCCGGGGGCTGAGCAGTCCCGGTACCGAAGCCCGGCACTCAGCCGGGTCGTACGAGGAGGGTCCGCGGGCCGCGGGTGAGCAGTCCGGTACTGGACGGACGGAATCCGTCCGCCCAGCGGAGCCGGGGCATGGCGTCGAGCAGGGCACGCACCCCCAGTTCGGCCTCCAGCCGCCCGAGCAGGACGGCCGGACAGGACTCCGGTCCCCCGGTGGACCGGTCCTGGTCGGTCCGGAAGGGGTCGAAGAGATCGGGGGCGGCGTACCGCTCGGGGTCGCGGCCCGCCGCGCCGATCAGACAGGCGACGGGCGCCCCGGCGGGGAGTGTGCCGCCGCTGACCCGCACCTCGGCGACGGTGCGGCGCAGCACGACCTGCACGGGCGGGTCGCGGCGCAGCGACTCGGTCC
Organism: Streptomyces sp. NPDC057565; assembly: GCF_042801455.1. NCBI lineage: Bacteria > Bacillati > Actinomycetota > Actinomycetes > Kitasatosporales > Streptomycetaceae > Streptomyces > Streptomyces sp. NPDC057565. Next base: position 155,089 of record NZ_JBHVFU010000007.1, on the reverse strand, counting down.
AGGCGCGGTGGGCGAGGGTGGGTTCGATGCGCAGGGCGGCCAGGAGATCGGGGTCGTCCAGCAGATTGGCGAGGAAGGAGGCGAGCGCCGTCTCACGGAGGCCGGTCCGGCTGGTGCAGGGGGTGATGGGGGGACCGGGCGGCTGCGCCGGATCCGCGAAGGCGCCGGGGACGGCGGCGCCCACGGGCAGCCAGCGACAGAACTCCTCGACCAGATCGGCCTGTTGCCGCCCCGCGATGCGGCGCGCGAGGACGTAGGCGGTCCGTTCGACGCGCTCGGAGAGGTGACGGGGCGCGGCCGCCGCCGACCGCGCGATGTCCTGCGGCCGGGGCATGCAGCGCCTGCTGCCGTGGCAGAGCCCGCGCGGCGCGGGGCCACCGCGGGGCGCGCCGTCGTGCGGGAAGCCGGTGAACCGTGGGTCCGTGAGGGCGGTCGACACGTCGGCGTGCCTGCTGAGCAGCCAGGCGCCGAGGGGGGCGTCGTAGCTGAGCGGGTACTCCTCGCGCAGCACACGGTAGAGCCGGTACGGATCGTGCGCGGCGCCGGGCGCGAGCAGGCTGGGGCCGGTGCCGGGCCGAGCGGTCCTGTCGGTCCGGCCGGGACGCGCGGTCCGGGCGACGCGGCGACCGCGGTCCGGCGCGGAGATGGGCGGGGGTATGCCGTCGGGCGCGTCGGCCTGCATCCTTGCCCCCGGGTTCGGTGCGCCGCTGTGTGGCGCGGATGAACCAAGGGGACCACGACGCAGAGCTCGGCGCAGCGGAGACACCGCCGTTCGGGTGAGGGTGCCCGTCGCCCGCAGCAGCTCCGCGAACGCCGCCGCGGCCCCGTCAGCTCCGGCCGGGAGAGCATCGGGTGTGAACCACGCCCACGCTCAGGCCGGACTCCCGGGCAGCCCCGGCGCCCCGGGCGGCTTGAGTGCGGGCGCGGACAGCCGGAAGGTGATCCGGCCGAAGCTCACCTGGTCCCCGTCGCGCACCGACACCGCACCGGTCACCCGCTGCCCGTTCACACACGTGCCGTTGGTCGAGCCGAGGTCACGAAGGATCCAGCGGCCGCCCTGCACGGTGAGTTCGGCATGCTTGCGCGAGACGGTCTCATGGGTGAGCCGCAGCCCGTTCGCCGGATCGCGGCCGATGAACACGGGGTACGGGCTCGGGGCGGGCAGCAGCAGTTTCGGCAGCCGCTCGGCCTGCCAGGCCCTGCGTACCCGGGCCGGGAACCCGGACACCTCACCGACCACCCGGAACAGCCCCCGCGTCCAGCGGCCTTCGCTCCGCAGGTCGGCGGTGAGTGCCGCCAGCTCCTCCGGCCGGCGGGCGGCCAGGGCCAGTTCCATGCGCCGTACGAACGTGTCGTGGGAGAGCCTGCCCTGCGCGGCGCCTTCTCTGAGCACACCGAGAACACGGTCGCGCTGGGCATCGGAAACCCGCGCGGGATACGTGTGGAACTCGAAGGACGACGTCACAAGGTCGATTGTCGGGGCGACCGCCCCCGAGTGTCCAGAACAACCCCGCCTGCCGCCCGCCTGACCAGCGCGGAACGGACCGGCCGAATATTCGCGGTGGTGTCCGGAGAACGTTGTTACTGTCTGCCGCCGCGGGCCGTGCGGTGCTCACCGCACGGCGGACCGCGCCTCAAGGAGACTCTGTGACCGCTGTACCCCCGGCCCTGACTGTCCGTCCGCTCACCGGGCCGGACGAACTGGCCCTCTTCTGCCGTCTGTCGTACGTCCTCGACCACGAACTGGCCGACGACCTCGCGACGTGCCGCCGCCGCCCCGAGTGGATGTGGGTGGCGCTGCGCGGAGACCGGGTGGTCGCGCGCGTCGCCTGGTGGAGCCACGGCGGCGACATACCCCTCGCGCTCGACTTCTTCGACCTCGACGACACACTGCCCGAGCCCGAGCGCACCGAGACGGGTCTGCAATTGCTGCGGGCGGCAGCGGCGGCCGTCCTTCCCGCCGGGGTCCCGCGTCCCGAGTACGGCCGTTTCGTACCGCCGGACTGGCGCAAGGACCCGGTGGCCCGCGATCTCGTCGAGGCACGGATCCGGGTGATGGAGCGCACCGGTGCGCGCATGCTCGTCGAGCGGCTGCGCCTGGAGTGGCGGGCCGGTACACCGGTGCCCGCCGACAGCGGCCGACTGCGGTTCCGCCCGGTGACCGGGCGCGAGGATCTCCTCGCGCTGATGGCTCCGGTGATGGAGGGCACGCTCGACGCGCACGGCCAGGAGGACCTGGCGTCAGGGCTGTCCGCCCGCGAGGCGGCGGAGAAGCATTACGACGAGGAGCTCGGCGCGTACAGCACCCCGCGCGAGTGGTGGCGCATCGCCGAACTCCCGGGCGGCGAGCCGGTCGGGTTCGTGATCCCGGCCCGCAACAGCTACAACCCGATCATCGCGTACATCGGCGTGCTGCCCGCGCAGCGCGGTCACGGCTACATCGACGACCTGCTCACCGAGGGCACCCGGGTGCTCGCCGCGCAGGACGGGGTGGAGCGGATCCGGGCGGCGACGGACCTCGGCAATGTGCCGATGGCGAAGTCGTTCGCGCGCCTGGGGTACGTCAATTTCGAGCGCGCGTTCAACATGGTCTGGGACTGACGACCTGATCCAGTCCCTCTCGTGCACCAGGTCGTAATCCGGTGGACGGGCCACCGCAGGGCCGGTTACGGTGGCTACCCGCCCGAAGGCCGAGGAAGGAGGCGAGAACAGTGCGTACGTGTACCACTTCATTCCCGCGCTCCCGTCCCGTTCGCCGGGCGGTTTCGGTTTCGGTCTGACCGGGAGCGCATCGCTTCTTCCGGAGGACTCTTCCATGACCGATCTGGTCATTCGCGCGCTCACCGAGAGCGACGCACACCTTTTCCGCACCCTGCCCGAACCCGGTCTCGTCGGCCGCGCCGCCTTCGGGCACAGCTATGCCACTGTGCGCGAGGGTGGTGAGTACCGCCCCGAGTGGACCTGGATCGCCGAGCGCGACGGTGTCGTGGTGGCCAGGGCCGCCTGGTGGTCGGGGCCCGCGGACACCGCACCCGTGACGCTCAACTGGTTCGACTTCGCCGACGGCGAGGACGAGGCGGGCACCGAACTGCTGCGGCAGTCGCCGCTGTACGCCGAGTACGAGCTGATCATGCCCGCCGGCTGGCGGGACCGGCCCGACGTCGCGGCCGCCGCCGAGGCCAGGATCGCCGCCGCCCGCGCGGCCGGGATGAAGCCGCTGGTCGAGCGGTACCGGTACCTGTGGACGCCGGAGTGCGGACTGCCCGAGCGGCCCGGCCGGCTCACCTTCCGGCCGGAGCCGGACGACGCGGTGATCCTCGACGTGCTGCGCCGGGTCCACTCCGTCACGCTGGACGCGCACGCCCGCCGGGCCATCGAGGGGCCCGGCGGACTGGAGCAGGCGGCGCAGGAGGAGCTCGACTTCTTCCACTGGTGCCCTTCGCCGCGCTCCTGGTGGCAGCTGGCGTACACGCCCGAGGGCGAGGTGGCCGGACTCCATGTGCCCGCCCGTAACCCGGGCGGTCCGTGCATCGGCTTCATCGGGGTCGTACCCGAGCAGCGGGGCCACGGCTACGGGTACGACCTGCTCGTCGAGTGCACGCACTTCCTGGCCGCCGAGGGTGCCGAGTTCATCGCGGGCGCCACCGATCAGGGCAATGCGCCGATGGCGGCCGCGTTCGCCCGGGCCGGCCATCCGGTCACTCAGGAACGCATCCATCTGGTGTGAGGTTCGGGGTGAGCTCCGCCAGCCAGTCCAGGCGGAGCTGCTGCTCGGCGGGGATGGTCGCGTCCTCGCCGCACGGCCCCACATTGAGCAGCAGGTTGCCGCCCGCGGCCGCGGTCTCCGTGACCAGTGAGGTCAGCGCGGGACGGCTGAGGAAGGCGTCGGGCGAGGAGTTCCGGTTGTAGCCGAAGCTGTGGTCGATGCCCCGGGTGATCTCGTACGGGTCCGGGCCGGTGTAGCGGGCGAACTCCGGGGTGCGGAAGTCGTAGTACGGGGGCTTGCGCGGCACGAACCCCTCGCCCTGCGCGATCGTGCGGCGCTCCCACCGGTCGTACAGGGCCTTGGCGCCGGGCAGGGCGAGGGCGCGCCACATCGGCGCGTAGGGGAACAACCGGTCGTTGACGACGCCGTGCGGGACGGTGAAGCGGAAGTACTCGATGAGCCGCTGGACGTCGGTGCGCGAGCCGGGCCAGGCGATGTCGTTCCACAGGATGTCGGGCCGGTAGCGGCGTATCAGTTCGCGCATCTGCGCGTCGGCGTACGCGGGGTAGTCGCCGCGCGGCACGGCGGAGACGGTGTCCGCGCCGGTTCCGATGGGCCGGTCGTCGAAGGTCCAGTCGAGCCCGCCGGAGTAGTAGACGCCGAACCGCAGCCCTTCGGCCCGGACCGCTTCGGCGAACTCGCCGACGACGTCTCGGGTGGTGTGCCAGCCGGTGCGGTGCGGGTTGCGGACCTCGGAGGGCCACAGGCAGAACCCGTCGTGGTGCTTGGTGACGAGGACGGCGTAGCGGGCGCCGGCAGCACGGAAACTGCGGGCCCAGGCCGCGGGGTCCCAGCCGTCCAGACCGTCGTTGAAGTCGTTGCCGAAGTCGGTGTACGGCCGGGTGCCGTAGGTCGCCCGGTGGTGGGCGGAGACGGGGCTGCCGGGGAAGCGGAGCGCGTTCTCGTACCACTCGGCGTACGAGGTCCAGCCGAGTGGCGTCCGGCGGGCGGCCAGGGGCAGCTCGTCGGCGGGAACGTACGGCGGGGCCCAGCCCGGTACGGACGCGGGTGTCCAGTGCACAAAGATCCCCAGCTGGGCCTGGGACCACCATGAAGCAACCATGGCGCGAAGTATTGATCATTGAGGGGGTCGTTCGTAAGATCCGGGCACCCCCGGGCCTGATCCGAAGGAAAGGCCCTGCGGGTATCACCGAGCTGATGGCGAGCGGCCGATGACCGTGGACGACACCCGCACGGAACCGCGGACCCGGGTGGGCGGCGGCTGGATCAGTGGTCTGGTGCTGGCCAACCTGGGCCTGTACATGGCCTTCCTCACCCCGATCCAGGTGCTGCTCGCCGAGCAGATCGACGATCTGACCTCGTCCGGCAAGGAGGTCGCGCTCGGCTGGGCGACCGGCGTCGGGGCGCTGGTCGCCGTGGTCGCCAACCCGCTCGCGGGTGCGCTGTCCGACCGGACGGGCGGGCGGTTCGGCCGCCGCCGCCCGTGGATCCTGGGTGGTGCGCTGGTCGGCGCGGCCGGTCTGGTGGTGACGGCGGCGCAGACGACGGTGGTCGGGGTGGCACTCGGCTGGTGTCTGGCGCAGCTGGGGCTGAACGCGATGCTGGCGGGCACGAACGCGGTGGTGCCGGACCAGGTGCCGGTGCGGCAGCGGGCGGCGGTGTCGGGGTACATCGGGATACCGCAGACGCTGGGGCTGGTTCTCGGGGTGCTCCTGGTGTCGGTGGTGGTGACCGGGATCGGCGCCGGATATCTGCTGCTGGCGGGGCTGGTGGTGCTGTGCACGCTTCCGTTCGTCCTGCTGACCCGGGATCCGGGTCCGGCGGGAGCTCCGATGGCCGCGGTACGGCTGAAGGACTTTCTTGTGAGTCCGCGGCTGCATCCGGACTTCGGCTGGGCGTGGCTGACCCGGTTCCTGGTCCAGCTGGGCAATGCGATCGGCACCCTCTATCTGCTGTATTTCCTGAAGGACGCGGTGCACTACCCGGACCCGGACCTGGGTGTGCTGTACCTGACGCTGCTGTACACCGGCGGTGTGGTGGTGACGGCGGTGGCGGGCGGGATCGTCTCGGACCGGCTGGGCAAGCGGAAGATGATGGTCAGTGCGTGTTCGATGGTGATGGCGGCCGGGTCGCTGCTGCTGACGTTCTGGCACACCTGGCCGGTGGCGATGGGCGCGGCCGTGCTGCTCGGGCTGGGCTACGGGATCTATGTGGCGGTCGACCAGGCGCTGATCACCCAGGTCCTGCCGGCGGCCGAGGACCGGGCGAAGGACCTGGGAGTCATCAACATCGCCAACTCCGCGCCCCAGGTTCTCGGTCCGGCGCTGGCCGCGCCGATCGTGGCGTACGCGGGGGGCTATGCGGGGCTGTATCTGGCGTCCACCGCGGTGACGGCGGTGGGCGGAGTGCTGGTGTGGCGGATCCGATCGGTCGGCTGATCCGGTCAGTCGGCTGAGTCCGCGGTGCCGGCCGCCTTCTGGCTGCGGATGACGTCGCGGTACCAGGCGTACGACTGCTTGGGCGTCCGGCGCAGCGTCTCGTAGTCGATGTGGACGAGTCCGAAGCGCTTGCTGGTCCCCTCGATCCACTCGATGTTGTCGGTCAGCGACCAGGTGAAGTACCCCCGGACGTCGACGCCTTGGCCGATCGCGGTGTGCAGCGCGCCCAGGTGCCCCTCGATGAAGGCGATCCGGCGGGTGTCGGTGACGGCCTCGTCGACGGCGCAGCCGTTCTCGGTGATGTAGAGCGGTGGAAGCCGGTCGCCGTAGCGGTCACGCAGCTGGACGAGGGTCTCGCGCAGTCCGTCGGGGACGACGGGCCAGCCGAAGTCGGTCGTCTCGTACCCCTCGATCTCCCGTATGCCGAAGGGGAGTTCGGCGGGCATCTCGAATCCGGAGAAGGTGTCGAGGGCCTCCGCCCTGGGGGCGCCGACGAGGGTGGGGTTGTAGTAATTGACCCCGTACCAGTCGAGCGGCGTGGAGATCGTCCGGAGGTCGTCCTCGACGGATCCCGGCATCAGCGCCGCGACGTTCTCGTCGGGGTAGCGCCCGGCGAGGATCGGATCGGCGAACATCCAGTTGGTGATGGTGTCGTACAACTCGGCGCCGAGACGGTCCTCTTCGGATTCGCCCGCGGTCCAGACGGGAGTGTGCGAGACGGCGATGCCGATGTTGGTGGCACCCGCGGCCCGGAGCGCGCGGACGCCGAGCCCGTGGGCGAGGAGCTGGTGGTGGGCGGCGGGCAGGGCGTCGAAGAGGAGGGTGCGCCCGGGGGCGTGCTCGCCGAGTGCGTAGCCGAGCATGGTGACTTCGGCGGGTTCGTTGATCGTGATCCACATGGGTACGCGGTCGGCGAGCCGCTCGGCGACGATCCCCGCGTACTCGGCGAAACGGTAGGCGGTGTCCCGGTTGAGCCAGCCGCCCGCCTCGTCGAGCGGCAGCGGGGTGTCCCAGTGGTAAAGGGTGGGGGCCGGGGCGATGCCGTGGGCGCAGAGCTCGTCGACGAGCCGGTCGTAGAAGTCGAGCCCGGCCGGGTTGACGGGTCCGCTTCCGCCCGGCACCACGCGCGGCCAGCTGACGGAGAAGCGGAAGGCGTCGGCGCCGAGGCCGGCCAGCAGGGCGACGTCCTCGCGGTAGTGCTCGTGGAAGCCGGTGCCGCGGGTGGTGTCGGTGCCGTCCTTGATCCGTCCCGGCTGGGCGGCGAAGGCGTCCCAGCCCGATGGGCCCTTGCCGTCGGTATCGGCTGCTCCTTCGGTCTGGAAGGCGGAGGCGGAGGCTCCCCAGAGGAATCCCGGCGGGAACGTCGGCACGGTCATCTCGGCCTCCAGCAGCCGTACGAATGAGCAGAACCTGGCAGGGCAATGATCAGAACCAGACCTTAATCGCCAGTAACGGGCTCGATCCAGTGTCGTGGGCCGGTGATCCCTACTTCTGCCGACCATGGGGCCGGAACGAGGAGACGAGGAGCAACGCATGCTGTTCGAGGTATGGGCACCGGAGGCGGATTCGGTCGGTCTGCGGCTGGCGGGTGAGCTGCGGGCGATGGTGCGCGACCCGGCACGGACGGGCTGGTGGACGACCGAGGCGGAGGCCGCGGACGGGGACCGGTACGGCTTCGTCCTCGACGACGGCCCCGTGCTGCCGGATCCGCGCTCACGCCGCCAGCCGGACGGCCCGGACGGCGAGAGCGCCGTCGTCGACCAGGAGACGTACGCCTGGCGCACCGAGTGGGCGGGCAGAGGGCTCCCGGGCGCCGTCCTGTACGAGCTGCACGTCGGCACGTACACCGAGGAGGGCACCTTCGACGCCGCCGCGGCGCGGCTGCCGCACCTCGCCGAGCTGGGCGTCACCCATGTGTCGCTGATGCCCGTCTGCCCGTTCCCCGGCACGCACGGGTGGGGTTACGAAGGGGTGTCACTGTGGGCCGTGCACGAACCGTACGGCGGCCCCGAGGGACTTAAGCGCTTTGTCGACACGGCACACGGGCTCGGTCTTGCGGTGGTCCTCGACGTGGTCCACAACCACCTGGGACCGTCCGGCAACTACCTGCCCGCCTTCGGCCCGTACTTCACCGAGACCCACCACACGCCGTGGGGCGCCGCGGTCAACCTCGACGCCGCGGGATCGGACGAGGTCCGCGCGTATCTGCTGGGCAGCGCGCTCGGCTGGCTGCGCGACTACCGGCTCGACGGACTGCGGCTCGACGCGGTCCACGCCCTCGCCGACACCCGGGCACTGACCTTCCTGGAGGAGCTGTCCACGGCGGTCGACGCGCTCTCCGCGGAGCTCGGCCGTCCGCTGCCGCTGATCGCGGAGTCGGACCGCTGCGACCCGCGCACGACAACGCCGCGGGCGGCGGGCGGCATCGGGCTGCACGCCCAGTGGAACGACGACTTCCACCACGCCCTGCACACGGCGCTGACCGGCGAGTCCCAGGGCTACTACGCCGATTTCGCCGCCGCCCCGCTGACCGCCCTGGCCAAGACGGTGACGAGCGCCTTCTTCCACGACGGCACATATTCCAGCTTCCGCGGCCGCGCCCACGGCCGCCCCGTCGACATCGTCCGCACCGCGGCCACCCGCTTCGTCGGCTATGCGCAGACCCATGACCAGATCGGCAACCGGGCACTCGGCGACCGGCTCTCCGCCTCCCTCTCCCCCGGGCTGCTGGCCTGCGCGGCGGCGCTCGTGCTGACCGGCCCGTTCACCCCGATGCTGTTCATGGGCGAGGAGTGGGGCGCCCGAACCCCCTGGCAGTTCTTCACCGACCACACCGACCCGGCGCTCGCGGAAGCGGTACGCAGCGGCAGGCGTCGGGAGTTCGCGGCGCACGGCTGGGCGGCGGAGGACATCCCGGACCCTCAGGACCCGGCCACCCGCGACCGCTCCTGTCTGGACTGGACCGAACGGGAACGCGAGCCGCACGCCCGCATCCAGGCCTGGTACCGCGAACTGATCGCACTGCGCCGCGCCATGCCCGACCTGTCCGACCCGGATCTGGCATCGGTGAAGACGGCCTTCGACGAGCAGGCGCGCTGGCTGGCCTATCGCAGGGGCGATCTGCGGATCGCGGTCAACCTCGACGAGAAGCCGGCCACGATCCCGCTCGGCGTCGGGCGGAACCGGAACAGCGGGGGCAGGGTGCTGGCCGCCTGGGAACCGGTGGAGACGCCGGGCGCGGACGGGCTGCTGCATCTGCCGCCCGAGTCGTGCGTGGTGCTCGCCGACGACTGAGGGGCCGCGGAAGCGGGTGGCACCCTCGTCGACACCTTCGGAGGGTGCCCGACCGGTGCCGCACGACGTGCGGCACCGCCTCCGCGACCGGGAGCCGGGGGCTGAACGCCCCTCCCGGTCCGGCTATTCGACGATCGCCAGCTCGCGTGCGGTGGTGTTGAGCCGACGCCCGCCGTCCTCCGTGACGGTCACGATGTCCTCGATACGGACGCCGAACCGGCCCGGCAGATAGATGCCGGGCTCCACGGAGAAGCACATCCCGGGCACCAGCGGCTGCTCCTCGCCCTCGATCATGTACGGGGGCTCATGGGTGGTGACGCCGATGCCGTGGCCGGTCCGGTGGATGAAGCGCTCGCCGTAGCCGAACTCGGTGATGACGGCGCGGGCCGCCCGGTCGATCTCCTGGCAGGCGACCCCGGGCCGGACCGCGCGGCAGCCGGCCTCCTGCGCCTCCCGCACGATGTCGTGCACCCGCTGCTCCTCGGCGCTGGGTTCGCCGACATGGACCGTGCGCGAGGTGTCGGAGCCGTAGCCGTGCTTGAGGCCGCCGAAGTCCAGCACGACCATGTCGCCGCGCTCGATGGTGCGGTCGCCCGCCTCGTGGTGCGGGTTGGCGCCGTTGGGCCCGGAGCCGACGACCGTGAAGTCGACCTGCGAGTGCCCGAACTGCTTGAGCAGCGCGGCGAGATCGGCGGCGACGTCGGTCTCCCTGCGGCCGGAGAAGCGGACCTTCAGGATCTCCTCGTACGTGGCGTCGGCTGCGGCCCCCGCTGCCGCGAGACGCTCCAGCTCGGCGGCGTCCTTGACCGCCCGCAGCATCGGCAGGGCCTCGGTGAGGGAGACGTACGAGGTGCCGGGGAGGAAATTCTGCAGCCCCAGCAGGTGCATCGCCCAGGCGTTGTCGCTGATTCCGAACCGGCCGTCCGCGTCGAGCAGCGGGGCGGTCACGGCGTACGGGTCCTTGCCGTCCGTCCAGTCGCGCAGGGTCAGAGCCGGGGAGCCGACGGCCTCCTCGGCGTCCGGTGCCTCCAGAGTGGGGACGACGAGGACCGGGTCCTGGCCCGCCTTGAGGACGAGGAGGGTGAGGCGTTCGGTGTTCACGGGGTGGTAGCCGGTGAGGTGGACGAGGTCCGGGCCCGGTGCGACGAGGACACCCGCGAGCCCCGCCTCGGCGGCGGACTCGGCGGCCCGCTCCATCCTCGCCCGGTAGTCATCGGCGGTGAACGGCACGGGCTGGTCGGGGCTGGACATGCGGAACCTCCTGGCGATGCGACACGGCATACAGCATCCTGCCCGGCGGCGGCAGTCGGCGCGAGTGGGGGGTCAGGACGTCGGGCGCAGCCGTACGACGAGGTCGGCGCGGTCCCGGCCGCGGTCGACGAGCCGGGCATTGGTTTCGTCGGACCCGGCCACCCAGCGCTCCGCGTACGGCCGGGGCTTGCCGAACCGCACATGGCGGTCGACGAGCCTGCGCACCCGCACGTCCGGGTCGAGGTCCAGGAACCAGACCTCGTCGAGCAGCCCCCGCACCGGCGCCCAGGGGCCGTCGTCATGGAGCAGGTAATTGCCTTCGGTCACGACGAGCGGGATGTGCGGTGACACGGGAACGGACCCGGCGATCGGCTCCTCCAGGGTGCGGTCGAAGGCGGGAGCGTAGACGGGCCCCTCCTCCCCGGGCGTGCGCAGGCGTCTGAGCAGGGCTGCGTACCCGGCGGCGTCGAACGTGTCGGGAGCGCCCTTGCGGCCGGCCCTGCCCAGCCGGTCCAGCTCGGCCCGGGCCAGGTGGAAGCCGTCCATCGGGACGAGGACGGCGAGCCCGGCCAGCGCCTCGACGAGCTGGGCGGCGAGGGTGGACTTCCCGGCTCCGGGCGGCCCCGCGATGCCGAGTATGCGGCGATGTCCGGGGGTGGCGAGCCGACGGGCGCGGGCCGACAGTTCGCCGACGTCACTCAGGTGCATGCGGGGCATTGTCCCGGCAGGGGAGGCGCACTCGGTAGTGTTACGTATAACTCTGCCGTATGGCCCAGCTCCGCACCCCCGAGGAACCGCCATGTCCCACATCGCCCTGGTCACTCTGGTCGTCCGCGACTACGACGAGGCCCTCTCCTTCTACACGGACGCCCTCGGCTTCGAACTCGTCGAGGACACCGACCGCGGGGACGGATCCCGCTGGGTCGTCGTCCGCCCGCGCGGCGCCGCGGCGGGTACGGGACTGCTGCTGGCCCGCGCCAAGGACGAGGGCCAGAGGGCTTCCGTCGGCGCGCAGACCGGCGGCCGGGTCGGCTTCTTCCTGCACACCGAGGACTTCGCGGCCGACCACGCACGGATGCTGGCGGCCGGAGTGCGCTTCCTGGAGGAGCCGCGCCACGAACCGTACGGCTCGGTCGCGGTCTTCGAGGACCTGTACGGCAACCGCTGGGACCTGCTCCAGCCCGCGTGAACCGCGGGTCTCCCGCCTCGCGTGAGCGTTGTCAGTGGCCGCTGTTACGTTCAGTGACATGACCGACCGTGCCCTCCAGCTGTTGCGGAACAACCGCGAGCTGGCCGAACTGGCCGCGTTCCCCTTCGACTTCGACCTCGGTCGCGCCGATCACGTGGAGCACGTGGTGCTGGCGTCCGGCGCGGCCCTGACCCCCATAGCGGGGAGCGACACGGGCGGCACCTATTTCGTGTGCGGGGATCCGGATGCGGACGGGCCGGTGCTGTACGCGTCGTCGGACGGCACGGCAGGCCTGATCGGCGGCAGCGTGGACGAGGCGCTGGAGATGCTGACCGGACTGCCGGGCTGGCGCGACTACGTGTCGCTGACGCCCGGCGACGGGGAGGAGCGGCTGCTCGCCGCTGTCGCCGGGACCGAGGAGGACATCCGTGACACCTTCGCCCCGGAGATCGATGCACAACGGGCGGAACTGCGGTCCGCACTGGATCTGCCGGAGCGCTCCGCCGTCGAGCTGATCCGGCGGCTGCACCGCTGTCTGCTGCGGACCGAGCCGGACTTTCTGCTGCTGAACGGGGAGGAGCTGCTGGCGTACCGGCAACTTTGCCGACATCCTGGGCCGCCGCTGCGGGAGACGGTCCTGGAGCCGGACCGAGCGGACCTGGAGCTGCTGACGGCGCGTCACATTGAGCGGCCGGGTGCGAAGGACCGGGCGGCCGGGCAGGGTGTTCAGCGGTTCGCCCGGCCCTCCAGGTACGCGAGTACGGCGAGCACCCGCCGGTGCACCGTGCCGTCGTCCGGTTCCAGACCGAGCTTGGCGAAGATCGAGCCGATGTGCTTGCTCACCGCCCTCTCCGTGACGACCAGTTCGGCGGCGATGGTGCCGTTCGCCTTGCCCTGGGCCATCAGTTCCAGCACCTCGCGTTCGCGCGGGGTGAGGCTCCGCAGCGGTTCGGCGGACGACCTGCGGGTCAGCAGCTGGGTCACGACCTCCGGGTCGAGGGCCGTGCCACCTGCCGCCACCCGGTCGAGGGCTTCCAGGAACTGGTCGACCCGGCCCACCCGGTCCTTGAGGAGGTAGCCGATGCCCTGGGCGCCCTGGGCAAGCAGCTCGGCGGCGTAGGTCTCCTCGACGTACTGGGACAGGACGAGGATCGGCAGCTCGGGCAGCTCCGCGCGGGCTGCGACGGCGGCGCGCAGGCCCTCGTCCCGGAACGTCGGCGGCAGCCGTACGTCGAGGACTGCGGCGTCCGGCCGGTGCTTCAGCAGGGCGGGAAGGATCTCGGGCCCGGTGGCCGCGTCGGCCACCACCTCGTGGCCCGAACCGGTGAGCAGCAGGATCAGGCCCTCCCGCAGCAAGGCGTTGTCCTCGGCGATCACGATCCGCACGGCAGCTCCACTTCGATGTCCGTCGGCCCTCCGGTGGGGCTGCTGATGCGGGTCGTGCCGTCCAGTGCGGCGACCCGCCGCCTGATCCCCAGCAGGCCGCTGCCGGCGCGTTCGTCCGCGCCGCCGTGTCCATCGTCCCCGACGACCACGCGCAAGGTGTCGGGGCCCCTGCCGATCCGGACGGTGGCGGCCGTCGCGCCACTGTGCTTGCTGATGTTGGTGAGCGCCTCGGCGACCACGAAGTACGCGGCCGCCTCGATGGCGGCCGGGAGCCGCCGCCCGTCCTCGACACCGTCGAGGTCCGCGGTGACGGGGACGGCGGCATCGGCGGCCAGAGCCCGTACCGCACCCGCCAGTCCGCGGTCCGTCAGCACGGGCGGATGGATGCCGCGGACCACGTGTCGCAGCTCCGCGAGGGCTGCCTCCGCGCCGTCGTGGGCCTCGTCGAGGCGGAGCCGGGCGGCGGCGGGGTCACGGTCGAGGAGCTGCTTGGCGAGCCCGATGCGCATCGACAGGGCGACGATCCTGGCCTGGGCGCCGTCGTGCAGATCCCTTTCGATGCGGCGCAGTTCGGCGCCGTGCGCCTCGACGGCACCGGCCCGGCTCTCCGTCAGCTGCGCGATCCGGTCGGCGAGTTCGGCGGAGTGCGACGAGGTCAGCAGCGAACGGGACCAGCTCGCCGCCAGATCCGCGAGCACGGGGTGCCAGCGCAGCACCCAGCCCTGCCGCTCGGGAACCGGTGTGCCGTACTCGTCGGCGGTGCGCCGGTCCAGGGCGTGGACGACGGTCAGTGCGGCCCCGTCCACGAGGAGCCCGATCGGCCACAGGATCATGGTGAGGTAGCCGAGTCCGTTGCCGACGAGGGCCTGGACCGGCAGCCAGAGCGCGTCACGCCAGGTCGCGGGGTCGGTGAGGACCCGCCGGACCCGCTCGGACAGCTCCCCGCCGTCCAGCGGAAGATACTGCGCCGGGCGGAACGGCACGCCGAGCCGCGCAGCGGACCGGCGGCGCTCGAAGTCCGTGAAGCGCCGCAGCAGTTTGGCGGCCTCCGGCAGGGCGGGCAGCCCGATGATCACGGCGGCGAACATCAGGACGGCGACCACCAGGAACGCGCACACATAGGCGAGCAGTGCCACCGGAATGCCGATGAACAGATAGCGCGAGGCATCCCACGAACGCCGGATGGCGACCGTCAGGGGGGCGGGATCGGTGCTCATGTCAGGTCACGTTACGGGGGTCCGCCCGACTGCGGAGTGGCGCCTGCCCCCGGCTCGTGGTGGAGCTGGCTGCACCCCCGTTCCGGGAGCCCGCACTCTCCCCCGCAGCTCTGCTCGCTCCTAGCGTTTATGCAGGTCAGACGATATGCAAGCAGCAACGGAGGTATCCAACGGTGGACACGGTCACGGCAATGCGGGCGACCGCGCTGAGCCTGGAGTCGGTGAGCCGGCGCTACGGGCGGCGCGGCCGCGCTCCGGAGGCGGTGGCGCTCGACGCGGTCAGTTGCGCCGTCCCGGCCGGAAGCTTCACCGCGGTGGTCGGCCCTTCCGGGTCCGGCAAGAGCACGTTCCTGCAGTGCGCGGCGGGGCTGGACCGTCCGACCTCGGGAACCGTACGGATCGGTGGCACCGACCTGGGATCGCTGAGCGAGGCGGCACTGACCCGGCTCCGCCGGGACCGGGTGGGCTTCGTCTTCCAGTCGCACGCACTGAACCTGGTGCCGTCGCTGTCCATCGAGGAGAACGTCGTGCTGCCGCTGGTGCTCGCGGGAGCGGATCCGGCCGATACCGGGGTGCTGGCCCGCGGGCAGGATCTGCTGGCCCGCGTGGGTCTTGCGGGGCGCGGGGCGGAGAGTCCGACCACGCTCTCGGGCGGCCAGCAACAGCGGGTCGCGGTGGCCCGCGCGCTGGTGACCGAACCCGCGGTGATCTTCGCGGACGAGCCGACGGCGTCCCTGGACCCGGAGTCGGCGGCGCTGGTCCTCGGTCTGCTCCGGGACGCGGTCCGGATCGACGGCCGTACGGTCGTCATGGTCACCCATGATCCGGTGGCGGCGAGCTGGGCGGACACCGTGCTGACGATGGACGGCGGGCGGCTGCGATGAGCACGAGGATCCGGAAGGCGGAGACCGTGCGGGCGCGATCCGGGGGGCGGCGCGCGTCGGCGTTCCTGGCCAGGCGCTCGCTGACGGCGCACCGGCGGGCCTGGGCCGCGGTGTTCGCGGCGACGGCGGCCACGGCGGCGCTGATCGGCGCGTTCGCGCTGGTGCTCGGCTCGCTGCTGCTGGCGCAGCCGCCGGTGGAGCGGTACGCGGGCGCGGACGCGGTGGTGGCGGCCGACCAGAAGGTGTCGTACACGGCGAAGCCGTGGGGCAGTGAGCCGATGACGGTGACGGCATATCTGTCGGAACGGGCCCGGCTTGACCGGTCCGTGGTGGCGAAGGCCGCGGCGGCCGACGGGGTCGCGAAGGCGGTCGCGGACGACTCGGTGCCGCTGACGCTGGGCGGTGGCGCCGGTGCGGTCGGCCGTTCCTGGCCGTCGGCGGTGCTCACTCCGTACGAGCTGACCTCCGGCCGGGCGCCGCGGAGTGCGGACGAGGTGGTCGTCGACCGGGCGCTGGCACCCGCCGGGGCCGAGGTCGGCTCGACCGTGCAACTCCAGGCGGAAGGCGCCGCGCGCCCGTACACCGTCAGCGGTGTCGCGGAGGCGGGCAACCGGGGCGAGGGCGCCCCCGCCGTCTTCTTCACCGAAGCGCGGCTGACCGCTCTGGCGGGGCACCCCGGCACGGTCGACGCGGTCGGGATCGTCGCGCGGGACGGCGTCTCCTCGGACGCGCTGCGGGACTCGTTGGGCGACGCGTTGCCCGACCGTACGGACACCGGGCGCGGCATCCGGGTCCTCATCGGCTCCGCACGCGGAGAGGCCGAGCACCTGGACGCGCTGGGCGGTCGCGGTGATCTGCTGGCGCTGCTCGGCTCGATCGCGGGCACGGTCCTCATGGTGGCGCTTCTCGTTCTTTCCACGACCGTCTCCCAGGCGGTCCACCAGCGCTCCGGTGAGCTGGCGCTGCTGCGGGCGGTCGGCGCGACGCCTCGGCAGCTCAGGTCGGCGGTCGGCCGGGAGGTGAGCCGGGTGGCCGGTGCGGCGGTGGTGCTGGGCGGTGCCGGGGCCGTACCGCTGGGGCTGCTGATGCGGTCGCTGCTGACGACGGATCCGCTGCCGCTGCCCGCGCCGCTGTGGCTGCCGCTCGCGGCAGCCGTGGCCGCCGCGGTGTTCGTCGCCGGGGCCGCACGTCCGGTCTCGCTGCTCGCCGCCCGGTCGATCACGGGGATGCGGCCCGCCGCCGCGCTGAGTTCGGCGCGCGCCCCCGAGCCGGGTGAGCCGGGCCGACTGCGGACCGGTGCGGGCATGCTGCTGGTCGTGGGCGGGGTCGGTTCGGCGGTCGCGGCAATGGCGCAGGGCGGTCAGGCGGCCGCTGTGGCCGCGTCGGGTGCGGCGACGTCGCTGGTCATCGCGGTGGCGCTGCTCGGGCCGTGGATCGCGCGGGCGGCGACGCGGGTGCTGGGTGCGCCGCTGCGGCGTGCGGGCGGTGTCTCCGGGTTCCTGGCGGCGAAGTCGGCCGCCGCGCACAACCGGCGGCTGGGCGCGGCGATCACACCGATGGTGCTGGTGGTCGCGTTCGTCTGCGTCCAGCTGACAGCGGGGGCGACGCTGGAACGGGCCGCCGACCGGCAGGCGGAGGCCGCACTGCGGGCGGACCTGGTGGTGACGGCTCCTGCGGGGCTGCCCGCGGACGCGGCGGCTGCGGTGCGCCGGGCGCCGGGGGTGGCGGCTGCGACAGGTGTGCTGCGGTCGTCGGTCCTGCTCGCGCACCACGAGATGGGTGATCCGAAGCTGGACCGCTACCCGGTGCTGGGTGTGACGGCCGGCGAGCTGTCCGGCACGGTCGATCCGGGCGTCGCATCGGGTGACCTGACCGCCCTGACGGGGCGCTCCACCGTCGCGGTCGGCAGGGACCGGGCGGACGAGCTCGGCGTCGGCGTCGGCGACCGGGTGCGGCTGCGGCTGCGGCTCGGCGACGGTACGGAGACGGGGCTGCGGGTGGTGGCGGTGTACGAACGGGCCCTGGGGCTCGGCGAGTTCATGCTGCCGCGCGAGGCGCTGACCGGGCATGTGTCGGCGGCGCGCGATGCCCGCATCCTGGTCCGCTCGGAGGCCGGGTCGGCTGCGGCCTCGGTACGCCGCGCGGTCGCCCCGTACGCCGGTGCGCAGGTCCGGGCCGCGACGGCGGACGACGTACGGATCGCGCCGCCCTCGTCGGAGGAGGACGACGCGCTGATCGTCATCGGGGTCGGGGTGATCGGCGGGTTCGCGCTGCTGGCGGTGGTGAGCACGCTGACCCTGATCACGGTGGGCCGCCGACGGGAGTTCCGCCTGCTGCGGCTGGTGGGGGCGGGGCGCAGGCAGGTGACGCGGATGCTGTTCCTGGAGACGGGGCTGGTGGCCGTGGCGGGCCTGACGATCGGCACGGCGGTGGCGGCTGTCCCTCTGACGGCGTTCGCGGTGTCGGCGGCGGGGACGGTGCCGTACCTGGATCCGGTGCGGTACGGCGTGCTCGCGGGGGCGGTGCTGATGGCTGCGGCGGCGGGCGTGGTGATCCCGGGGACGTCCGGTGGCCGCGTCAGGAGGCGGTGAGGGTGCGGTGGGCGGCCGGGGGCCGCTGTGTCCTCAGGCGCTGGACGGACGGAAGCATGTCTACAGCACCCGCCCCGCCGCGGCCTGCAACGCGTCGAGCACCGGACGGATCAGGGGATGCCCCTCCGCCCCCTGCCGTACCGCGGCGAACACCCGCCGGGTCGGTGCGCTGCCCTCCACCGGGCGTACCACCACCCCCGCGAGTTCCATTCCCCGCAGCGCCGACCTCGGCACCAGTGCCACCCCGGCCCCCGCTCCGGCGAGTGCCACCACCGCGCGGAAGTCGTCCGAGGAGTGCTCCAGTCTCGGCTGGAAGCCGGCGAATTCGCAGGAGAGCACGACCACGTCGTGGCACGGGTTGCCGGGGTACGGGCCGATCCACGGGTCCTTCTCCAGGTCCGCGATGGCCACCTGGTCCTGGCCGGCCAGCCGGTGCCCCACCGGCAGCACGGCGTCGAACGGCTCCGAGTACAGCGGCACCCGGGTCAGCCGCCGGTCGTCCTCGCCGGGCGCGCCCCGGTATTCGACGGCGACCGCCACATCGACCTGCCGGTCGAGCACCATCGGCACGCTCGCGTCGCCCTCCGCGTCCTGCACCCGGACCCGGATGCCGGGCGCGGCCAGTGTCAGGTCGGCGATGGCGGGGGCGAGCACGAGCCCGATGCCGGTGGCGAACGCGGCGACCGTGACCGTACCGGCGTCTCCCGCCCCGTACGCGGCAAGCTCCGCCTCGGCCCGCTCCAGCTGGGCCAGCACCGCATTGGTGTGGGTCAGCAGGATCTCGCCGGCCGGGGTGAGCCGTACGCCGCGGGCGCTGCGGTCGACCAGCCGGTGGCCGGTCTCCTGTTCCAGGGCGGCGAGCTGCTGGGAGACGGCGGACGGCGTCAGATAGAGCGCGGCGGCTGCCGCAGTCACGGTGCGGTGGTCGGCCACCGCACGGAGAATACGCAGCCGCCGTGCATCGATCATGTGATCCATTGTCCCAGGCCCCGAGGGGTGTACGGGACCTGGGACCGCCCCGCTCGTGGAGCTACTCGCCGAGCGCGGCCCGCGCCTCGACGAACGCGTCCACCGCACGGTTCACGTCGTCCGTGGAGTGCGCGGCCGACAGCTGCACGCGGATGCGCGCCGCGCCCTGGGGGACGACCGGGTACGAGAACCCGATCACGTACACACCGCGCTCCAGGAGCAGCTCCGCCATCCGGCCTGCCTTCGCCGCGTCCCCGATCATCACGGGGGCGATGGCGTGGTCGCCGGGCAGGATGTCGAAGCCTTCCTCGGTCATCCGGTTGCGGAAGAGCGCGGTGTTGGCGGCCAGCCGCTCGCGCAGGTCACCGGCGGACTCCAGCAGGTCGATGACCTTGAGCGAGGCCGCCGCGATGACCGGGGCGAGGGAGTTGGAGAAGAGGTACGGACGGGACCGCTGGCGCAGCAGTGCGACGATCTCGGCACGGGCCGCGACGTAGCCGCCGGAGGCACCGCCGAGGGCCTTGCCGAGCGTTCCGGTGATGATGTCGACGCGGTCCATGACGTCGTGCAGTTCGGGCGTACCGCGGCCGCCGGGGCCCACGAAGCCGACGGCGTGCGAGTCGTCGACCATGACCATGGCGTCGTAGCGGTCGGCCAGGTCGCAGATCTCGCGGAGCGGGGCGACGTACCCGTCCATGGAGAACACGCCGTCGGTGACGATGAGCCGGCGCCGCGCCCCGGACGCCTCCTTGAGCTGCTGCTCCAGGTCGTCCATGTCGCGGTTGGCGTAGCGGAACCGCTTGGCCTTGGAGAGGCGGATGCCGTCGATGATGGAGGCGTGGTTGAGGGCGTCGGAGATGACCGCGTCCTCCGGGCCGAGGACGGTCTCGAACACGCCGCCGTTGGCGTCGAAGCAGGAGGAGTAGAGGATCGTGTCCTCCTGGCCGAGGAACGACGAGAGCCGCTGCTCCAGCTCCTTGTGGACCTCCTGCGTGCCGCAGATGAAGCGGACCGAGGCCATCCCGTAGCCCCAGCGGTCCAGCGCCTCGTGGGCGGCGCTGATCACCTCGGGGTGGTCGGCGAGGCCCAGGTAGTTGTTGGCGCAGAAGTTGAGCACCTCACCGGGGCGGCCACCGGCGGTGACGGCGACGGACGCGGATTGCGGGGTGCCGATCACGCGCTCGGGCTTGTGGAGCCCGGCGGCCTTGATCTCGTCGAGGGTCGTGCGCATGTCGTCGCGTACGGAGTCGAACATGAGGGGTGTCTCCTGGTGTGTACGGGCCGGTACGAGGTCGGTCAGACGGTCCAGTCGAGGATGACCTTGCCGCCGAGTCCGCTCGCCGCGTCGTCGAAGGCCGCCTCGAAGTCGCGGTAGCCGTACCGTCCGGTGACGACGGGGGCGAGGTCGAGGCCGCCCTCCAGCAGGACGGACATGGCGTACCAGGTCTCGTACATCTCGCGGCCGTAGATGCCCTTGATCGTGATCATCGAGGTGACGATGCGGGACCAGTCGACGGCGAACTCCTCGGACGGCAGTCCGAGCATGGCGATCCGTCCGCCGTGCGTCATGTTCGCGATCATGTCGCGCATGGCCTCGGGGCGGCCGGACATCTCCAGGCCGATGTCGAAGCCCTCGCGCAGGCCGAGGTGGCGCTGGCCGTCGGCGATGGTCTCCTCGGCGACGTTGAGGGCGAGGCTGGCGCCGACCTTCCGGGCGAGTTCGAGCCGGGCCTCGCTGACGTCGGTGATGACGACGTTGCGGGCACCCGCGTGCTTGGCGACGGCCGCGGCCATGATGCCGATCGGGCCGGCGCCGGTGATCAGGACGTCCTCGCCGACCAGCGGGAAGGACAGCGCGGTGTGCACGGCGTTGCCGAACGGGTCGAAGATCGCGGCGATGTCGAGGTCGACGGGGACCCGGTGCACCCACACGTTGGAGGCGGGCAGCGCGACGTACTCGGCGAACGCCCCGTCCCGGCCGACGCCGAGCCCGAGGGTGGAGCGGCAGAGGTGGCGGCGTCCGGCCAGACAGTTGCGGCACTTCCCGCAGACCAGGTGGCCTTCGCCGCTGACCAGGTCGCCGACGGTGATGTCGACGACGTCGGCTCCGATCGCGGCGACCTCGCCGACGAACTCGTGGCCGAGGACGAGCGGCGTCTTGACGGCCTGCTGCGCCCAGCCGTCGTAGTTGCGGATGTGCAGGTCGGTTCCGCAGATGCCGGTGCGGAGGACCTTGATCAGCACGTCCGCGGGGCCGATCTCCGGCTCGGGAACGTCCATCAGCCAGAGTCCGGGCTCGGCCTTCTGCTTCACGAGTGCCTTCACGGCTGCGGCTCCCTGTACATGGTGCGAGGTGAACGCCCCGGGCCGGGGGCAGCCTCGAAGGGAGCCTGCGGCCCGGGGAAGATTGAGAGGGGACGGCATGGAGGCAGCACGCACGGTGACCGGCTGCCGCGCACCATCCTCCGCCGTCACGGAGAAATCTGCCGTACCCCGCGCCCCAGGTCCATCGAGGTTTTCTTAAGCGCAGCCGCAGCTCCGCTTCATGCCCGCCCCGCGCGGAAGGGGCCGGCCACCCTTCGGTACGGGCGACACGCCCGCCCGTTCAGAGTTTCCGCAGGAACGTCCGAATGGCGGAGGCAAGCCGCCGAGGCTGATCCTCCGGTATGAGTGTGTAACTGTCGGCGATCTCCACCAGCTCCCCCTTGGGCAGCAGTTCGGCGAGCCGGCGACCGTGCGCCGGCGGCATGACCTTGTCCTCGGCCGCCCAGGCGACCAGCGCCGGCCGGTCGAACTCGCGCAAATTCTCGCTCCATCGGACGAGTTCGGCCTTCGGTGGCACCCCGAGAACGTACTTCCGCAGGTCGCGACGGATCTCCGGATCGGTCCACAGCGGCCGGAACCACGCGTCCATCACCTCGTGCGGCACCGGCCGCTTGCTCATCCGGCCCCAGGTCATCGGCAGCCGTCGCATCGGCTTCAGCTTCAGCAGGGTGAAGGCCATGTTCAGGCCGCCGGGCATCTTGGCCGAGGCGTGGAGATTGGAGCCGGGCAGTCCGGGCGGGAAGTTGTCGAACGCCTCGCAGGAGGTGATGACGAGCTTCCCGATCCGCTGATCACGGCCGTCGGCGACGAGGGCCTGTGCCCCGCCCCAGTCGTTCATCACCAGGGTGACGTCGGTGAGGTCGAGCGCGTCGAGGAACTCCGCGACCAGCCGGGCCACGCCGAGGACCGACAGGTCTGCGTCCGGCTTCATGGGTCGGCGGTGGCCGCCGAGCGGCAGGGTCGGGACAACACACCGGTAGTCGGAGCGCAGATCGGCGACGACGTGCCGCCACAGCGAACCGTCCATGGCGACGCCGTGCAGCAGGACGACGACGGGGCCGTCCCCGCCGCTGTCCTGGTACTCCACCGGCCCTGCGGAGAGCTGGACTTCGGAGACGGGTGGCGGCGGGGCCGCGTGGGCGTGTTCGGTCACGGGGCGTGCACTCTCCTCGGTTGCCTGCGGGCAGGGGCGGTGCGCAGACCTGACCCTATGCCGACACGTTCACAGCTCGCCCGTGTGCCGGTCCGGGTCGAAGGGTCCGGGCAGGTGCAACACGGCCCCGAACGGGTGCGGGCCGTCCACCCGCATGTACCCCGGACGCCCGGGCTCAGCGAACGGAGTCACGCTCGGAAAAGCCCGCGTAGCCTCGGCACGCTCGCGCGGCCCTGCAGGGGGTGACAGCAGGCAGCTGGTCAGTAGAGCAGGTCCAGCTCGGCACGGACGGTCTTCCCCGGCGGCACGCGATCCACCACCGCCCACCGGTCGGCCAGCGCCTCCACCAGGATCAGCCCGTGCCCGCTGCCGGAACCGGGCGGCGGCGCCACCAGCTCCCCCGGCCCCGGCGGGCGCCGCTCACCCCGGGCGTCCGTGACCTCGATCCGCAGAACACCGAGGGCGCGCCGGTCACCCGGAGCATGGACGAGCCTCAACTCGAAGTCCCGGCCCGGCACCCGGCCGTGCGTCACGGCGTTCGCCGCCAGCTCGGCGACGATCAGCGCAGTCGTCTCGGACGCGTCACCGCCGTAGGGGATGCCCCACTCGTTCAGCTGGTGCAGAGCAAGCTGCCGGGCGAGCCGGGCTCCTCGGGGCGTGGAACTGAATCGCTGCACGAACACACGCACGGTGAACGGCGCTTGCGGGGACGCGAGTGCTTCCATGCGCCCACCGTGACGGCCGGGAGGGCGGTCCCACCAGGTCAGAAACTCGTACGCTGAGTCAGCGTACGAGTACGGAGTGCGGACGGTACGCGTGACAGTCCGTGACCATGGGCACGTTGCGGACAGGTGGGGCACGGGAGGTGGCCGGACATGACGGACGGCGCGGGTGGCACAGGCGGCACGACGGGCGCGGACGGGGAGCCGGAGCCCTCGGACACCCTGAAGGCGTTCGGCGAGGTGGTCAAGGTCTTCCGCAAACGGGCGCGGCTCACGCAGGAGGAGTTCGCCCCGAGGGTGCGGTACTCGGTGCCGACGGTCGCCTCGATCGAACAGGGCCGCCGGTTCCCACCGCCCGCGTTCGTGGACCGGGCGGAAGAGGTGCTGGACGCGTTCGGCGTGATCAGGGCTGCGGCGAAGCACTTGTCGCGGCGGCGGGGGCTGGCGAAGTGGTTCCGCCATTGGGCGCAGCTCGAGGCGGAGGCGGCCAGCCTGTACACGTACGAGTGCCGGTTGATTCCGGGCCTGTTGCAGACCGAGGCATACGCAAGGGCACTGTTCAGGGACCAACTTCCACCGCTGGGCGATGAACAGATCGAGGCTCGGATGGTTGCCCGGGTCGAACGAATGGCGCTGCTGACGGAGCGGCCGAACACCGCGTACAGCTTCATCCTCGAAGAGCACCTGTTCCTGCGCCGTGCAGGCGGAGCCGAGGTCACCCGAGAGCTCATCAACCACATTTTCCTGCTGGCTCAACTCCGCAACATCGAGGTTCAGATCATGCCGCTCGAGCAGGAGCGTCACGCGGGACTGCACGGACCTATGCAGCTCTTGGAGACCCCGGAACACAAGTGGTTCGGCTATGGCGAGGGACAGGAGAGCGGCCACTTCCATACCGACCCAGCAGTCGTCAGCACGCTCCAGATGCGATATGCCAGGATGCGTTCACAGGCTCTCTCCCTGGAGGACTCCATGAGCCTGTTGGAGCGGATGCGAGGAGCAGCATGAGCACCACAGACCTGGCCTGGTTCAAGAGCAGCTACAGCAGCGGGTCGGGCGACTCCTGCGTAGAGGTGGCCACCTCCCCCGACACCGTCCACGTCCGGGACTCCAAGGTCGAAGAGGGCCCTCGGCTCACCCTCTCCCCCGCCGCCTGGACCGGCTTCGTCGCGTACGCCGTCCAGCGCTGATCACGTACCGGAGTTGAGGGCGCCCGTCGGGCGCCGACGCGAGCGATGCCGCTGGGCCGAACACCCCCGCTGGAGTTGCTGAGATCACGTTTCGGCAGCGTGCCTGCGGCACCGCCGCACCTTGATAGCGTCGCTCCCACGATTGCGGACCGCTCCCCGCCGGGGTCGTCGCCGTGCCCGTACAACCGGCCTCTGACGACGGCCGACGAGGGCGGGGCGTGCTGACGCACGGGGACCTACGCGGCAAGGACGAAGAGGGCCGACGCATGAGCCTCGCGCAGTTGCACTACACCTCTGCCTCTGCGGGTGACGACGGGGTCGGCGCACGGTTCACCGCGGTCGGTGGCGGCATACCCACGCCGGTGCTGACCGAGGCGGAGAACCTGCTCGGTTACGAGCCTCCGGCCGAGGCTCCGTATCGTCCGACGAACGCCGAACTCCGTTCCTTTCCCGAGACGTTCAGTTTCAGCGCGCTGTCCGACGGCAGCCATCTGCTCAGCCGCACCGTGGCCCTCGGGGGTTCCGGCGCCGGTCACTTCCACGCGCATGCGGTGCATCTGCCGGCCGGCACGCGCCTGCCGGGCGACGCGCTCCCGATCACGGCGTGGCGGTCGCCGAGCTGGGCATCGACCACGCCGGACGGCGGCACACCGGACCGCATATCCGCCCTGCCCGCCTCCGCCGCCTTCGGGCAGGAGGCGCTCAACGACTTCGCGGTCTCCCGCAGCCCCTGGCTCGCGACGGTCTTCGCCGATCTGCGCCGCGTGAGCGAGAAACCGTCGTCGGCGCAGCTCGTCCTTGTGGAGCGGCAGAGCGCGGACGTGGCCCGGTGGATCGCGCTGGCCGGAGCCGTGCTCCCGCCGGAGCACGCCCAGCGTCTGACGTTCACCACGTACACCCGCCGCCCGGCGCACTCAGCGCACCAGGTCATCGGCGTACTGCCGGACGACGCACACGAGCTGACCGATCCCGGCTATCGCGTACACACGTGCGCCGGTCACGCTCCTGAGAGTCCGGTGGACGACGCCTGGGCGGAGACCGTCGCCCGGGTCTGGCGCAGCCGCGCACCGGAACTGTTCCGGGCAGCGGCCGCGCTGCCGGGCGAACCCTTCGCCGCCGGCCCACTCGCCTTCACCGCACTGCACGCGGGCATCACGCTCGGTCCCAACGGGCGGTCCGCAGCGGCTGATTGGGCCGCCCAGCGACCGTACGCGCTGGACGAACAGCAGATGCACCGGCTGACCACCGCGCTCACGGCGCCGGCCGACGACCGTACCGCCTCCGAATCGGCGTCCGTGGCCGGGCTGCTGGCAGCGCTCGAAGGACGTGCCCCTGCCACCACCACGGCACCGCTCGCCGCACTGCTGGTGACGGAGGCGGTACGGCGCAACGACGCCGCCCTGGCACTCCCGCCGCGCTCGGCGTTCGCCGACCCCGCCGCGGTGAAGGAGCTGGTCGACGTGCTCGGCCCGGACCTGCTCGCCGAGCTGACCTCGGAAGCGACGGAATCCACGGGTGGAGCGACCATCGGACGCCACGTGCAGTTGCTCCGGATCGCCCGGCTGCTCGACATGGATCTCACGGACCAACTCCCCTCGGTTGCACGGCACATGGCACAGACCTTGCTCGCAGCTCCGGCGCCGGCCGGCGCACCGGCGCTGCTCGACCTCCTGGACGAACAGTTCGACGTCCGCACGGCGCTCCTCGGCGAACTCGATCAACTTGCCCTGGGCGCGCCCTCCGCCGTCGAGGACCTCCTCACTCGCGTCGCCCTCCCATTCACCGGCGCGCAGGCACTGCCACATCTGCGGATGTGCGCCGAAGCGCCCCGCGCGAAGGAGCAGAGCTCCGACCGCATCATGGCGCTGCACACGGTGCTGCGCGCCGCCGGGTTCTCGCCGTTCGCGGAGCCGCTGGTCCTGCGCACCGCCGTCGGGCTGATCTGGGGCGACGCCACCCCGACGGCGGGCGAGGCACGGCTCCTGCTCGGCGAGTCCGGCTCGGACTCGCACCGGACGGCCGGTACGTGGTCCCAGCTCGTCGATGCGGCACTCCACGCGCCCTCCGACGACGAGGAGGCGGCGGAACTCGCCCACGATCTGCTGCGCTGCTTCCCTCAGGAGATCGGCGCACGGGTCCGCGGCGCTCTTCAGCTACTGGAGTTCGCCCGCGACGTCAGGTCCGGTGAGTCGGCGCCCGGCTGGCCCGACCGTGCCAGGGCTCTGCGCGCCCGCGCCGAACCGGTGGAGCCCACTGTGCTGGAGCACGCCTACGGCGCCCTTGCCCACAGCCTGCTCGCGCAGGACCGGCCCGACGCGGAGCTGTACGCGTTCGTGCACAGCGACGACGCGGACCTGATCGCCGCCTACGGCCGGGCAGCCCGCCGCGGCGACATTCTGGCCCGGCTGCGCTCCGACCCGGCATACGTGGCCGACTGTTTCACTGTCTGGAGCGCCCACCCGCACGCGGGCCGGGCCTGGAACGAGACCCGGGCCGCACTGCTGGATGAGGTACTGCGTCCGGTGGTGCGAGGGCTCTCCGGCAGCGAGGTGACGGCAGTGGAGAAGGCTGTCGAGTACGCGGGGAGCAGCCGCACGGCGGAGGCATTCAGAGCCTGGAACAGGCCGGGCACGTTCGGCAGGCGGCTGGGAAACCGGCTGGCGGCACGGGTGCGGCGGTCCTAGTACTCCAGCAGCACACTGCTGCCTGACCATCAGCACAGCCCGTTCGCCTGCGAGTTGACCCACCGGCCGGGCGGCCGCGCACACGTACCCGCCCCACCCCCGCGGACGAGCAACGACGCGCCACAGATCACGCACTGCAGCTGCCGTGTCAGTGCGAGCGCTTCCAGCGCCACACGCCCAGGGCCGCGGCGAGACGCCGGCCTGCCGATCACGATAAGGGAGCTTCCCATGATGGTGGGCCGTCCGGCGTGGCACGGCCGATCGTGAAGGCCCGGGCCAATTCGGTTGGCAGCAGCGCTCCCATGTCGTGAACTTGAGCCCATGACACACACAACTCAGGTACGAGGTACAGCCATTGTCACTGGCGCAGCACGCGGCATCGGTGCCGCGGTGGCCCGGCAGCTGGCCCGCGACGGCCTGGCGGTCGGTGTGATCGACCTGGACGAGGCGGACTGCGCGGGCACCGTGCAGGCCATCAAGGACGACGGCGGGTCCGCGACGGCGGTCGCCGCCGACATCGCGGACGAAGCGGCGGTGACCGCCGCCGTCGCCCGGGTCGCCACCGAGCTGGGTCCGCCGACCGTGCTGGTCAACAACGCGGGCGTCGGCCCCCGTGCCGACCTCGTGGAGATGACCACGGAGCAGTGGGACACGGTCCTGGGGATCAATCTGCGCGGCCCGTTCCTCGTCACCCGGGCTGTCGCCCCGCACATGATCGCGGCCGGGTGGGGGCGGATCGTCACCATGTCGAGCATCTCCGCGGTCGGTGACGCCGCCCGTGTCGACTACGGCAGCGCGAAGGCGGGTCTGCTCGGCTTCACCAAGTCGCTCGCCCTGCAGCTCGGCCGGCACGGCATCACCGCCAACGCGATCGCCCCGGGCTTCGTGGTGAGCGACATGACCAGGACCTCGGCCCGTCGGCTGGGCCTCGGCTTCGAGGAGTTCCAGCGCAACGCGGCGCAGTCCATTCCGGTCGGCAGAGTGGGTCAGCCGGAGGACATCGCCCATACGGCGTCCTACCTCGTGAGTCCCGGGGCGGGGTTCGTCTCCGGCCAGGTCATCTATGTGGCGGGCGGGCCGGTGGACTGAGCTTGTTGTTTCCCCTCCGGAGTTCTGTGACGTCGAACCCGGGCCGTCTGCCATCGAAGTGGGGACCGGCTGAGATGTTGTCGGGGTGTTCATGCTTCTGTGCGCAGCCAGGTGTTGCCTGCGCGGAGCCAGAGGAAACCGTCACGGCCTTGGCCGCAGCGCAGGACGACTCGACCGGGCGCCCGGAGCCGACGGCGGCTGGTTACTGCCGGCGGCGATCCAACGCAGCTCGCTCCTGGGGCAGGCCACCGGGGCCGAGAAGGTGGAGGCCCCTGCGGACCCGGCTTCAGCCTTGGTTCACGAGCCCTGGTTCAGGAGCCCTGGTTCACGCCTTCGGGCGGCGTCCGCCCCCGGCCGGGCAGGTGGCACGGGCCGCCCGGGACGCCGGGTACCGTGGAACCTGCCGATCTCGTGGACCTCCTTGCGGGCTGCGTGACCCCCCGTAGGAACAGATGAGGAACCGATGACGACGAACCGCGGACGCAAAGACGTCATCCGCGACCGGATGGCCGCCACCGGCGAGTCGTACAACGTCGCCGCCCGCAATCTGAAGGCGATGAAGGACATGGGCGCCACCCGTGACGCCGTCCTCACGCAGCGCTGGCGCCCGGCGGACTCACTCGACGTGCCGTGCCCCTGCGGCGGGACCTGCGAGCCCGGCGAGACGTGCGACCGCTGCCATGCCCGGCACCGGCACGTGGCCCGCTACCCCGGCAGCGTCACGGATGTGGAGACCTGGGCCGACCGGTACAACTGCATGGGGTGCTCGTCCTCGTACACACTGACCGTCGTCCTGCGCGGCCGCCCCTGGGGTGTCGCCGAGACGGTGGTCCAGGGCGGGGCGGCCGAGCCGGTGGTCAGGGCACGGGTGTTTCCCGGCGTCGCCCACCCGCTGCTGCGCCCCGAGACCCCCGAGGACGACTGACCGGCGGCGGGCGGACCCGCTCCCGCAGCCGTACCCCGCCTGTTCGGAGGGGTCAGCCCTCGTCCAGGACCAGGCGCGGAGAAATCGAGTCGATGCGGTACCGCTGCTCGGTCGGGGCCCGTGGGACGGGGTGAACGCGGCTCGCCGACTCGCAGCACCAAGGGCTGTCCCGTACGAGAGCCAAAAAAATCGGACGGCGATGTCGAGAACCCGTGACCGGCTCCGTCCCCGCGGTGAGCGTGACCACAATGGGTCGCACCGGCACCGAGGAGAAACACCATGGCCAAGTACTTGCTGCTCAAGCACTACCGAGGCGCCCCGACTGCGGTCAACGACGTGCCCATGGACCAGTGGACACCGGAGGAGATCTCGGCGCATGTGCAGTACATGAACGACTTCGCGGCCCGGCTCGAGAAGACCGGCGAGTTCGTCGACAGTCAGGCGCTCGCCCCCGGGGGGACGTTCGTCCGGTACGACGGTGAGGGGCGCCCGCCGGTCACCGACGGGCCGTTCGCCGAGACCAAGGACGTCATCGCCGGCTGGATGGTGATCGATGTCGACAGCTACGAGCGTGCCGTTGAGCTGGCCGGGGAGCTGTCGGCCGCCCCGGGTGCGGGCGGCAAGCCGATCCACGAGTGGCTGGAGCTGCGCCCGTTCCTGGGCGTGCACCCCACCGTCACGGAGTGACCTCCGAGGTGAACGAGGCCCTGCTGAGAAGCCTCACGCCGAGCGTGCTCGGGATCCTCGTCCGCCGCGGAGCCGACTTCGCGGCGGCCGAGGACGCCGTGCAGGACGCGCTGGTCGAGGCGGTCCGCGTCTGGCCGGTCGCTCCGCCGCGGGACCCAAAGGGCTGGCTGGTCACCGTGGCCTGGCGCCGGTTCCTCGACGCGACCCGGGCGGACGCCGCCCGCCGCCGGCGTGAGGACCTCGTCGACGAGGAGCCGGCGCCCGGGCCCGCGCCCGCGGCGGACGACACGCTCCAGCTCTACTTCCTGTGCGCCCACCCGTCACTGACGCCGTCGTCCGCGGTCGCGCTCACACTGCGCGCCGTCGGCGGACTGACCACCCGCCAGATCGCCCAGGCCTACCTGGTGCCCGAGGCGACCATGGCGCAGCGCATCAGCCGTGCCAAGCGCACCGTCTCCGGCGTGCGGTTCGACCGGCCCGGCAACGTCGCCACCGTGCTGCGCGTCCTCTACCTGGTCTTCAACGAGGGCTACTCCGGCGACGTCGACCTCGCCGCCGAGTCCATCCGGCTCACCCGGCAGCTCGCGGCCGCGATCGACCACCCCGAGGTGGCGGGGCTGCTCGCCCTCATGCTGCTCCACCACGCCCGGCGCGCCACCCGGACCGCGCCCGACGGCAGCCTGGTGCCGCTCGCCGAGCAGGACCGCGGCCGGTGGGACACCGAATCGATCGCCGAGGGCGTCGACATCCTGCAGGCGGCCCTCGCCCGCGACCGGCTGGGCGAGTTCCAGGCCCAGGCCGCCATCGCGGCGCTCCACGCCGACGCGCCCACCGCCGAGGAGACCGACTGGGTGCAGATCGTCGAGTGGTACGACGAGCTCGCGCGCCTGACCGACAGCCCGGTCGTCCGGCTCAACCGCGCAGTGGCCGTCGGCGAGGCCGACGGACCGCGCGCCGGGCTGGCGGCGCTCGCGGCGCTGGACGACTCACTGCCCCGCCACGCCGCAGTGGCGGCGTACCTCCACGAGCGCGACGGCGACCTGGCGACGGCGGCACGGCTGTACGCCGAGGCGGCCCACAAGGCACCCAACCTCGCCGAGCGCGATTACCTGACGCGCCAGGCCGCCCGGCTCAACGCCCGCCGGGCTCGCTGACGGGTCACGCTCGTCACGCTCGGATTTTCCCGCGGCCACGTGGCCGGAGCGGTCGCCTCACAGTGAGTAGCCAGGTCGAGACCGGTCGCTACCCGGCCGGTCTTCGTGGGCCCCGCGACGTCCGGCACGGCACCTCGCCGCGTTGTCCTCAGTCGCCCATGCGCGCCCCGTACGAGGACGCTCCTCCACCCTGCGATGCACCGCACCGGACGCCGCAGGCCGCTCCACGAAGATCGACCGGACAGGACGCGGGTCTCCGGGTCCCCTAGCCCTCGTCCGGTGCCAGGCGCAGCGAGATCGAGTTGATGCAGTACCGCTGGTCGGTCGGCGTGGGGTAGCCCTCGCCCTCGAAGACATGGCCCAGGTGCGAGCCGCAGCGGGCGCAGCGGACCTCGGTGCGGACCATGCCGTGGCTGCGGTCCTGGATCAGTTCGACCGCGTCGGTGTCCTTCGGGTCGTAGAAGGACGGCCAGCCGCAGTGCGACTCGAACTTCGTGTCCGAGCGGAACAGCTCGGCGCCACAGGCCCGGCAGGAGTAGACGCCGGCCGTCTTGGTGTCGGTGTACTCACCGACGAAAGCCGGTTCGGTGCCGGCCTGGCGCAGGACCGCGTACTCGGCGGGCGTCAGCTCCGCGCGCCATTCCTCGTCCGGCTTCTCGATGTCGTACGACACGGTGGCTCCCTCAGCTCGACAGGTGGTCCAGGATCTGCGGGCCGAGGTCTGTGACGTCGCCCGCCCCCATGGTGAGAACCAGGTCCCCGGGCTTCGCCATTCCCGCGATGACCTCGGGGACCGCCGCCTTGTCGTGGACGGCGGTGACATCGGCGCCGGCCGCCTTCGCCGCGTCGATGATCAGGGCGCTGGTGATGCCCGGGATCGGGTCCTCGCGGGCCGGGTAGATGTCCAGGACCACGGAGGCGTCGGCGAGGGCGAGGGCCTGGCCCATCTCCGTACCGAGCTCCTGGGTGCGGGAGAAGAGGTGGGGCTGGAAGACGACCAGGAGGCGCGAGTCGGCGGCGGCGCCGCGCATCGCTTCGAGGTCGGCGGTCATCTCGGTCGGGTGGTGTGCGTACGAGTCGATGACCTGGACTCCCGCCGCCTCGCCCTTGAGCTGGAGGCGGCGCTTGACGCCGGTGTACGTGCCGAGGGCGGAGGCCAGGTTGTGGGCCGGGATGCCCAGCGCGACACCGGCGACGAGAGCGGCGACCGCGTTGAGGGCGTAGTGGCGGCCGGGGACGGACACCGTGAAGGTGAGGTACCTGCCGTTCAGGACGACCGTGACTTCGCTGGTCAGACCGCGCGGAGTGACCTTGTGGACCCGTACGTCGGCCGTCTCGGACTCGCCGTACGTGACGATGTTGAGCGACGCCAGGTCGCGTACCCGCCGCGTCAGCTCGACCGCGCCGGACTGGTCGGCGGAGACGACCAGGGTGCCGCCGGGGACGATCTTCCCGACGAACGTCTCGAAGGAGTCGTAGATCTCCTCCATCGAGGCGTAATTCGCGTGGTGGTCCAGCTCGGCGTTGAGGACGATCGCGACCTCGGGGTCGTACTTCTGGAAGCTGCGGTCGCTCTCGTCGGCCTCGGCGACGAAGATGTCGCCCTCACCGTGCCTGGCGTTCGTGCCGGGGCCCGCGAGGTCGCCCCCGATGGCGTACGACGGGTCGAGGCCCAGCTCGGACAGGGCGACGGCCAGCATCGACGTGGTGGTCGTCTTGCCGTGGGTACCCGCGACGGCGATCGCGCGCAGGCCCCGCATCAGCGAGGCGAGCGCGTCGGAGCGGTGCACGACGGGGATCGACAGCTCGGCGGCGCGCACCAGCTCCGGGTTGTCGGCGCGGATGGCGCTGGAGACGATCACGCAGGACGCGTCGTCCGCCAGATGGGCGGCGGCGTGCCCGATGTGGACGGTCGCCCCCAGCGCCCGCAGTGCCTCCGCCGTGCCGGACTCCTTGGCGTCGCTGCCCGCGACCTTCGCGCCGCGCCGGGCGAGGATCTGTGCGATGCCCGACATCCCGGCGCCGCCGATGCCGATGAAGTGCGGCCGTTCCATGGCGGCAGGAATACCGGGTGCCATACGTGTGTCTCCCCAGAAGTCGTTGTGAGTGGCCCCCCAGCCTATTCGCTGTGCGCGAAGAGCTTGAGCACCGGTACGCCGACCTTGTGCCGGGCTCGGGAGGCCCAGTCGCGGTGGAAGAACTCCTCCACGTAGTGCGGGGCGGTCAGCACGATGACCTCGTCCGCCCCCGCCTCGTCGACGACGGACTTCAGCTTGTCCAGGGGGCGGTCCTCGACCACCTGTCCGACGGCCTCCGAGCCCGCCTGACGCAGGGCGGCGAGCGATACCTCGAGTGCCAGTTCGGCGGGTTGCCTGGCGTCCTTGCCCTCCGGCTCCTCGAGCTCGCGGGCGGCTTCCTTCAGCTCGCCGATCGCCACGTCGTCGATGGCGCGCAGCAGTACGTCGGCCTGGTCTCCGCGTGGCTGCATCAGTACGACGAACGAGGTCTCTTCCTCCCCGTGCAGGGTGGTGACGAACTCGACGTCCTCGGAAGTAAGGGGCTTCTCGATCATCAAAACGCTGGTGAACACCTCGGGCGCCCTTCTGCCTCATCGACCCTCGACGGCCGTTGCTGAAACCATCCTTCCCCGTGCTCGCACGGGGTCTGCGTGAGTAATTGTGCCCACCGGAAGCTAACCGGAACGGGAAATTCCGCCGATGGTCAGATCCGACGGTACCGAGTGAAGAGGAACCCGGCCTCTTCCAGTATCGAAGCGAGGACGAATCGTTCCGGTACCGCCACCGAGGGGCCGCCCGTGATCCGCTGGGCGTCCCCGGCGGTCAGCATGGGCGAGAGGGTGAGACAGAGCTCGTCCAGCACCCCGGCGGCCACGAACTGACCGAGCAGCCGGGGCCCGCCCTCCGCCAGCTGCCGCCTCAGCCCACGGTCCGCGAGCTCCCGCACGACCCGGGTGGGGTCCACCCGGGCCCCCTCCCCCGCGATCACCACCTCGGCGCCCGCGCTCCGGGCCGCCGCGACCCGGTCCGGCGGCGCACCGGCCCCGGTGACCACGAGGGTCGGAACGAGCGGCGAGACGAAGAGCGGGAGCGAGAAATCCAGGTCCAGGCTCCCGCTGACGACGGCGATCGCCGGAGCGGGTCCCTGCCCGGCCGCCGCCCGCCGCGCGGCGAAGGCGTCCCGGGCCCTGGCGGGCCGGTACCCCTCCATCCGTACGGTCTCCGCACCCACCACGACCACATCGGCCAGCGCGCGCAGCGTGCCGAAGATCCGCATGTCCGTGTCGGACGAGATCGGCTGCGAGCGTCCGTCGTGCTGCGCGGCGCCGTCGAGTGTGGAGACCATGTTGGCGCGCAGCCAGGAGCCTTCACCTGCTGGGTACGCATAGGCGTCGGCGAGCTCGTCCAGACTCCACTCCCCTCCTTCGGCAGCCGGTGTCGGGTCGGTCACAGGGAAGAGGCGTCGCATCCGTGCAGTCTCGCATGGCGCTTAAGCTTGAGAGCTGTGTCGTCATCCACCGCCGTGCCGGGGCAGAGCCCCATAGCCGAAACGGCCCCGCTGTCCCTGTGCGCCCTTGAGCCGCACGTCCCCGCCGACCGCCTGGTCGCCGAGATGGTGCCGCCGCCGCGCTTCGACTCGGTGCGCTTCGACACGTACATCCCCGATCCCGACCAGCCCAGCCAGACCGACGCGGTGAAGGTTCTCGACGAGTTCGCGCACGGGCTCGGCGGGGCCCACGCGACGGGTGCGGGCAAGAAGGGGAGCGCGCGAAGCGGATCCTCGGAGGGGTGGTGGCGGTTCGGCAGGAAGGCGGCACCGGCCTCCGGTCCGCGCGGTGTCTATCTCGACGGCGGGTACGGCGTCGGCAAGACGCATCTCCTCGCCTCGCTCTGGCACGCCACACCCGCCGCTCCTTCGCTGAAGGCGTTCGGCACCTTCGTCGAGCTGACCAACCTGGTGGGCGCGCTGGGCTTCCAGCAGACCGTACAGACGCTCAGCGGGCACCGGCTCCTGTGCATCGACGAGTTCGAGCTCGACGACCCGGGTGACACCGTTCTCGTGTCGTCGCTGCTCAGCAGGCTGGTCGAGGCGGGGGTCGCACTCGCCGCCACCTCCAACACGCTGCCCGGCAAGCTCGGCGAGGGGCGCTTCGCCGCAGCCGACTTCCTGCGGGAGATCCAGGGGCTGTCCTCGCACTTCCGGCCGCTGCGGATCGACGGCGAGGACTACCGGCACCGCGGACTGCCCGAGGCACCGGCGCCGTACTCCGACGAGCAGGTCACGAGGGCCGCGTACGCCACCGAGGGCGCCAGCCTGGACGACTTCCCGTCGCTGCTCGACCATCTCGCCCGCGTCCATCCGAGCCGGTACGGCGCGCTGACGGACGGCATCCGCGCGGTCTGCCTCACCGACGTGCAGCCGGTGCCGGACCAGTCGACGGCACTGCGGCTCGTGGTGCTCGCCGACCGGCTGTACGACCGGGAGATACCGGTGCTCGCCTCCGGACTCCCGTTCGACCGTCTGTTCAGCGACGAGATGCTGAACGGGGGGTACCGGAAGAAGTACTTCCGGGCGATCTCCCGCCTGACGGCGCTGGCGCGCGACGCAAAGGGACTGGTGGCGCAGTAGGTTCGGGTGCGGTAACTCCACCCATCCGAAGGGATCCAGCATGGCAACCACGCGTCAGGCACACACGGTCTGGGAAGGCAACCTCATCGAGGGCGAGGGCGTTGTCACCTTCGACTCCTCCGGCATCGGGGACTACGCGGTGTCGTGGCCGTCGCGCGCGGAGAAGGCGAACGGCAAGACCAGCCCGGAGGAGCTCATCGCGGCGGCGCACTCCAGCTGCTTCTCGATGGCCCTGTCCAACGGTCTGACCACGGCCGGCAACGCGCCGACCCGGCTGAACACCCAGGCCGAGGTCACTTTCCAGCCCGGCACCGGCATCACCGGCATCCACCTCACCGTGCAGGGCGAGGTGCCCGGTCTCGACGAGGCGGGCTTCATCAAGGCCGCCGAGGACGCCAAGACGAACTGCCCGGTCAGCCAGGCCCTCACGGGCACGACGATCACGCTGACCGCGTCGCTCGTCTGACCGCACGGGCGGCCCCGCAGGTGATCCCACGGGCCCCTGCGGACCCGTGACACACACGAGGCTCAGTGACCCGCGTGGTTCCCGCGCGACGAAACGCGTGGTACACACATGCGGGTCACTTCTCCTGTCCGCCAGCAGGGAGTTGCCTCATGTCATCAACCGCATCTCGACGACTCGCAACACGACGCCAGGTCCTGGCCGGCAGCGGTGCGACCGCTGTCTCGATCGCCTTCGCCGGGGCCTTCTCCGAACTCTTCGCGGGCACCGCGGCCGCCCGTGGCCACAGCGGCTACGGTCCACTGGTCCCCGACCCCGACGGTCTGCTCGATCTGCCGCAGGGGTTCCGCTACCGGGTTCTGTCCCGGGAGGGCGACCAGCTCCGCTCCGGCGAGGGCCGGGTCCCCAGCAACCACGACGGAATGGCGGCGTTCACCGGCCACCGAGGCCGCGTCCATCTCGTCCGCAACCACGAGAACCGGGCCACCGCGAAGATCCCGGTCCCGACCGTCGACGGCCTCACCTACGACCCGATGGGCAAGGGCGGCTGCACGGCGCTGGAGCTCGACAGCCGGGGCGCGGTCCTCGGTGAACGCGTGGCCATCGCCGGCACGGCGGTGAACTGCGCGGGCGGCCGGACCCCGTGGAACACCTGGCTGACCTGCGAGGAGACCGAGGACCGGGCCGGCACCAACGGCTACACCAAGGACCACGGCTTCATCTTCGAAGTGGACGGCGCCGACCCGCGCCGCACCGGAGCCGTGCCGCTCACCGCGATGGGCCGCTTCCAGCACGAGGCGATCGCGATCGATCCGAACAACGGGATCGTGTACGAGACGGAGGATGCCTTCGACAAGCCGTTCGGACTCTTCTACCGCTTCCTTCCGGAGAAACCGCTGGGCGGCACCGGCTCACTGCGGGCCGGCGGCGAACTGCAGGCCATGCGGGTGCCCGGTGTCCCCGACCTCTCCGTCATCCAGGAGACCGGTGCGACCTTCGACCGGATCGAGTGGGTCCCCGTACCGGATCCGCAGGCCGCCA
Source organism: Streptomyces sp. NPDC057565 (assembly GCF_042801455.1). Classification (NCBI taxonomy): domain Bacteria; kingdom Bacillati; phylum Actinomycetota; class Actinomycetes; order Kitasatosporales; family Streptomycetaceae; genus Streptomyces; species Streptomyces sp. NPDC057565. The sequence continues at coordinate 118,063 of NZ_JBHVFU010000007.1, read as the reverse complement.
CAACGGCGATCCGGTTCCAGGACTTCGGCCCGAAGGGCATCACGCACGCCCAGAAGCTGGAGGGCTGCTACTGGGGCGGCTCGTCGGTCTACTTCGTCTCCAGCTTTGCGCAGAGTGCGGCAGGATCGGCGGCCGACCACTTCGGGCAGGTGTGGCGGTACGAGCCGAAGCGGCGCCGCCTCACGCTGGTGGTCGTCTTCGGTCCGGGTACGGACGTGCAGTTGCCCGGTGAGTCCCCCGACAACATCTGTCTGACGTCCGACGGCGGGCTGATGGTGTGCGAGGACGGCAACGGCGCCCAGCATGTGTTCGGCGTGACGCGGCACGGCGAGGTGTACGCGATGGCGCGCGGCCGGCAGAACATCGGAACCGCGGAGGATCCGGAGTGGGGCGAGTTCGCCGGGGTCACGTTCGCGCCGGACGGCGGGACGATGTTCGTGAACTGCTACAAACCGGGGACGACGTTCGCGGTGACGGGCCCTTGGCGCTGACGCGTTGAGCGATACGGGGGCGGTGCGGTCCGCCGCCCCCGTACCGACCGGGCCCCGGCCGCGGTGCGCAAGTGCGGCCGCTCGGCCGCGGTGACCTGGTACTTCCGTGCCACCTCCGGGTCGACGACGACGCCGGTCACCGCCAGGCCACTGCGTCCCGGCAGAGATCCTCGACGGTGACCGTGAGGGTGCCGCCGGCGCCGATGACGGTCTCGCCCGGCCGATCGGGATGCGCCCCCGCGGCGCGTGGGTCAGAGGCAGGACGTGGCCTCGGTCCTGGCGGGGCCGGTCCCGCACGACGTCCACGACCGGTGAGGTCCCAGAACCACTCGATGTCGCAGCCGCCCACGGTGATCACCACGCCGGAGGACTTCACCGCTTCGGTGGTGAGGACCGCGGGGTCCCGGCGCAGATGTCGATGCCGGCCTCGGCCACGCGGCGACGGCGGCCGGGTTCAAGAGGAGCTCAAGTCAGCCGGAGCAGGCCGTGCGCTGTGCCTCCTGCCATTCGCAGACCGGGCAGAGCGTGATGCCCTTGACCGACTCCGGGTACTCGGTCGGCTTCCGGCACAGCACGCATTCGGCGTACGGAGGACCGGAATCCACCGGCACGGGCCTCGTGTCGGGTGTCTCGCAGTACGGCTCGTCCAGGCGCTCGTCCATACCCAGGAGCCTACTCATCCGCGCAGTGAAGTGAGCCTGCGGACGACCGCCGCCACCGCGCAGGCCGCGACCGGGGTGCACGCGGACAGCTGGAGGTCGACCCCGCGCAGCACCCATGGTCCGCCGCGACCGTACCGTCGGCCCACTCCTGTCGGGTTCAGTTGGCCGACGCCTTCTCGGGCTTGAGCTCGCTGGGCCGGACGATCACGAACCCCTCGCCCTGCAGCATCAGTTGGACCGCCTCGCCGGAACCACCGCGGATCATCGAGCCGATGCTCTGCGAGCGGTGCAGCGAGGTGCTGAGCTGGGCGCTCCAGCCGACGACCGCGTCCGTGTCGACATACACCGGCTGCTGGGCCGTGACGGGGATCACGATCGGGTGGCCCTCGCAGATCAGGCCGAGCTTGCCGTAACCGCTGAAAACGCTGTTGAAGAGCCCGCCACCGGCTATCCCGGCGCCCTTCACCGTCTTGATCTCGTACGCGAGGGTGGGGTCGAAACAGAGGACGTTGCGGCCGTTGACGGTGAGGACGTCGCCCTGCTCCATGTCCACGATGAAGCAGTTGGCGGCCTCGTGCGCGAACCACGCCTCGCCCTGCCCGCGGACCGCCATCAGCGGCAGCCCCTCACCGGTGACGGCGCGCTTCAGCATGCCGCCGAGGCCCTGACCCTTGCGCTCGAACTGGAGATTGCCCCGGAAGGCGATCATCGATCCCTGGCGGGCGTGCATCTCGCCGTTGACGGCGTACTTGATGGATTTGGCGTTCTGCAGGGTCATCCCAGGGGCGGTTGCCGGCTGGACCATGTTCTCGCTGGAAAAGAGATCGCTCTTCATGCGGTGCATCCTCACCCGGACCGTTTCATTCCGCCAAGGAGCCGGGCCCGGGCGACTGGCAGACTGGGACGAGTGAGCAGCAACGACATTTCCGCACCCCAGTCCCCGTCCGGCGCCCCGGCCCCCTCGGACTCCCCGTTCCACTCCGAGCCGACCAGTCGCGACGAGGCACCGCAGTACGTGCTTCCGCTGGTGGTGCACATCGAGAAGACCGACCCCCCGGCCCGCACCGACGCGCTGCGGACCGCCGCCCGCGCCGTCCTCGTGATGCTCTCCGACGAGCGGTCGGTCGGCGAGGGCGAGTGGGCGCAGGTGATGCGCGACTGGCAGGACGCCCGGATCCGCAAGGTCGTGCGGCGGGCGCGCGGCGCGGAGTGGCGCAAGGCGTCCGCGCTGCCCGGCATCACGGTCACGGGCGAGAGCGCCGAGGTGCGGGTGTTCCCGCCGGTTCCGCTGGACGGCTGGCCGAAGGAGCTGGCGAAGCTCCAGGTGTCGGGGACGGACCTGGACGACCCCGAGCCGCCCGCCGCACCCGACCCGTCCGGCCCGGTGCTCTGGCTGAACCCGGATCTCGACATGTCCGCGGGCAAGGAGATGGCGCAGGCCGGGCACGGCGCACAGCTCGCCTGGTGGGAGCTGTCGGATACGGAGCGCAAGGAGTGGCGGGAGGCGGGCTTCCCGCTCTCCGTCGCCACCCCGGACGCCACCCTCTGGGCGGAACTCACCATGAGCGGACTGCCGGTGGTACGTGACGCCGGGTTCACGGAGATCGCCCCGGGATCCTGCACGGTGGTCGCCGACCATCCGGCACTGCGCCGCTGAACACTTCGGTGCGCCGATACGTATCTCCCGATACTGCCGTCACCGGCACTACTGACCAGTATCTTGAACGACCAGTCAGCCGCCGGTCGTTGGAACCGGACGGTTGATTCGACGCCGTCACGCCTCGGCCCGGGAGATACCTTGTTGCGACGCATCAACGGAACTGCCGTCATCATCGCGGCACTTGTCGCCACGCTCGGCGCGCTCGCCTTCCCCGTCTGGTCCTACGCCGACCGTTCCGGCACCGGTCAGGCCAATCTCAACGCATCGTCCGTCGCGACGCAGTGGGGACCGCTCTCCGCGACCGACCGGGACTTCCTCGTGAAGGTGCGCCTGGCCGGCCTGTGGGAACTGCCCGCCGGGCAGCAGGCCATCCAGCGCGCGCCGAGCGAGGCGGTCAAGGCCGCCGGGGATCATCTGGTGGTCGGGCACACGGATCTGGACCGCCGGGCCCGGGACGTGGCCGCCAAGCTCGGGGTGGAGCTGCCGAACCAGCCGAACGAACAGCAGCAGGGATGGCTGCGCGAGCTGACGGCGGCGAGCGGCGAGGACTACGAGCGGAAGTTCGCCAATCTGCTGCGGGCCGCACACGGCAGGGTCTTCGCGCTGATCGCCCAGGTCCGGAACACCACGCGCAATTCGCTGATCCGTCAGCTGGCCACCGACGCCAACCAGACCGTGCTCGACCACATCACCATGCTGGAGGGCACCGGCTTCGTCGACTTCGACGCGATCGCCCGCGAAGCGGCGGGCGCGGCGACGGCCAGCCCGACCGGGCCCCCCGCGCCGTCCGGGGGCAGGGTGCTGCCGCTGCCGGTGCCCGCGGAGCCGACCGGGGACCAGTCCTTCACCTCGCGTCCGTCCACGATGCCGATGCCCTGAGCGGGACCGCGCCGGTCGGCGTACCGGTCCACACGCCGGTCCCGCTGTGTCCGGAACCTCAAATCATGCTCTGAACGTCCCCCTCTTCGGATTGCGCGCTGCCCGTCGGGGCCATCACCCCTGCACGCAATGGAGGAGGGGGACACCATGGAGCTGGGAATCGGCATCGGCTGGCGGCCGGAGATCGCGGATGCGGTGGAGGCACTGCCGGGGATCGACTGGGTGGAAGCGGTCGCGGAGAACCTCTGCACCGACCATCTGCCCGACTCCCTGGTACGGCTCCGCGCCCGCGGCGTGACCGTGGTCCCGCACGGCGTCTCGCTGGGCCTCGGCGGGGCCGACCGCCCCGACCCCGGCCGGCTCGCGGACCTTGCCGCGCGGGCCACGCTGCTGGGCACACCGCTGGTCACGGAGCACATCGCCTTCGTACGGGCCGGGGGAACACGCACCGCGTCGCCGGGGCTCGAAGCGGGCCACCTGCTGCCCGTGCCGCGGACCTGGGACGCGCTGGACGTCCTGTGCGAGAACGTCCGGATCGCGCAGGACTCGCTGCCGGTGCCCCTGGCGCTGGAGAACATCGCGGCGCTGATCGCCTGGCCGGGCGAGGAGCTGACCGAGGGCCAGTTCCTGGCGGAGCTGGTCGCACGCACCGGGGTCCGGCTGCTGATCGACGTGGCCAACCTGCACACCAACCACGTCAACCGCGGCGAGGATCCCGCGAGGGCACTCGACGAGCTGCCGGTGGAGGCGATCGCGTACGTGCATGTGGCGGGCGGCATCGAGAGGGACGGCGTCTGGCACGACACGCACGCCCACCCGGTGACCCGGCCCGTCCTCGACGTGCTCGCCGAACTCCGCTCGCGGGTCGACCCGCCGGGCGTACTGCTGGAGCGCGACGCCGACTTCCCGCCCGCGCAGGAGCTGGAGGGCGAACTGACGGCGATCCGCGCCACGTTGGACGCGGCAGTGAGGAAGGGGCCCGGACAGGAACAGGGAGCCGGGACGTCCGGAGACGGTGTCGCCCGGATCGGGACCGCCGGGCACCCCACCACTTCGTCCCCCGCACCCGCGACCGATGCCGCCCGCGACCGCGCCGCCGTCGCCCAGACCGCGCTGCTCTCCGCCCTCGTCGCCGGCACCCCCGCCCCCGAGGGCTTCGACCACCGCCGCCTCGGTGTCCAGAGCCGCGCGCTGGCCGCCAAGCGGGCCGATGTCGTCGCCAAGGTGGCGCCCGAGCTGCCCGAAATCCTCGGGGCCGGCTACCGGCGCGCCTTTCTCGCGTACGCCAGGACCCGCCCCATGGCCGCCGGATACCGGCGCGACGCAATGGACTTCGCCGAGCAGCTGCTGATCGCCGGGCGCCCCACCGACGACGCCGCCCGGCGCCGGCTGACCACCTGGTGGCAGGACCGCGCGGCCGCCAGGCCGCCCCGCCGCACGACCCGGCTGGTACGGGCCGCCCGCGCCGCGCTCGTCGGGAGGTGACCGGAATGAACATCGTCGCTCTGCTGGTGACGCTGGCCGTCGCGGTCTCCTCGACCCTCCTGATCGTGGGTATCTCGAACGCCCGGCGCGGCCCCGGTGGCCTCGCCCACGACCTCTACGAAGTGGCATTCCTGAACGGCGGGCCCGGCAGGGTCGTGGACACCGCACTCGCCGCCATGCAGACGGACGGGCGTCTGGCGGTCGGCGGGCCCGGCATCGTCTCCGTCCGGCGGCCGGCCGCCCATGACCCGGTGGAGCGAGCCGTTCTCCAGGAACACGCCGCCGCTCCCAGCGGTGCGCTGCACACCCTGCGGGATGCGGTGATGCGGCACCCGGCGGTGCAGGAGATCGGTGACGGACTCGCGGCCCGTGGACTGCTGGCCGCACCGGAGACCACCGTGAAGTGGCGCCGCTGGGGCCTGTTCCAGGGGCTGGGCTGCCTACTGGCCATCCCGGTCTCCTTCGCGGTGACGGTGTCACAGTTCATGGCGGAGTCCGACGGGCTCGACTTCTCCCTTCCCTTCATCGTCAAGGTGTTCCCCGCCCTGTTCGTCGGCTTTCCGATCGGGCTGATCTGCGCGGGCGTCGCCCGCGCCCGGATCACCAAGGCGGGACGGCGCGCCGCCGAGCAGTACCGCGCCGCTCATGCCTACAGCGCCGAACCCGCCCACCTCGTGGCGAATCTGGGGCTGCGCGCACTGCCCGATCCCGTACTGCGGGCGCAGTTGGCGGCGGCCGCACGGATGCGGACGGTCGGCGGGATGCGGCCGATGTCGCCCTCTCACTCCTCCTCCGGCAGCAACGACCACGTCGTCGCGACGGTGTGGTGCGCCGGTTCGGTCGGTTCCGGCTCCGGCTGCGGGAGCTCCAGCGGTTCGCCGGGCGGGGGCAGCAGTTGCGGAGGAGGCAGCGGGTGCGGCGGCAGTTCCGGATCCAGTTGCGGCGGGTCGGGCGGCTCCGGTTGTTCCGGCAGCAGTTGTTCAAGCAGCAGTGGATCCAGCTGCGGGGGGTCGAGCTGCAGCAGCAGTTCCTGACACCGGCACCTCGCAACGCGGTTCCGAATTCCGAATATTGAACAGGCCATGGCGCTCCCCCGCCCACCTCGCATAGAACTCGGACATGCTCTGGGTTCTGTTGCTGCTGGTCGCATCGGGTGCGGCGGCTCTCTCCTGCCTCCGGCTCTGCCTCGCCGCCGCAGCCGTCGACCGGGCCCGGGACCCCGGTGATGTCGAACTGACCCTGTACGAGACGGCGTTCCTGGCCGGTGGCCCGCATCGGGTCGCCGATCTCGCGCTCGTCACCATGCATCTGCGCAGGCGCCTGCTCCTCGCCCACACCGGGTGGGCGACGGTCGTCGACCCGGAGGGCCGGGACGAGGTCGAACGGACGGTGATCCGTGCCATCGGGCCGGCGGGGCAGTCGCTGATCCCTCCGATACGTGCGGCCACCGCCGCAGCCGATACCGTGCGCGCCCTCGCCGACCGGCTCGTCGCCGCGGGTCTGGCCCTGCCGGGCGGCGAACGGACGGACCTCGCATCGGCGGTACGCACGGTGCGCGGCGCGGCGCTGCTGGAGGTCGCGATGGCCGGTGCGGCGCTGCTGCTGCCCGGTCAGGAGCAAGGTCACGGCGGCCCGTCGACGACCGAGTGGGTCTGGTTCGGACTGCCGCTCGTCCTGACGCTCGGCTGCCTGGTCATCGCCCGGTGGGAGATCCATCCGTGGGACTCCTGGGCCTCTCCCACGGGACAGCGGCTGCTGGACTCGTACGCCGCCCCGGCGGGCGGCGCGGACCGTGACGTGCTGGCGGCGGTCGCCGTACGAGGGGTCGGCGCCGTCGACGATCCGGCTCTGCGGGCCGCGCTCACGGGCGACGGCCGCACAGCACACCGGGACCCTCACCTCTGACGCGAACACCCCGGCCGGTGAGGTGGCCCGCCGGGGCCGCGGACAGCACCTCGCGCTCGATGTCCGCCGGTACCTCCCCCGGTCACTCGGCGATTTCCCAGATGTGGCCGCCGGGGTCGCGGAAGCTGGCGGTCCGTATGCCCCAGGGACGGTCCATCGGTCCGTTGAGCAGCGTCACACCACGCGTGGCCAACTCCTCGCACATCGCGTCCACGTCATCCACGGTGAGGGTGAGCTGGAGTCGGGATCCGGCGTCGGCCGCCGCGACGCGCGCGGGCTCGATCAGCTCGTGCGCGGCAGGGGCCCTCAGCAGGTTGATGAGGGTGTTCCCGAAGCCGAATACGGCCGAGTCGTCGTCCTCGTAGGTCACCGGCAGCCCGAAGACCTCCCGGTAGAAACGTTTCGTGGCGTCCAGGTCCTCGACGAACAGGGTGATCGCGCTGATGCCCCCGGGCCACGCTGTATCGCTTTTCTTGTCGGTCACAGTCACTGAGGATCTCCGAATGGCCGATGCCGTGTACAGGGGGCGGATCCGAAGTCTTCCCGCGAGGACCTGCGGTGGCGCCGGTCACACGGCAGCTCTGTTTCGTCCGGACCGGGGCGGGCCAGGCCGGCCGGGGGGACAGAGGCGATGACAGGACCGGACACGCCACGGTTCGGCACACAGGCGATCCGTGGCTCATCTCGTCTTCGGCAGCAAGGATCCGGCCGACGCGTACGAGCGGGCCCAGGGCGGCACGGACCGTCGTGCCCCCGCGGGAACATGCGAACGGCCCACGCGGAGGTGGGCCGGGGACCTGCGGGGAAGGGCGGTGCGCTTCCCCGCAGGTCTCGGGAACGCCGCAGGCCGGAGCCCTCGGCGAACCCGAAGCCGAACCCGGTGTCGCTGGAGCGGCAGGCAGCGCACAGCCGTGCGCCGGCGCCCGCCGTCTGATCTTCCGGGTTGGGGTGGTCGGAGCCCGCTCGCTACGCGAGCCCGGCCACCAGGTCTGCGACGGACTTCCTGCGGCCCGTGTAGAAGGGAACCTCCTCGCGGACGTGCATCCGCGCCTCGGAGGCCCGCAGATGACGCATGAGGTCGACGATACGGTGCAGCTCGTCGGCCTCGAAGGCGAGGATCCACTCGTAGTCGCCGAGCGAGAACGAGGCCACGGTGTTGGCGCGGACGTCGGGGTAGCCGCGGGCCATCTTGCCGTGGTCCGCGAGCATGCGGCGGCGGTCCTCGTCGGGCAGCAGGTACCAGTCGTAGCTGCGCACGAAGGGGTACACGCTGATGTAGTTGCGCGGCGTCTCGTCGGCGAGGAACGCCGGGATGTGCGACTTGTTGAACTCGGCGGGGCGGTGCAGCGCCATGTTCGACCAGACCGGCTCCAGCGCCAGGCCCAGCTTGGTGCGCCGGAAGAGGTTGTACGCCTCCTGCAGCTCGTCCGCCGTCTCCGCGTGCCACCAGATCATGACATCGGCGTCGGCACGCAGGCCGGACAGGTCGTAGGTGCCACGGACGGTGATGTCCTTGGCCGCGAGCTGGTCGAACAGCTCCTGGACCTCGTCGGCGTAACCGGCACGGTCGACGGGCAGCACATCGCGCAGCTTGAAGACGGACCACAGCGTGTAGCGGATGACCTCGTTGAGGTCCTTGGCCTTCTTACCGGCGTTCGGAATCTTCTCAGACGCACTCATACGGCTATTGTCCCGCCTCGCTCCGTGTGCCCTGAACCAGGGTCCCAGTGGCAAGGATCTCTCCCGCGGTCCCGCCTGTGATGTCCGCGACGATCTCGTCCGCGGCCCGGTGGGCGCCGGCGATGCAGGCGGGGATGCCGACCCCGTCGTACACCGCTCCGCAGACCCGCAGGCCCGGCAGCTTGGCGACCTCGTCGCGGATCCGGGCGACCCTGGTCAGATGGCCGACGGGATACTGGGGCAGGCCGCCGATCCACCGGGTGACCTCGGTGTCCACCGGCTTCGCGCCGAGTCCGGTGGCTTCGGCGAGGTCACGCAGCGAGACGTCGACGAGTTCGGTGTCCTCGCGGTGGAGATGGTCCTCCTCACCGTACCGGCCGACCGAGGTGCGCAGGATGAACAGGTCGGGGGCGGCGTCGGCGACCCACTGCCACTTGTGGGTGGAGAAGGTGGAGGCCTTGATCGTACGGCCGTCGACGGGCGGCACCAGGAAGCCGGAGCGCCCGTCGAGGGCGCCCGTGACCGCCACGTCGGAGCGCCGGAACGCCAGGGTGACCAGCGCCATCGACGCGTACTCGACGCCCGCGAGCTCGGCGGAGGCGGCCGGGGACTCGGCGGCCAGCAGCGTCGACGCGGACCAGGCGGGGGCGGCGAGCACGATGCCGTCGGCGGCGATCACCCGGGTGTCGGTGCGGACGTCCCAGCCGTCGGCGGTACGGGTCAGGCCCAGGACGGGCGTGGCGGTGAGGATCTCGCCGCCTCCGGCGCGCACGGCGTCGGCAACCGCGCCCGGCAGGGTGCCGACGCCGCCGTCGATGCCCTGGAAGACCGGGCCGGTCTGCTGCCGGGCTGCGGCCTGCTGCTGGATGCGCTGCACGCCGTCGAGCAGCGAGCCGCCCTCCTGGACCACCTCGAAGAGCTGCGGCACGGCGGCGCGCATCGAGATCCGGTAGGCGTCGCCCGCGTAGACGCCGCCGAGCAGGGGCTCCACGAGCCGGTCGACGACCTCGCGGCCCAGCCGGTCGGCGACATACGCGCCGACCGCGACATCGTCGCCGACCGCGGTCGGCGTGAGGTCCCGTTCCTGCGCGATGCGGGCGAGGCCCTCCGGGGAGATCACCCCACTGAGTACTGCGGGGTCGCCGGGGACACCCATCACATGTCCCTTGGGCATCGGCCGCAGATCGCCCCGCGTCCAGACCGACGCGGTGGCGGTGGCGGGAGGCTGAAGCCGGTCGCCGAGCCCGACGGCGCGCGCCAGGTCGACCGCCTCGGGGCGTCTGGCCAGCATCGACTCCGCACCCAGATCGACCTGGGTGCCGGCGATCTCACCGGTCATGAGCTTGCCGCCCAGCCGGTCGGTCGCCTCCAGGAGTGTGACCCGCAGTCCTGCGCCGATGAGCCGGTGGGCGGCCGCGAGTCCGGCGATGCCGCCGCCGATGACGACGACATGACCCGTACCTGTGTCCACGCGGTGTGTTGAACGCTGCATGCCTCCACTCTCTCAAACCTCTTCCGAGTCCTGACCGTGACCGCTTCGAAACCGGTAAAGGGCAACCCGCACCCCCGTCTCGCACGTCGAACCGGCACCATCAACCACCCGCCCAGGGGGAGCAGTTATGCAGAGAGCGCGTCATTCGAGCCGTTCGTCCACCCGCCGTCCGCGCGCGGTGCTCGCCGCCGGGATACTTGCCGCGCTGCTCGCGCTGAGCGGCTGCGGCGGCGCCGACGACAGCTCCGACAGCAAGAGCATGGCGGACTCCGCGGACAACAAGGCGGCAGCTCCTGCGGAGCGCGCCGACTCCGCCGGCGGGGAGTCGGACCGGGGTGCCACCGACGGCAGCCCGGCTCGGTCGACCGGGTCCCCCGCGCTGACCACCACCCATGTCATCCGGAAGGCCTCGCTCTCCGTGGAGGTGAAGAGCGTGCCCAAGGCGGCCGCGACGGCCCGTTCGGTCACGGAGGACGCGGGCGGGCTGGTGGCGAACGAGTCCACCGACCGGATCGACGACCTGCGCGAGACGTCGCACCTGGTGCTGCGGGTGCCGCAGGCCGAGTACGACGCCGTGCTGCGGAAGCTGGCGGGCGGCGGAAAGCTGCTGTCCCGTACATCGGAGGCCAAGGACGTCACCGATCAGGTCGTCGACGTGGAGAGCCGGATCACCACCCAGCGGGCGAGCGTCGCCCGGGTCCGGAAACTGATGGACCGGGCCGAGAAGATTGCCGATGTGGTCGCCCTGGAAGGGGAACTGAGCAATCGCCAGGCAGAGCTGGAGTCGCTGCTCGCCCGGCAGGAGTCGCTCAAGGACCGCACCACCCTGGCGACGATCACCCTCGACCTCACCGAGCCGGAGTCCGCTGCGCAGGGCGCGGACGACGACGATCCGGGGTTCGTGGACGCGCTCGGCGGCGGCTGGCACGCGTTCGTGACCATGGTGAAGTGGATCGCGATGGCGGTGGGTGCGGCGGCGCCGTTCCTGGCGGCCGCGGCCGCGCTGCTGCTGCTCTGGCGGCTGGTGCGCACCCGGCCGACCCGGTGGGGCACGCCCCGGGCGGCCGAGCACGCCCCCGTACCGACGGCGGCGCCCGAGCACGCCCCCGTGCCTCCGGAGACTCCGTCCGCTCCCTGAGGGCCGTAGCGTGGGCCCTTCGAACTCGACACTCGAAGGGACCCGGCATGGCAGCGGAGCGACTGGTGGTCATCGGTGGGGACGCGGCGGGCATGTCCGCCGCGTCCCAGGCCCGCAGGCTCAAGGGGCCGGACGAGATGGGCATCGTCGCCTTCGAGCGCGGCCACTTCACCTCGTACTCCGCCTGCGGCATCCCCTACTGGGTCGGCGGGGACGTCGAGCAGCGGGACGACCTCATCGCCCGTACGCCCGAGGAGCACCGGGCCCGCGCCATCGATCTGCGGATGCGCACCGAGGTGACGGAGATCGATGTCGCCGGGCAGCGGGTGCGCGCGCTGGACCGGGAGACCGGCGAGACGTACTGGGCCGGCTTCGACAAGCTGGTGATCGCGACCGGTGCCCGGCCGGTGCGCCCCGCGCTGCCCGGCATGGACGCGGCCGGGGTGCACGGGGTGCAGACCCTGGACGACGGCCAGGCGCTGCTGGACTCCCTGGACCGGGCGCCCGGCCGGCGCGCGGTCGTGGTGGGCGCCGGTTACATCGGTGTCGAGATGGCGGAGGCGCTGCTGAAGCACGGCTTCGAGGTGACGGTCCTCAACCGCGGGGAGCAGCCGATGGCGACGCTCGACCCCGACATGGGGCGCCTGGTCCACGACGCGATGGACGGTCTGGGCATCACGACCGTGAACCGTGCCGGGGTCAGCAAGATCATCACTGGTGCCGACGGCCGGGTCACCGCGGTCGCCACGGAGGAGGGGACCTACCCGGCGGACGTGGTGGTGCTCGGCATCGGCGTCGAACCGGAGACGACGCTGGCCCGCGCGGCCGGCCTCCCGGTCGGCCCGCACGGCGGTCTGCTCACCGATCTGTCGATGCGGGTCGTCGGGCACGACAACATCTGGGCGGGCGGCGACTGCGTCGAGGTTCTCGACCTGGTGGCGGGCCGCACCCGGCATATCGCGCTGGGCACCCACGCCAACAAGCACGGCCAGATCATCGGCTCCAATGCGGGCGGCGGGTACGGGACATTCCCGGGCGTGGTCGGTACGGCGGTCAGCAAGGTCTGCGACCTGGAGATCGCCCGGACGGGGCTGCGGGAGAAGGACGCCCGCGCGGTGGGGCTGCGGTTCGTCACGGCGACGATCGAGTCGACGGGGCGGGCGGGCTACTACCCGGGCGCTCAGCCGATGACGGTGAAGATGCTCGCGGAGTACCGTACGGGCCGGCTGCTCGGCGTACAGATCGTGGGCCGTGAAGGAGCGGCGAAGCGCGTCGACATCGCGGCGGTCGCACTCACCGCGGGGATGACCGTGGACCAGATGACGGCGCTCGACCTGGGATACGCCCCGCCGTTCTCGCCGGTGTGGGACCCGGTCCTGGTGGCGGCACGCAAGACGGTCCAGGCCGTGCGCGCGGCGGGTGTGTAGGGCACTCGCCGTCATCAGGCGGACGGACGATCACCATGGTCATCGGCTGCGACGAAACGAGCACGTTGAATTGAGTCGATCACATGATCCGAAACTCTGCACGCGCGTGCTGCGCCGCCTCACTCGTCATCGCCCCGCTCATCATGAGCACCCCCGCCCACGCCGCGACGTCGTGCACGGTCAACGGCATGCCGACTCCGGGCCCGACCGTGAACGGCACGGCCGGCAGTGACTCGATCCGGTGCTCGTCGGTCGACGCGGGCAACTCGGTCGACGGACGACGGCAGCGACCATCTCTCGGTGAGCGGCTCCGTGGCGCCCGGCAGGCAGGTGCTGGGCGGCGCGCAGAGCGACTTCCTGCAGGTCGCCGTCAACGGTGGCACCGTCGACGGCGGTGCCGGTGCCGACTTCTGCCGGGTGAACTCCGGTGACCCGCCCATCAACGGCCCGTAGCGCCCCCGAACGCACTGCTCACCGCGGAACCCGAGGGTTTCACGGCGAGCAGGGTGCGTTTCGGCGACCGGTTCAGCGGGCCGTCTGCGTGTGGACGTACTCGACGAGCCGGGTCAGTGCGTCCGGGTCGGTCGTCGGCATCACGCCGTGCCCCAGGTTGAAGATGTGACCCTCGAGACCGGCGGCCGCGTCCAGCACCTCACGTGCCTTCGCCTCCACCGTCGCCGTCGGCGCGAACAGCACCGCCGGGTCGAGGTTGCCCTGGAGCGCCTTGCCGGGTCCGACCCGGCGCGCGCCCTCGTCCATCGGGACCCGCCAGTCGACGCCGACGACGTCCGCGCCCGCCTCGCCCATCAGCCCGAGCAGTTCGCCGGTGCCGACACCGAAGTGAATGCGCGGGACACCGTACGGGGCAACCGCGTCGAAGACCTTCGCGGAGGCCGGCATCACGGAGCGACGGTAGTCGGCGGGGGCGAGCGCGCCGACCCAGGAGTCGAAGAGCTGCACGGCCGAGGCGCCCGCCTCGATCTGCACCTTCAGGAACGCACCGGTGATCTCGGCCAGCCGGTCGAGCAGCTCGGCCCAGAGCTCCGGCTCGCCGTACATCATCGCCTTGGTGCGCTCGTGGCTGCGGGACGGGCCGCCCTCCACGAGGTAGCTCGCAAGAGTGAACGGCGCACCGGCGAACCCGATGAGCGGCGTCGACCCGAGTTCCGCGGTGAGCATCCCGATGGCCTCGGTGACGTAGTGGACGTCCTCCGGCGTGAGGTCACGCAGCCGGGCCAGGTCGGCCCGGGTACGGATCGGGTCCGCGATGACCGGACCGATGCCGGGCTTGATGTCGAGGTCGATCCCGATGGCCTTGAGGGGGACGACGATGTCGCTGAAGTAGATCGCCGCGTCGACCTTGTGGCGGCGTACGGGCTGCAGCGTGATCTCCGTGACCAGCTCCGGCATCATGCAGGAGTCGAGCATCGCGATGCCCTCGCGCACCTTCAGGTACTCGGGCAGTGAGCGCCCCGCCTGACGCATGAACCAGACCGGCGTGTGCGGCACGGGCTCACGGCGGCATGCCTTCAGGAATGCCGACTCATGGGTGGCGGAGGTCTTCGTCTGCTGGCCCGAAAGGCTGTGGTTGGCGCTCACGCACAGAATCTTCGCATGAAGCGGTAAGCAGCCGAGTCCCGCAGGGTGTCCCTCCCTGCACGAGGCTCCGGTTCCGCCTACTCTTCCCCGCATGGCTCCGGCTCAGGGACAATTTTCCGAACATTGCGACAGCGCTGACGGCAAGGACAGTGCGGAGGGCAGTTCCGTCCCGCCCGCGTTCCGGTCGGCGGTGGAAGCGTTGCGCTCCGCGCGGCTCCGCCCCGAGCTGGAAGTGGAGCCGACCCGGCCGCCCCAGCGCCTCGCTCCGCACGCATACGCCGTGGAGGCGGCGGTCGTCGACGGCGAGGACGATCTCGCCGACGGCCGCCTCGTGCTGCTGCACGATCCGGCCGGGCATGACGCCTGGCAGGGCACATTCCGGCTGGTGACGCTGGTACGCGCCGAGCTGGAGCCGGAGATGGCGTCCGACCCGCTGCTGCCGGAGGTGTGCTGGTCCTGGCTGACCGGCGCGCTGGAGGCGCGGGGTCTGTTGTTCGGGGAGGCGGGTGGCACGGTCACCCGCGCCGGTTCCCACTACTTCGGGGCACTGGCCGAGCGGCGCCCGGCCACCCAGATCGAGATCCGTGCGTCCTGGACGCCGCGCGAGGGGCGTGGCGGGGTGCCGGACACGGCGGCGCACCTGGCGGCGTGGGGAGATCTGCTGTGCCAGATCGCCGGTCTGCCGCCGTCGGGACCGGCCGACGCGGCGGTGGTGACACTGCCCCAGCGGCGCGGGCCGCAGGCGCCGTAGCGGTGGTTGCGCGGGCGGGCTCCACGGGCCGGCCCCCACGGCCCGGACCGGATGCGCGGGCCGGGCGCGCGGGCCGGATGCGCCATGTGGGTGCGTAGGCCGGATGCGCCATGTGGGTGACCAGGCCGGACGCGGAGGCGGATCCGGCGTACGCCGGTTCCGTATCGCACGGATTCCGTTGTGCCGATTTCCTTCTCGCCGGTCCGGCACCGGATCCAGGACGCAGGTTCGGCGCGTCGGCCGCCGGAAGGGGGTCCAGCACGCCGGTTCGGCACCCCGGCTTCTCACGTCGGCGAGGCCCATCGCTCCGCAGCCGGATCCCGCACGCCCCGTTCCGCCGCCACATCCGCACCCCCGGTCCCGCACGCCCGGTCGCGCCGCCGTACCCGCGGACACCCCCTCCTGCCTGCAGCGTCCCGCCATCGGTGCCGTAACCCGGATCCCGCACGCTCGTCCCGGCCGCCGGAGCACGCGGCACCGGACCGTGCCGCTCGTCCCGGCGGCGGTTCCTGGCCGTGACGGTGCGTCACAGGCTTCGCACAGTTGTCGGCATTATTTTCGTACAATCGATAGCCCGTCCGATTTGCCCGAATTGTTACGCATGAAATCGTGATCTTCCTCTAAAGGAGGACGGGTCTGCTGCCGAAGAGGTCAATGACCCTTCAAGCACGGTTCGCCCCGGCTTCATCCCCGAGCCGGCCCGTCCCGCCACTCCCCAGGAGGCCTGGTGTCCGTTCTCCTAGAGCAGCCCGCAAGCCTGGTCGCCTACCGCCCGAACAAGCCGACGGCCATGGTCGTCGTGGCCGACCCCCGCGTCCGTTCCACCGTCACCCGCCACCTGTGGGCCCTCGGAGTACGTGACGTCATCGAGGCGTCGTCCATCGCGGAGGCCCGTCCCCGCGTCGGCAACCCGCGCGACATCTGTGTTGCCGACGTCCATCTGCCCGACGGTTCCGGGCTGACCCTGTTGTCCGAAACCCGAGCCGCAGGCTGGCCGAACGGCCTCGCCCTCTCGGCCGCCGATGACATCGGCGCCGTACGCAACGCCCTCGCGGGCGGCGTGAAGGGCTATGTCGTCACCGGCACGCGCACCAATATCGGCCACCCGACCCGACCCGGCGTCGCCCCCATCGGCGCCAATGCCGCCCGTATGCACCGCCGGCCCCCCGGCACCCCGAGCCACCCGGGCGGCTACCGCGAACTGTCCGGCCGCGAGGTGGAGGTGCTCCGCCTGGTTGCCGAGGGCCAGTCCAACAAGGCCATCGGCGTCTCCATGGGGCTCTCCGCCCTGACGGTCAAGAGCCACCTCGCCCGCATCGCCCGCAAGCTCGGCACCGGTGACCGCGCCGGAATGGTCGCCGTAGCCCTGCGCACGGGCATCATCCACTGACCCCCACACGCCGGCCGGCGTGTACCGAGATACGGACCCGGCTGGTTTACATTCATCGGCGCCCGTCGACGGAACGTTCCGTCGACGGGCGCCGTACATACACAGATACCCTTGACACGTGACCGACGCCCAAGAGACCGCAGCAGACACTTCACTGCGAACCACCGGGGGCGCTCCCCCGGACGACGTCGCCCCGGCGCCGATCCCCTTGCTCGAACCTCGCGAGGGCATTCCCCCGGTGGTGGCCTCCGACGACGCCCTCGCCCGGGTGGTCGCGGCCTTCGCCGCGGGCACCGGCCCCGTCGCCGTCGATGCCGAGCGCGCCTCCGGCTACCGCTACGGCCAGCGCGCCTATCTCGTGCAGCTGCGCCGTGACGGTGCGGGCAGCACGCTGATCGACCCGGTCGGCTGCCCCGACCTGTCGTCGCTCGGCGAAGCACTGCACGGCAGCGAGTGGATCCTGCACGCCGCCACCCAGGACCTGCCCTGCCTGCGCGAAATAGGGATGACCCCCACCGGGCTCTTCGACACGGAGCTCGCCGGGCGGCTTGCCGGATTCCCGCGGGTCGGCCTCGGCGCGATGGTCGAGAGCGTGCTCGGCTACGCGCTGGAGAAGGGGCACTCCGCCGTCGACTGGTCCACCCGCCCGCTGCCCGATCCCTGGCTCCGCTACGCCGCGCTCGATGTCGAGCTGCTGATCGATCTGCGCAACGCCCTGGAGGGGGAGCTCGACCGTCAGGGCAAGCTGGAGTGGGCACAGGAGGAGTTCGACGCGATCGCGGCGGCGCCCCCTGCTCCCCCGCGCAAGGACCCGTGGCGCCGCACGTCCGGCATGCACAAGGTGCGCCGTCGCCGCCAGATGGCGGTCGTACGGGAGCTGTGGAACGCCCGCGACCAGGTCGCGCAGCGCCGCGACATCTCGCCCGGCAAGGTGCTCGGCGACGCGGCGATCGTCGAAGCGGCCCTCTCGCTGCCGGCCAATGTCCAGGCCCTGACCGCCCTGCCCGGCTTCGGCCACCGGATGGGACGGCGTCAGCTGGAGCAGTGGCAGGCGGCCATCGAGCGGGCCAAGGCGCTGCCCGAAGCCGAGCTCCCTCAGCCGGGCCAGCCTCTCGCGGGCCCGCCGCCGCCGCGTTCCTGGGCGGACAAGGACCCGGCGGCCGCCGCCCGGCTGTCGGCGGCCCGCGCCGCGGTGTCGGAGCTCGCCGAGCGGCTGCACATGCCGCAGGAGAACCTGATCACGCCGGACACGGTGCGCCGCGTCTGCTGGGAGCCGCCGAAGAGTCCGACGCCGGGTGCGGTCGAGGACGTGCTCACCTCGTACGGGGCGCGGCGCTGGCAGGTCGAACAGGTGGCGCCGCTGCTGGTCCGCGCGCTGGCCGAAGCCGCCTGAGCGTTTTCCCGAGGTCGAATTCGGGCCAGGTTGTGCGGCCCGCGGCCGCGCCGTCTCGCCGATCGCCGGGCGGGCTCATCGCGAGCCCGCCCGGCGATCGGCGTTTCCGGCCCGTCCGGCGACGGAGGGTGAAACGACCGCGCGCCCGCCCCTCCCGCATGTGACCTTCGCCGCTCCCGCCGTGGGGGGTGGGCAGTCTGGTTACTCACAAGTAGCATGAGGGGGTGCGGCACGCCTCCGGGGCGTGCTCCGCAGCAGTGCCATCCCGCACCCTGGAGGAGAGCCATCGTGCCTCGTACCATCCGGGACGTCGTCTTCGTCGACGGCGTCCGCACCCCGTTCGGCAAGGCGGGCCCGAAGGGCATCTACCACGAGACCCGCGCCGACGATCTCGTCGTGAAGGCCATCCGGGAGCTGCTGCGCCGCAACCCGGACCTGGACCCCGCCCGTATCGACGAGGTCGCCATCGCCGCGACCACGCAGATCGGCGACCAGGGCCTGACGCTGGGCCGGACCGCCGGAATCCTGGCCGGTCTGCCGCAGTCGGTGCCCGGCTACTCCATCGACCGCATGTGTGCGGGCGCCCTGACCGCCGTCACGTCGACGGCCGGTTCGATCGCCTTCGGCGCGTACGACGTCGTCGTCGCCGGTGGTGTCGAGCACATGGGCCGCCACCCGATGGGCGAGGGCGTGGACCCGAACCCGCGCTTCGTGTCGGAGAAGCTGGTCGACGAGTCCGCCCTCTTCATGGGGATGACCGCGGAGAACCTGCACGACCGGTACCCGCAGATCACCAAGCTCCGCGCCGACGAGTACGCGGTCCGCTCGCAGGAGAAGGCCGCCAAGGCGTACGCCAACGGCAAGATCCAGCAGGACCTGGTGCCGGTCTCCGTGCGCCGCACCAACGCCGAGGCCGGCGAGACGGGCTGGGGCCTGGTCACCGCCGACGAGCCGATGCGTCCGGGCACCACGCTGGAGTCCCTGGCCGGTCTGAAGACGCCGTTCCGTGCGCACGGCCGCGTCACCGCGGGTAACGCCGCCGGTCTCAACGATGGCGCCACCGCCTCGCTGCTCGCCGCCGAGGACGTCGCCCGCGAGCTCGGCCTCCCGGTCAAGATGCGCCTCGTCTCGTACGCCTTCGCGGGCGTCGAGCCTGAGGTCATGGGCTACGGCCCGATCCCGTCGACCGAGAAGGCCCTCGCCAAGGCCGGTCTGTCGATCGGTGACATCGGTCTCTTCGAGATCAACGAGGCGTTCGCCGTCCAGGTGCTCGCCTTCCTCGACCACTACGGCATCGCCGACGACGACGCGCGCGTCAACCAGTACGGCGGCGCCATCGCCTACGGTCACCCGCTGGCCTCCTCGGGTGTGCGTCTGATGACGCAGCTGGCCCGCCAGTTCGAGGAGCAGCCGAACGTCCGCTACGGCCTGACCACCATGTGCGTCGGCTTCGGCATGGGCGCGACGGTCATCTGGGAGAACCCGAACTTCGACGGAGGCAACAAGTGAGTTCCACCACTGAGCTTCTGAAGGGCGCAGCCGAGCTGTTCCCGGGTGAGGTCGTCACGCAGGCGCACGTACGCCACCTCGACCTCCCGGCGGGTGCGGGCAGGTTCGCCCTCATCACGCTGGACAACGGCCTGGACCACACCAAGCCGACGACCTTCGGGCCGCAGTCGCTGGCGAACCTGAACGCCGCCGTCGACCAGGTCGAGAAGGAAGCCGCCGAAGGCGCGATCACCGGTATCGGTATCACCGGCAAGCCGTTCATCTTCGCGGTCGGCGCCGACCTCAAGGGCGTCGAGCTGCTGAAGAACCACGACGACGCGCTCGCCATCGGCAAGGGCGGCCACGACGTGTTCCGCCGCCTCTCCGGTCTCGCGGTCCCGACGTTCGCGTACTACAACGGCGCGGCGATGGGCGGCGGTGTCGAGGTCGGTCTGCACTGCTCGTACCGCACCGTCTCCAAGGCGCTGCCCGCGTTCTCGCTGCCCGAGGTCTTCCTCGGTCTGGTCCCCGGCTGGGGCGGCTGCGCCCTGCTGCCTAACCTGATCGGTGCCGACCGCGCTGTCTCGGTGATCATCGAGAACTCGCTGAACCAGAACCGTCAGCTCAAGGGCAAGCAGGTCTTCGAGCTCGGGATCGCCGACGCCCTCTTCGAGGGTGCGGACTTCCTGGAGCAGTCGCTGATCTGGACCGCGAACGTGCTGAACGGCACGGTCACGGTGGAGCGCCCCGAGATCGACCGCGGCGACGCCTGGGACCAGGCCGTCGCCCGTGGCAAGGCCATCGCCGACTCCAAGGTGCACGGCGCCGCTCCGGCCGCGTACCGCGCGCTGGAGATCATCGCCGCGGCGAAGGACGGTGACCTGAGCGCCGGCTTCGACGCCGAGGACCAGGCCCTCGCCGACCTGATCATGGGCGGCGAGCTGCGCTCCGGGATCTACGCCTTCAACCTGGTCCAGAAGCGTGCCAAGCGCCCGGCCGGTGCCCCGGACAAGTCCCTGGCCCGCCCGGTCACCAAGGTCGGCGTCGTCGGCGCCGGTCTGATGGCCTCGCAGCTGGCGCTGCTGTTCCTGCGCCGCCTGGAGGTGCCGGTCGTCCTGACCGACATCGACCAGGAGCGCGTCGACAAGGGTGTGGGCTATGTCCACGCCGAGATCGAGAAGCTGCTCGGCAAGGGCCGGATCAACCAGGACAAGGCCAACCGCCTCAAGGCCCTGGTCACCGGTGTGCTGGACAAGGCCGAGGGCTTCTCCGACGCCGACTTCATCATCGAGGCCGTCTTCGAGGAGATCGGCGTCAAGCAGCAGGTGTTCGCGGAGGTCGAGGCGGTCGCCCCGGCGCACGCGATCCTCGCCACCAACACCTCGTCCCTCTCGGTCACCGAGATGGCCTCGAAGCTGCAGCACCCTGAGCGGGTCGTCGGCTTCCACTTCTTCAACCCGGTCGCGATCCTCCCGCTGCTGGAGATCGTCCGCGGCGAGCAGACCGACGACGCCTCGCTGGCCACGGCGTTCGGTGTGGCACGGAAGCTGAAGAAGACCGCGGTGCTGGTGAAGGACGCCCCGGCGTTCGTCGTCAACCGCATCCTCACCCGCTTCATGGGCGAGATCCAGAACGTCATCGACGAGGGCACCCCGGTCGATGTCGCCGAGAGGGCCATCGAACCCCTCGGTCTGCCGATGTCCCCGCTGGTGCTCCTGGAGCTGGTCGGCCCGGCCATCGGTCTGCATGTCTCCGAGACCCTGAACCGCGCCTTCCCGGAGCGTTTCACCGTCTCCGAGAACCTCGCGGCGGTCGTCAAGGCCGGCAAGCGCGGCTTCTACGTGTATGACTCGGGCAGGCCGGAGCTGGACCCGGAGGTCGCCGCGCTCCTCAAGCAGGGCGATGTCGTCCTGTCCGAGGAGCAGGTCCGCGACCGCGTCCTGGACGCGGTGGCGCAGGAGATCGGTCTGATGCTGGACGAGGGCGTCGTCGCCGAGGCCCAGGACATCGACCTCTGCCTGATCACCGGTGCGGGCTGGCCCTTCCACCTGGGCGGCATCACGCCGTACCTGGACCGTGAGGGCGTCTCGGAGCGGGTGAACGGCAAGAAGTTCCTGGCGCAGGGCGTGGCGAGCGTTCCGGCATAACACGTCCGCACGCATCTGACGCACCTTCACAAAAAGCGGACAAGAGCCGCCATGGCGGGCCATGCGATTTTGTCGCATGGCCCGCTTTTGGGCATCAAAAGTCCGAAACGTAGCCGGATCGGAATCTTTTATTGTCGACTTCAACCTTACTTTCTTGTTAATCTTCACCTCTATGACATGCTGGTTTCACTCGGCTGCACTGAACGGTGGATGCACCACCCCCACACTCCGCCGGACCGAGCGAACCAGCGCGTCGCTGTCACAGGTACTGGTTGCTCGCCGAGAGGCCGAGCGGGGGGACACGAGGTAATCGAGCGATGGGCAACCCCGAGACGTCTACGCTCGTGCGCCTCTACCGGCGCCTGCTTCCGCACGCATTGCGGCAGCGGATGGTAAGGATCTTCCCGGCGGACAGCCGACTGCTCCTGCAGCACGCGTTGGCAGGCCTGGGTAGCGCATGGCGAGGCCTGCGCAAGCACGTGAGCGTGCGCCTCAGCAAGCGACTCCGTCGCGACGCGCGTCGTACCGGCATGCGGCTCGTCTGGTCCGGGCGCAAGGTCCGCGCGGCCGAGGTCACCGAGGGCCTCACACCTTCCGTCGCCCGCGCCACCAACCTCCTGCGCGTCTGCGACGTTCTGGAGCGGCACGGCATTCCGTACTTCTGTGTGCGCAGCAATTCCGTCACCATGACCGCCGTCGCGGTCCCCGCGCGCGAACGCGCCCGGGCGGAGCGGGCTCTGCGAGTGAGTGCGCTCGCCGAGGGTGCACTGCTCGCGGGCGGCACAACGGGGGGACGCCCGCTGCACGCCGATCAGCGGGGCTCCTGGTCGCAACTCGGCGAAGAATCGATTCTGCGCATCTGGTGGCTGCTCACCGACCCCACGGGACATTGGACGCTTGGTCCCAATCACGCCTGCGTCATCGAATTCTGGGCCGAGCAGGGCGGGCTGCTCATCGCCCCCGTGCCCAATCTCACAGCCACGGCTGTCGTCGCCGCCGAGAATCCCGTACAGGTACCGGTCAGCCACTTCACCGGCCCGATCAGCGGCGCGGTGGGCGCCCTGCCTCAGGTGGACACCCGTTCGGAGTTCACTCTCTCCCTCCCGGACGAGGTCACCTTCCCGGTGGACGCCGTCTACACCTGGGTCGACGGGGCCGACCCGGAGTGGATCCGCCGTCGGGCCAACGCGCTGGGCCAAACCGACTACCACGAGCAAGCCATCAGTGCCGCCCGCTTCACCAGCCGCGACGAACTGCGTTACTCCCTGCGTTCACTCCACCAGTTCGCCCCCTGGCTGCGCACCATTTACCTGGTCACGGACGGGCAGGTGCCGGCCTGGCTGAACAGCGCCCATCCCGGCATCAAGGTCGTCCACCACCGCGACATCTTCACCGACCCGACCGCGCTGCCGACTTTCAACTCGCACGCCATCGAGAGCCAGCTGCACCACATTCCCGGACTCTCCGACCACTTCCTGTACTTCAACGACGACGTCTTCCTCGGCCGCAGCGTCAGGCCGGGCGAGTTCTTCCACGCCAACGGGCTCTCGAAGTACTTCCCCTCGAACGCGCTGGTCCCCATGACACCGCCCTCGCCGGAGGACCCTCCGTCGGAAATCGCCGCGAAGAACAACCGCGTCGTCATCGCCGGGACGTTCGACCGGGTGCTGACCCAGAAGATGAAGCACGTGCCGCACTCGCTGCGCCGCGACATCCTCCAGGAGATCGAGGAGCGGTACGCGGCCGAGCACCGGCTGACGCAGCACTCGCACTTCCGCAGCCCCAGTGACCTGTCGATCACCTCCTCGCTGCACCACTACTACGG
Organism: Streptomyces sp. NPDC057565; assembly: GCF_042801455.1. Classification (NCBI taxonomy): domain Bacteria; kingdom Bacillati; phylum Actinomycetota; class Actinomycetes; order Kitasatosporales; family Streptomycetaceae; genus Streptomyces; species Streptomyces sp. NPDC057565. The sequence continues at coordinate 94,651 of NZ_JBHVFU010000007.1, read as the reverse complement.
GCAGCAGACGAGCCGTTCCGTGACGGGAAAGATCCGCTACACCTACCTGGATCTGGCCGCGCCCAACACCGGGCGGCACCTCAACCGCTTGCTCGCCCAGCGCGATTACCACACGTTCTGCATCAACGACACGGTCGACGACCCCGATACGGCGGAAGCCCGCACGGCGATGCTCAAGAACTTCCTGGAGAGCTACTTCCCCGTACCCAGCCCCTACGAACAACCCGGACCGGGCTCCTCGCGGCCTCCTGCAAACCAGGTCGACGCCTACCGGTCCGCGCAGCACCCAGCACCCCGACCTTTGTGAAGTGGAACGATGACTAATGACCAGCGCATGATCCGCGCAGCAGCTCCGGTGATCGGAGAGGACGAGATCGAGGCCGCCGTGCGCGTACTGCGCAGCGGCATGGTCGCCCAGGGGCCCGAGGTAGCTGCCTTCGAGGAGGAGTTCTCGAAGTTCGTCGACGGCCGGCACTGCGTCGCCGTCAACTCCGGGACCAGTGCGCTGCACCTGTCGCTGATGGCGCTCGGTATCGGTCCCGGCGACGAAGTGATCGTTCCTTCCTTCACCTTCGCCGCCACCGCCAACGCTGTCCGCCTCGTCGGCGCGACCCCGGTCTTCGCGGACATCGAGCCCGACAGCTTCTGCCTCTCCCCGCAGGCCGCCGAGGCCGCGATCACTCCGCGCACTGCAGCGATCATGCCCGTGCACCTCTATGGGCACCCGGCGGCAATGGGTCCGCTCACCGCGCTGGCCGAGCGACACGGTCTCGCGATCGTCGAGGACGCTGCACAGGCCCACGCCGCCTCCCTGGACGGAACACCGGTGGGCGCGTTCGGTGCGGCCGCCTGCTTCAGCTTCTACCCGACCAAGAACATGCACAGCCTCGAGGGCGGCATGGTCACCACCGGCGACGCCAACGTCGCCCGGACGCTGCGCCTCCTGCGCAACCAGGGCATGGAGCAGCGGTACGCCAACGAAATCGTCGGCTTCAACGTCCGGATGACCGATGTCGCCGCGGCGATCGGCCGCGTACAACTGCGCAGCCTGGACACGTGGACGCAGCAGCGCCGCGCCAACGCGGCTGCGCTCGACGCCGGTCTGCGCGGGGTCGTCACGCCGCCGGTTGCCGAGGGGGCGGAGCATGTCTACCACCAGTACACGATCCGGGTGAGTGCCGCGAGCGGCAAGGACCGAGACACTGTCTCCCGCGAGCTTCAGGAACGGGGCATCGGCAACGCTGTCTACTACCCCACCCCGGTGCACCGTCTGGCACCGTTCCAGACCGGCGAGAAGGTCCTCGGCTACGCAGCCGGGGATCTGCCCGAGACCGAGCGGGCCGCAGCGGAGGCTCTCTCCATTCCCGTCCACCCGATGCTCACGCCGCAGGAGCTCGAACGTCTGACGGCCACCGTCAACGAGGTCGTGGGGGTCCTGGCATGAGCACGCAGAATCCGCTGCGGGCCGGGCTGATCGGTCTCGGCTCCATGGGCCGCAATCACGCCCGCGTCCTGCAGGCCCTCGATGGCGTCGAACTCGTCGCCGTGGCGGACCCGGTGGCCGCCGCGGACAGCGCCCCCGCAGGCGTGCCCGTCGTGCGCTCGGTGACGGAGCTCATGGACCTGGGGATCGACTACGCGGTCGTCGCCTGCCCCACAGCCCTGCACGAGGAGGTCGCACTCGGCCTGGCCGAACGCGGCATCCACGCCCTCATCGAGAAGCCGATCGCGCCCTCGGTGGAGTCGGCCGAGACGATCAGCCGAGCCTTCGACGAGCGTGGCCTGGTGGCCGGCGTCGGCCACATCGAGCGCTTCAACCCCGCCCTTCGTGAACTGCGTACGCGCCTGGATCTCGGTGAACTCGGCGATGTCTACCAGGTGGTGACGCGCCGCCAGGGACCGTTCCCAGCCCGCATCGCGGACGTCGGCGTGGTGTACGACCTGGCCACCCACGACATCGACCTGACCGCCTGGCTCACCAACAGCCGTTACGAGTCCGTGAGTTCTGCAACGGTGTCGCGCAGTGGCCGGGCGCACGAGGACATGGTGGCCTTCGTCGGGCATCTCTCCAACGGCGTGGTCACCAGCCACCTCGTCAACTGGCTGTCCCCGCTCAAGGAGCGGGTCACCATCGTGACGGGTGAGCACGGCTGCTTCGTGGCCGACACTCTCACCGCCGACCTCTGGTTCTACGCAAATGGCTCGCAGCCCACCGAGTGGGAGGGACTGCGGCAGTTCCGGGGCGTTTCCGAGGGCGATGTGACGCGATACGCGATCGTCAAGCGCGAACCGCTGCTGGTCGAGCACGAGAGTTTCCGTGACGCCGTGCTCGGCAAGGAAGCCGACATCGTGACGTTGGAGCAAGCCACCGGGACTGTCGCCGTTGCCGAGGCCGTACTCGCCGCGGCCGCGGGCAGGACCGCGATCGATCTGACGCCCGGCCAGCCGCTGGCCACCGTCTGACCCGTCCGGTGCTCGGGGTCCTGCCCCGCAGGGCCCCGGGCCCGACGGAGTCGTTCCGGCGTCTTGAGGACGCACTGATGTACTGGAGTATTCGGTGATCCACCCGATCAATGCCGCGGTCGAACATCCGCAGCGCCCCTTGGCACCGGGCCTGCACGAAATCCCCGTGGGCATGCACCGCCGCCTGGCGCACGTGCAGCCCGGCCTCACACCGCTCGCGGTCCGCGCCCAGCACCTCCAGCTGGTGTCCGCGGCGCTGACGCGGGCCGGCGTCGAGCACTTCGTGGTGCCCGGAACCGAGGACACCTCGTCCGCAATCGGTGTCCGGGACACCCAGAGGGGCCGGGTCGCCCAGACGATGCGGTCGCTCTTCAACGCGAGCCCCGGGTACATCCAGCGCAAAGTGCCCGTCCAGCGCACCAGTGAGTTGCTGCACCTCGGCTCCCGTGAGGCGTCCTGGCAGGGGCTGGAGACCGTCGACGTGCTGCGCGCAGTCTGGTTCCAGGCCGACCCGTCGGGCGATCTGGTGTACGGCACCGAGTACGGCTGCGACATCGAGTTCTGGCGGGAGGAGGAAGGGCGGTTGCTTCCGCCGCGGATCAACCGGGGCGCGAGCTTCCTCCCCGTGCACGGTGAGATGACCCTTGTCTCACCCCACCGCTTCTCCCGCCTCGCGCCCCCGGAGGCGGAGGTCTTGCACAAGCAGCGCCGCTGGGGCCGGAAGCCGGCGCGTATCGGGCTGCCCACTCGCCAGGAGTTCGTCTGCACCGGTGCCGACGAGATCACCTTCCCCATCGACGTCGTCTACACCTGGGTGGACAGCGACGACCCGGCCTGGCAGCGCCGCCGCGCCGAGGCGTCCGGGGACGTCTTCCACGAGGAATCGGCGAGCGCCGGTCGCTACATCAACCGTGACGAGCTGCTCTACTCGATGCGCTCGCTGCACATGTACGCCCCCTGGGTGCGGCACATCTTCCTGGTCACCGACGATCAGGTTCCGCACTGGCTCAATGAGGCCGCAGAGGGCATCACCGTGGTCTCGCACCGGGAGATCTTCCGCGAGACCAGTCGGCTTCCGGTCTTCAACTCCCACGCGATCAGCGCCCAGTTGCATCGCGTTCCGGGGCTTTCGGAGCACTTCATCCACTTCAACGACGATGTGTTCGTCGGCCGGCCGATCACTCCGCACGAGTTCTTCCTGCCCAACGGGGCCTCGAAGTACTACCCGGACACCGTCCGTATCCCCATGGGTCCTGTCCAGCCGGAGGACCTGCCGCACGAGGTGGCCCGCAAGAACGTCCGGGCTCTGCTCGAGGACCGGTTCGGCCGCACCATCATCGACGCGATGAAGCACACCCCCGTGCCGCTGCGACGCAGTGTCCTGGAGGAGATGGAGCGGGAGTTCGCGGAGGTGTTCCGGGCGACCGCGGCCGCGCGATTCCGCAGCCGGACCGATATCGACGTCGGCACCTGCATGTATCCGTACTACTCCTACTTCACGGGGCGCGGAGTGCCCGACACCATTCCGTACGCCTATCTTCATCTCTCCATGGTCCAGCTCTCCAAGAAACTGGACCGATTGCTCAAACGCCGGGACGCGGCCGTCTTCTGCGTGAACGATTCCTTCACCACCGAGGACGATGTGGCCGATCAGGAAGCACTGATCCACCCCTTCTTCGAAGCGTACTTTCCGCTTCCGAGTCCGTACGAGAAGTCCACAGCGTCGCGATGAAGATCGAATTCCTGATTCAGAACGCCTATGCCGCGGACGGCTCCACCCGCGCCGTGCTCAATCTCGCGGGCGCCCTCGCCGATACGCACGAGGTCCGGATCGTCTCGGTGTTCCGCTGGCTCGACCGGGCTGCCATCGCACCCGCCCACGGGGTGAAGGTCGTCTCGCTGCTCGATCTGCGTGAGGGCCGTCGTCCCGACAAACAGGACATCCGCAGGCTCACTCCGTCCCGGATCATTCCGCGTACGCAGGAGATGTCCTGGCGCTACAGCCAGCTGACGGACGACAAGGTCGAGGAGTACCTGTCCTCCACCCAGGCCCAGGTGGTGGTCGGCACCAGCCTCGAGCTGGCCGCCTACGTCGCACGCTGGGGCCGGCCTCGAGCGCTGCGCCTGGGCCAGCTGCACCAGCTGAGCACCGTGCTGTCCCCTCAGGAGCAGAGCCGCGCCTGGGCGGGGCTCGGCCGACTCGACGCGGTCGTGGTGCCCAGTGCCGACGAGGCCGAGGCGGTGACCAGGGCGGGGCTGCCGGGTGATATCGCGGTCTACGCACATCCCGACTGCGTACCCGATCCCCGGGTTCGTCCCGCCGACGGGCGTTCCCGAGTGGTGATGGCGGCCGGACGCCTTGTTCCGGAGAAGCGCTTCGACCTGCTCATCCAGGCATTCGCGCAGGTCGCGGGAGTTCGCCCCGACTGGCAGCTGCGGATCTTCGGGACCGGTCCGGAGTACGGCCAGCTCCGGGCCCTGATCGCCGAACTGGACATGTACAACCACGTGTTCCTGATGATGGAGGAACCACGGCTGGAGGCCCAATGGGCCGCGGCCGCCATCGCCGCCGGGACATCGGACCGGGAGTCCTTCGGCCTGTCGCTCGCCGAGGCCATGCGCTGCGGGCTGCCCGTCGTCTCCACCGCCTGCCCCGGCGGGCCGCAGGAGATCGTCCGTCACGAGGTCAACGGTCTGCTCACCCCGGTGGGCGACGTCGACGCCTTTGCCGCCGCGCTACTGCGCCTGATCGATGACGAACCGGCACGCGTCGCGCTGGGTCGCCAGGCGCGGGAGGATGCCCGTGCCTACGGTCCGGAGGTCTCCGCGGGACGGTTCGAGAGCGTCATCAGAATGGCCCGCCGGACTCGCCGTGAGGGCCGACCCGCTGCCGAGGTCTCCGTCTCCTGTGCGGTGGATCGGAGCGGGCTGATCAACCTGCGCCTGGAGGGCGTGCGCGAGGGCCGCAACGACCTCGAACTGGTGCTGCACAAGCGGAAGGCGGCACGCGACGAACGGCCCGTCAGGATCCCGCTGCTGCCGGCCGAAGGGCCGTTCCCGCATCTGTACGAGGCGCTCGTTCCGTCGGATCCCGGGGTTCTTGCCGAAGGCCGCTGGGACGTCCATCTGGACACCGGCGACGGCAAGCCGGCAAAGGTCCGGCCGGGCACCCTGGATCTGCGTGGCTTCGGTCCGGTGGCCACCGGACCCGCCTACACCGTTGTGCAGCTTCCCTACGCCACCGAGAGCGGCCATCTCGCGCTGCGTACGTGGACCCGTGACCGGCACGCCGAGGCGACCGAGGTCTGGGTCGACGGGGGAGTCATGCATCTGCGGGGACTGCTCTACGGCTCCGACTTCGGTTCTGCGGAGCCTCTGCTGCTGATGCGCAGGCGCGGTGTCGAGGAATCGGGCTTCTGGCTGCCCGGCGTCTCCTCGGGCGGCGCCGACTTCGCTTTCTCGCTGCCCGCGTCCGATCTGGCCGAGCATCTGGTGTCCCGGCACGAGTTGTGGGACCTGTGGGTGGGGCTGCGCCACGACCCTGTCGTTGCGCGACTGGGCCGCTTTCTGACGGACGTGGTGGACGTGAAGAGCGTGTTCGCTTACCCCACCATGGTGGTGCCCACCGGCGAAGGCCAGCCGGTCATGGTGAAGCCGTACTACACGGCCGGCACCGAACTGTCGGTCCGGGTCTCCGAGAAGGCCGATTGACGGCGGCGCGTGAACATGACTCGCACATCGGGCGTACAGGGGAGCCGGGCGCGGACCACCAGCACCGGCTCACAGCCGGAGCCAGCTCTCCAGCGCCATTCCCTGCTGGTCGGCACGCTGCCTGGTGACCTTCATCCGGCCGTCCCCGCCGACGACCGCGACGACCAGCCGCCCGTCGCGGTCCAGAGCAAGCGCCGGGGTGCCCTCACAGGGTTCGCGGGTGTCCGCCCACCAGGCCCCGGCGGATTCCAGTTCGGTCGGGTAGGCGGTGAGGGCGAGGGTGCCTGTCTCCTCCGTCTGGGCCAGGACGGTGCAGTCGTAGCCGTCGACGAGGCACCGGCTGAGGGCGAGGGGACCACGCCCCGAGTGGCCGCCCAGCGGGGCGGGCGCGATATCGGGGACGCCTGCCGTCGGGAGGCGGTAGGCCACGACCTCGCCGGACCCCTCGTCACGCCAGTAGTGAGTGACCCTGCCTTCGTAGGTCTCGGTGCCGGAGGCCGTGTCCGGCCGGGCGATGAAGACCAGATTGGGGGCGCGGTCCAGCGGGCCTCCCGGGGTCTCCTGCCGCCAGACGTACACGCCTTTGTCTGCGGGCATGAAGAGCTCGATGCGGCCGGAGCGGGTGACAACGGCGGACAGCCCCTCACGTACCCGCTTGCACGGCATGGGCGTCCACTTGCCCCACACGCCGTTCGCGTCACGTCTGCGCGCGGACACTCCCCCCAGGGCGTTGCGGACGAACACGTGCAGTGTGTCGGCGCCGTCGACGACGGCAACGGGGGCGCCGATGGCCGACGCCTTCGCAGCGTCCTTGCCGTGCGGGTTACCGGCCGAGTGCCAGCCGGTCATCGGGCGGCCGGCCTGGTACTGGGAGGCGTAAACGATCTCGAGGGGGGACTGGGGGCTGTCGCCCGTACGCCTCAGGCCGAACAGGTCGACAAAGCCGCTCGGACCGTTGGCCACGCACGCATACGGCAGCAGCCGGGCATCGGACAGGAGGAGTTCGGGGGCCGCCCAGCCGTCGCGGCCCGTGGCGGACTCCGTCCAGCGAACGATGCCTCCGGTCCTGGCCGGGGCGTACGCAGTGAGGCGGCCATCGGGTGCGGACACCAGCCACCCCGTCTTCAGCGGTGGTGCGGCCAGGACTTCGGAGTGCCTGGCAACGTGCTGGGCCGATGCGGCAGAGGCCCTCCCGGCAGGAACTGCGGCACGGCTACGCCCAGTACGCAAACTCATCGTTCCCCGACCGTTCTCACTGAATGCCTTCTCCGGTGCCGAACGGCGTTGGGCGGAGTCCCATGTGTCTCTATTGAGCGCCCAGTTTCGCCTTAACGGCAACAACTGGTGTCACAATAATACTCGACAGGGTCGATTTCCGAGTGATTCCTGTCGCACAATGCGACTTTGAGGCACGAATCATGCCTGGGCAGAAGCGCGGTACCCCACGGAGCGACTTCGGCACAACATGGACCGCCCACCACCCATTCCTCCCCTCTCGCACGCGTTCTGGCGTGTCCCGACGGAAGAACTAGACGAGCCCATGACAGATCAGACCTCCGGTACCGAATCGCACGCGCCCCTTGCACCCCCGTCAAGACGAGCGCCCCGCAAGCGCCGTCGCGGCCTCAAGATCACGCTCGGCATCCTGCTCGTGCTGCTCCTCGCCGCGGGCGGAACCGTCTACTGGCTGTACAGCAAGCTGGACGGCAACATCAAGGGCGTCGACATCAACAAGGCACTGGGCGACGACCGGCCCGAAAAGCTGCCGACCAGCGGGCAGAACCTGTTGGTCCTCGGTTCGGACTCGCGGGCCGGCGCCGAGAACAAGGAACTGGGCGGCGGCGGCAGCGTCAGCGGCGCCCGGTCCGACACCGCGATGGTGGTGCACATTCCGGAGGGCCGCACCAGGGCCGTCGCCGTGTCCATACCGCGCGACACCCTCGTCACCCGACCCGAGTGCACGAAGGCCGATGGTTCAACCGTACCGTCGGCGAACCGCGTGATGTTCAACTCCGTCTACTCGCAGGTCGGTCCGGCCTGTGTGGTCAAGACCGTCGAGAAGATGTCCAAGGTGCGGATCGACCACTACCTGGAGATCAACTTCGCCGGGTTCAAGGATCTGGTCGACGCGATCGGCGGCGTCACCGTCGACGTCCCGCAGGACATTCACGACAAGTCGTCCGGCCTCGACCTCACAGCAGGCCAGCACAGGCTCGACGGCACCCAGTCCCTCGCGTACGTCCGCACCCGGCACGGAATCGGCGACGGCAGCGACCTGGGCCGGATCGGGCTCCAGCAGCAGTTCCTCCTCGCGCTGCTGAGCGAGGTCAAGTCGCAGGATCTGCTGAGCAGTCCGACGAACTCGTACAAGATCGCCAACTCGGCCACCAAGTCGCTGACCACGGACTCCGGGCTCGCCTCGCTGAAGTCCCTTGCCGAGTTCGGCCGGTCCATGAACGGTGTGGACCCGAGCACGATGGAAACGATCATGCTTCCGGTGGCGTACGACAAGCAGGACCCGAACCGTGTGGTGGCCGCCCAGCCGCAGGCCGGTGACCTCTGGAAGGCGATCCGCAAGGACGGCACGATCCCGGAGTCGGCGAAGAAGTCCCCCGCCACCGGCGGCTGACGGACCGTGCGGCGGCCGGAGCGTGACACCCTTCCGGCATGCCGACCGAACGGACCCTGGTGATCGTGGACGCGGCCAACGTGTTCGGGTCGGTGCCGGACGGTTGGTGGCGGGACCGGCAGGGCGCGGCCGAGCGGCTGCGGGACTCCCTGGTCCCGTTCGCCGCTGACGGTCTGCCCGGGCATCCCGGCCCCGTCGAGCTGGTGCTGGTCGTCGAGGGCGCGGCCCGCGGTGTCGCGTCGGTGCCGGGGGTACGGGTGGAGTCGGCGCCCGGCAGCGGGGACGACCTGATCGTCGAGCTGGTCGCCGCCGAAGCGGCCCGGCCGGCGGGCCACGGCTGTGTCGTGGTCACCGCCGACCGGGAGTTGCGGCAGCGGGTGGCGGCGTACGGGGCTCGGTGCGCGGGTCCCCGTACCGTGCGGCCGCTGCCGCCGTCGCGTGCGGACTGACTCACCGGCGGCGGGTATCGAGGTTGAGCCGGCTGTGACTGCGTCCGTACGTGAAGTAGATGATCACGCCGATGGCCATCCAGATGCCGAACCGGAGCCACGTCTCGGCCGGCAGATTGAGCATCAGCCACACCGACGCGGCCACCGAGAGGATCGGGAGCACCGGCACCCACGGGGTGCGGAACGCGCGGTGCAGATCGGGGCGGGTACGGCGCAGCACCACGACTCCCAGGGCGACGACGACGAACGCGAAGAGCGTGCCGATGTTCACCAGTGTCGCCAGCTCGTTGATGCTGGTGAAGCCGGCGACGATCGCGATGATCACGCCGAGCAGGATGGTCGGGCGGTACGGGGTGCCGAACTTCGGGTGCGTCTTGGAGAAGAACCGCGGAAGCAGCCCGTCGCGGCTCATCGCGAAGAACACCCGGGTCTGACCCAGCAGCAGGATCATGCACACCGTCGTCAGGCCGACGGCCGCGCCGAAACTGATGAACCCGGCGTAGACGGGATGGCCGACGGCCTTGAAGGCATCGGCCAGGGGGGCGCTCACCGACAGTTCGGTGTAGTGCTCCATGCCGGTGACCACCAGCGAGACGGCGACGTAGAGCACCGTGCAGATGAAGAGCGAAGCGAGGATGCCGCGTGGCATGTCTCGCTGCGGGAGCTTGGTCTCCTCGGCGGCGGTCGCGACGACGTCGAAGCCGATGAAGGCGAAGAAGACGATGGAGGCTGCGGTGAAGATCCCCATGATGCCGAAGTTGGTCGGTGCATAGCCGAACATCAGCTGGATCAACGGCGCGCTCAGCCCGGAGCCGGCCGGCTGCGGCTGTGCCGGCGGGATGAAGGGCGAGTAGTTGGCGGCCTTGATGAAGAAGAGCCCCGCGATGATCACGATCATGACAACGGCCAGCTTGATGGCGACCACGACCGTCGTGACCCGGGCGGAGAGCTTCATGCCGAGCACCAGGATGACGGTCAGGACGACCACCAGGGCGAAGGCCAGAACGTCGAAGCCGAATCCTGGGGCCACATCCGGACCGGAGAGCACGTCGGGCATGTGCCAGCCGACGTTCTCCATCAGCGAGCGGACGTAGCCGGACCATCCGACCGCCACCACCGCCGTGCCCAGGGCGAACTCCAGCACCAGGTCCCAGCCGATGATCCAGGCGACCAGCTCGCCCAGCGAGGCGTACGAGAAGGTGTAGGCGGACCCCGCGACCGGCACGGTGGAGGCGAACTCGGCGTAACAGAGCGCGGCCAGGGCGCAGACGATGCCCGCGACCACGAAGGCGAGGGACGTCGCGGGTCCCGCGGTCTCCTTCGCCACTTTGCCGGTGAGGACGAAGATGCCGGTGCCGATGATGACACCCACCCCGAAGACCGTGAGGTCCAGGGCAGAGAGTGACTTCTTGAGCGCGTGCTCCGGTTCCTCGGTGTCGAGGATGGACTGCTCGACCGTCTTGGTCCGGAACAGTCCGCCCTTCCTGGGTGGTGTGTCCTGCTGGGCAGTCACCGGCGTACCTCCACGCACTCGTCGTGTACGCCATGATTGGGACCTCATCGGTCGCGGGAGGCTCCGCACCGGACGATTTCACGCAGATGGGCCGGTCGAACCACCCGTACAGGGTGGCCGACCGGCCCATCTGCCGTATCGCCCGCCGGTCGCGGGGACCGTGCTCGAAGGGGTCAGTCGCGCGCGGGTTCGATCACGGAGCGGCTGTCGGCGCCGCTGTCGAAGCGGCCGTCCAGCTTGGCGACGAGCCCGGTCACCTGACGGGCGATGTCCGGCGCGGTCAGCCCGATCTCTGCCATGACCTCCTTGCGGGAGGCGTGGTCGAGGAAGCGCGGCGGGATACCGAAGTCGCGCAGCGGTACGTCGACCCCGGCGTCGCGCAGCGCCTGGGCGACAGCGGAGCCGACACCGCCGGCCCGGCTGTTGTCCTCGACGGTGACGACGACGCGGTGCTGCTCGGCGAGCGGCGCCATGGCCTCGTCGACGGGCTTGACCCAGCGCGGGTCGACGACCGTCGTCGTGATGCCCTGGGCGTCCAGCAGATCGGCGATCTCCAGGCACATCGGGGCGAGGGCGCCGACGGACACCAGGAGGACGTCCGGGCGGGCCGTGTCGGCCCTGCGGAGCACGTCCATGCCACCGACCTTGCCGACGGCCTGGACGGACGGGCCGACCGCCCCCTTGGAGAAGCGGACCACGGTCGGGGCGTCGTCGACCTCGACGGCCTCGCGCAGCTGGGCGCGGACCTGGTCGGCGTCGCGCGGAGCCGCGATCCGCAGGCCCGGCACGCACTGCAGGATCGACATGTCCCACATGCCGTTGTGCGAGGCACCGTCGGTGCCGGTGATACCCGCCCGGTCCAGGACGAACGTGACGCCGCAGTTGTGCAGCGCGACATCCATGAGGACCTGGTCGAAGGCCCGGTTGAGGAACGTGGCGTACACCGCGAAGACGGGGTGCAGTCCGCCGGTGGCGAGGCCCGCCGCGGAGACCGCGCCGTGCTGCTCGGCAATGCCGACGTCGTAGATCCGGTCCGGGAATTCCTTCTCGAATTTGGTGAGGCCGACCGGCTGGAGCATGGCCGCGGTGATCGCGACGATGTCCTTGCGCTCCTTGCCGAGCTTGACCATCTCCTCGCCGAAGACGGACGTCCAGTCGAGGCCGGAGGTGGCGATGGGGAGGCCGGTGTCGGGGTGGATCTTGCCGACGGCGTGGAAGCGGTCGGCCTCGTCGAGGAGGGCGGGGGTGTAGCCGCGGCCCTTCTCGGTGAGGCAGTGCACGATGACCGGGCCGCCGAAGCGCTTGGCCCGCTGCAGCGCGGACTCCAGGGCCTCGATGTCGTGGCCGTCGATCGGGCCGACGTACTTCAGACCGAGGTCCTCGAACATGCCCTGCGGGGCGATGAAGTCCTTCAGCCCCTTCTTGGCGCCGTGCAGCGTCTCGTACAGCGGCTTCCCGACGACGGGGGTGCGCTCCAGGATGTCCTTGCCGCGGGCCAGGAAACGCTCGTAGCCGTCGGTGGTGCGCAGGGTGGCGAGGTGGTTGGCGAGGCCGCCGATGGTCGGGGCGTAGGAGCGCTCGTTGTCGTTGACGACGATGACGAGCGGACGGTCCTTGGCGGCGGCGATGTTGTTCAACGCCTCCCAGGCCATGCCGCCGGTGAGCGCGCCGTCACCGATGACCGCGACGACGTGGTCGTCCTTCTTCAGTACCTCGTTGGCCTTGGCGAGTCCGTCGGCCCAGCCGAGGACGGTGGAGGCGTGCGAGTTCTCGATGATGTCGTGCTCGGACTCGGCGCGCGAGGGGTAACCGGACAGGCCCCCCTTGCTCTTGAGCTTCGAGAAGTCCTTGCGACCGGTGAGCAGTTTGTGCACATAGCTCTGGTGGCCGGTGTCGAAAAGCACCTTGTCCTTCGGCGAATCGAAGACCCGGTGCAGGGCGATGGTCAGCTCGACCACACCCAGGTTGGGGCCGAGGTGGCCACCGGTCTTGGAAACGGCGTCGACGAGGAAGGTCCGGATCTCTTCGGCGAGCTGGTCCAGCTGCTCGGGAGTGAGCCGGTCCAGGTCACGCGGTCCACCGATGCGGGTCAGCAGAGCCACCCGTGCCTCCTTGCGTTTCGAGCTGGTCGAGCATGCCGATCCGATGAGTCTAATGTTCCGTCCGCGCGCGAGGTCATCGGGCGGCGTGTTCGGGACCGGATCCGGCTGCGGACGTTCTCTTCGATGCGTACGTGCCTGCGTACGTGCGTGTGCCCGGCACCGCGATGGGTGCCGGGCACACGCGCGGGTTCCGCGGTCAGGCGCGGCCCGCCGTCTTCTGGGTCTTGCGGGTGACTGCGTCGATGACGACCGTGGCGAGAAGCACACCACCGGTGATCATGTACTGGATCGGCGAGGCGATGCCCTGCAGGGCGAGGCCGTACTGGATCGAGATGATGACCAGCACGCCGAGCAGCGCGTTCCAGGTGCGGCCGCGGCCGCCGAAGAGGCTGGTGCCGCCGATGACGGCCGCCGCGATGGCGTTCATCAGAAGCTCACCGCTGCCCGCGCCCTGGTTGGCGGAGGTGATCTTGGAGGCGATGAAGAGTCCGCCGATGGCGGCGAAGGTGCCGGAGATCGCGTAGACCGAGGTCCGGATCATCACCACGTTGATACCGGCGCGGCGGGACGCCTCGACGCTGCCGCCGAGCGCGAAGATCTTGCGGCCGTACGAGGTGCGGCGCAGGACGAAGTCGGTCGTCACCAGCATGACCAGGAAGATCACCACGGCGAGCGGCAGACCCTTGTACTGGTTGAACATGATGGCGACGGCGAAGGCCACCACGGCCAGCGCGACCGTGCGCACGATGATCTCGCTCAGCGGGCGGGACGGGACGCCCACCGCCTCACGGCGACGGTTGTCGAGGAAGGACGACAGGAAGTACGCCGCCACGGCGACTGCGGCGAGGCCGTAGCCGGCCGCGACATCGCTGAAGTAGTAGCTGGTCAGCTTGGCGACCAGACCCTCGGAGTCGAGGTTGATGGTGCCGTTGGAGCCGAGGATCTGGAGCATGAAGCCGTTCCAGAACAGCAGACCGGCCAGGGTGACGGCGAAGGCGGGGACACCGATCTTGGCGAAGACGTAGCCGTGGATCGCGCCGGCCGCCGCGCCGGTGAGGATCGCCAGGATCAGGGCCAGCCACTCGGACATGCCGTGGGTGACATTGAGGACCGCGAAGGTGGCGCCCGCGACACCGCTGACCGAGCCGACCGAGAGGTCGATCTCGCCGAGCAGCAGGACGAAGACAATGCCGACCGCGATCATGCCGGTGCCGACCATGGCGACCGAGATGTCCGAGAGGTTGCCCGCGGTGAGGAAGTTCGAGTTGAGGCTCTGGAAGATCGCCCAGATGATGATCAGGCCCACGACGACGGGGATCGAGCCCAGGTCGCCGGCCTTCATCTTGCGCTTGAACTCGCCGAGGTATCCGGAGAGGCCCTGCTCGCGGACGAGCAGCCGGGGGTCGACGGCGGTGACGGAGCCGTCCGCCGCGGCGGGGTTCTCGGCGGGCGCGTCGGCAGTCGCCAGCATCGGCTTGGAGGTGTTGTCGGTGCTCACTTCTGGGCCTCCCCGTTGCGCGCCGCGCGGCGGGTCACGGCATTGTCCGTGGCGCCCGTGATCGCGGAGATGATCTCTTCCTGCGAGGTGGTCGCGACGTCGAAGACGCCGTTGTTGCGGCCCAGCCGGAGCACGGCCACCTTGTCGGCGACCGCCTTGACGTCGGCCATGTTGTGGCTGATGAGGATCACCGCGTGACCGCGCTCGCGCAGCCGCTCGACGAGGTCGAGGACCTGGGCGGTCTGCTCGACACCGAGGGCCGCGGTCGGCTCGTCGAGGATGACGAGCTTCGGCTCACCGAGCATCGAACGGGCGATGGCCACGGTCTGGCGCTGACCGCCGGAGAGCGAGGCGATCGGGATACGGACGCTGGGTATGCGGATCGACAGCGTGCTGAGAAGCTCGCGGGAGCGGCGCTCCATCTCGACCTCGTTGAGGACACCGAACTTACGGAGCTCCCGGCCGAGGTAGAGGTTGCCGACGACATCGATGTTGTCGCAGAGCGCCAGGTCTTGATAGACGGTCGCGATGCCCAGGTTCTGGGCGTCGTGCGGCCGGTTGATCTGGACGCCCTTGCCCTCCCACTCGATGACTCCGTCATCGATGGGGTGAACCCCGGCGATCGTCTTGACCAGCGTTGATTTACCGGCGCCGTTGTCGCCGACCAGGGCGACCACCTCACCGGCGTGGACCTCGAGCTCTACATCGGTGAGCGCCTGAACGGCACCGAATCGCTTGGAGACCCCTCGCAACGCCAACACGGGCGTAGCGGACACGTGAACCATCTCCTTCGCCGCCTGACCGGCGGGGATGCCGCGCCGGGGGAGGGCGCGGTGGTCGAGCAGAAGAGAACAAAAGAGTGCGGAAGCGTTCCGCCCGGCGCCCCGCCCGATAGCGGGACGGTTGATGTGCGGGGCGCCGGACAGGCTTCCATGGTGCAAGCCGCCGAGAAATCAGCGGACTTGCTGCCGGAGCACAGTCAACTCGCCTTGCATGCAAGGCGATTGCCCGACCGCGCTTACGGCGAGGGTGCAGCCTACTTCAGGCCGAGCTTGTCGCAGGCGGCCTTGTAGTTGGCCGTGCAGATCTCGTCCAGCGTGTAGACGCCGTCCTTGAGGACGGTGTCCTTGATGTTGTCCTTGGTCAGCGAGACGACCGGGACCAGGAACGTGGGAACGCCCTTGTCGGTGGGGCTGTCGACCGTGGAGGTGGCGATCGAGTCGAGGCTCTTGCCCTGGGCCAGCGCCACGGCCATCGCGGCAGCGGCCTCGCCCTCGGGGCCGTACGGCTTGTAGACGCTCATGAACTGCTCACCGGCGACGATGCGCTGCACGCCGGCCAGTTCGGCGTCCTGGCCGGTCACCGGCGGGAGCTTGGAGAGACCGGCGGCCTTGAGGGCGGTGATGATGCCGCCCGCCATGCCGTCGTTGGCGGAGTAGACGCCGTCGATCTTGCCCTTGCCGAGGGCCGAGATCGCCGCCTCCATGTTGGCGTTGGCGTTCTCCGGCTTCCACTCCTTGGTGTCGTACTCCTTGCCGACCTTGACCTTGCCGTCGAGCTCCGCCTTGGCACCCTTCTTGAAGAGCGCGGCGTTCGGGTCGGTGATCGCGCCGTTCATCATCACGATCGTGCCGCCGTCGGCCTTGGAGCCCATGGCCTCCAGCAGGGCCTTGCCCTGGACGTGGCCGACCTCTTCATTGTCGAAGGAGGTGTAGGCGTCGATCGGCCCCTCGGCGAGACGGTCGAAGGCGACGACGGGGATGCCCGCGTCCTTGGCCTTCTTCACCGCGCCCGCGATGGCCTTGGAGTCCACCGAGTCGACGATCAGCGCGTCGACCTTGTTGGTGATCATGGTGTCGACCTGCTGCGTCTGCAGCGTGGCGTCCTGCTTGGCGTTGGCGTAGACGACCTTCGCCTTGCCGTCGGTGAGATCGCTGATCTTCTTCTCGATGATCGGCTTGTCGAACTTCTCGTAACGGGCCGTCTGGTTCTCGGGAAGGAGCAGACCGATCTTGAGATCGTTGCCCTTCTTCGCGGAGCCGGTGTCCGTGGCCTTGTCGCCGGACTCCTTGGCGCTGCCGCAAGCGGCGAGCGAGACAGCCATCGCGGTGGCGGCAACGGCAACGGCGGCACGACGCATACGCGTGTTCATTCTCGAACCTCCCTGACGAGGCCGCGACGTTGCGGCCGAGGTGGCTGGAAGTCAACTCGGCTGCGACGTCAGCGTCAAGGAGTAAATCCTTAACGAGATGACAACGGTGCCATTCGTTATCTAAGTGAAGGCAGGTGTGGCCGTGGGCAGAGTGCTCTCCAAAAGGGTTGAATCCCCCATTTCGCTGAGCACGAGAGCCAGCGCACCGAGCACCTCGGCCCGGCCGCCGAGGGCCCCCGGAAGGACCGACAGCTGCCGGGCGGCGCTGGGGATGGCGTAGCGCGACACCGAGTCGCGGATCGGCCCGAGGACCAGCTCCCCCGCCTCGGCGAGGGAGCCGCCGAGGACCACCCGGCTGGGGTTGAGCAGGTTGCACAGGTTGGCGACGCCGCTGCCGATGTGCCGCCCGACGTCCCCGATCACCCGGCGGCAGCCCGGATCGCCCTCCCGGGCCAGCTGGACCACCCGTTCCATCGTGAGATCGGGCCCGTGGCTGGGCTGGAGCAGGGGCAGGACGTACCGCGCGGCCGTGAAGGTCTCCAGGCATCCGCGGTTGCCGCAGCGGCAGACGGGACCCGATTCGTCGAGCGTGATGTGGCCGATCTCGCCGGCCGTGCCGCCGGGCCCCCGGTAGATGTGTCCGTCGATCACCAGACCGGCGCCGACACCGCTTGCGACCTTGATGTACGCGAGATCCTTGACCCCCCTGCCGCTCCCCCAGACCAGCTCTCCCAGCGCCCCGAGGTTGGCGTCGTTGTCGACGTACACCGGCACGCCCAGCCGTGCGGCGAGCTCCTCGCTCGGGTTGATGCCCGTCCAGCCCGGCAGGATCGACGTGGAGCCCAGCGTGCCGGACTCCACATCGATCGGACCGGGAACGCCGAGGCCCACTCCGATCACCTTGTCCGGGCCGATCCCGGTCGTCTCGATCAGCCGCTTGACCAGCTGTTCCGCCCGGCCGAAGCCCTCCGCCGACGAGGCGTCCACATCCAGCGGCTCGGACTCCTCGGCGAGCACCTGGTGGGCAAGGTTGCCGACCGCCACCCGCAGATGCGTATGTCCGAAGTCGACGCCGATCACGATGCCCGCGTCACCGCTCAGGGAGACGCTGCGGGCCCGGCGGCCGCCCGCCGAGGTGGGGGTCACCTCGACCGTGCCGCCGTCCTTCAGTTCGCGAACGATATTGGAGACCGTGGCCGCGGAGAGGCCGGTGCTTCTGGCGATCTCCGCCTGGGTGAGCGAACCCGCCATACGTACGGCGCGCACGACCCGCTCAAGGTTGGCGCGATGCAGAGATGTCTGCGACCCCGGAGTCTCCATCGACTCTCTCACTCCTACCGTTTTCTCTAACATGTGAACTCTAAGCTGAGCGTTTTGGGGCACTCCCCGTCAAGACCTTGAGCAGTCCGAGCCTCGGATGAGCGGACAGGCCCCGATGAGCGGACACGAAGAACGGACGAACCGCCCGTCGGCACAGGGCCGACGGGCGGTTCGTCCGTCCATGCGGTGTCCGGCGGGCCGCTACTTCACGGCCCCCGCGGTCAGGCCCGCGACGACCTGACGCTGGAAGACGATGTAGGCCGCGAGGACCGGCAGCATCGCCATCACCAGACCGGCGAAGAGGCCGGACCAGTCACCCTTGTATCCCTGGCTGGTGGCCAGTTCGACCAGGCCCTGGGAGAGCACCCGGTGATCCGGTTCGGTGTTCAGCACCGTCGGCAGCATGTACTGGTTCCACTGCCCCAGGAAGTTGAAGATACCGACGCTGATCAGGCCGGGCTTCGCCATCGGCAGCATGACCTGGAAGAACGTCCGGGTGTGCGACGCCCCGTCGAGCATCGCCGCTTCCGCCACCGAGGTCGGCAGCGTCCGGAAGAACGAGGTGAGGAAGAAGACGGTGAAGGGCAGGGAGTACGCGATGTAGACCAGGATCAGTCCGTGCACCGTGTTCAGCAGTCCCATGTTGTTCATCACGAAGAACAGCGGGACCAGCGCCAGGATGATCGGGAAGCTCATCCCGCCGATGAAGAGGAAGTACAGGAAGCGGTTCCCCGGGAAGTCGAACCGCGCCAGTACGTACGCCGCCATGGAACCGAGCAGCAGCGTGCCGATGAGCGAGCCGCCCACCACGACGATCGTGTTGAAGAAGTAATCGCTCATGTGCGCCTGGCTCCAGGCGCGCGACCAGTTCTCGAAGTGCAGCTTGTCGGGCAGCGCCCACGGCGTCGACAGGATCGAGTCGTCCGTCTTGAAGGACGCCATCACCGCCCAGAGCAGCGGCATGACGACCAGGATCGCCCAGATGATCAGCACGCCGTGCGAGAACACGTTGAGGACGGAGCCCTCGCTGCTCTTCTCCTTCTTGCCGCCGGGCACGGTCACCGTCGACACGGGCACGCGGTCCGCCGCAGGCGCGGGAGGGGTGTCAGTGGTCTTCATCAGAACTCCAGCCGCTCGCGCCGGCCCAGTCGCATCACGATGGCCGCGAAGGCCATGGTGACGATGAGCAGTCCGACACCGATCGTTGTTGCGTATCCTGCCTGGCCGTCACGGAAGGCCGTCTGGTACACGTACAGCGGCAGGACCGTGGTCGAGTAGTCGGGACCGCCGGGACCCACGGTCATGACCTGTACGGCCGTGAACGCCTCCACGCCGAGCGCCAGAATTCCCATGTAGACCCAGCCCGACTGCACCGTGTCCCAGAGCAGCGGCAGAGTGATCCGGAAGAACGTCGTGATGCGGTTGGCGCCGTCGAGGAGCGCCGCCTCGTAGAAGTCCTTCGGAATGGACGCCATTCCGGCGGAGAACAGGACGACGAAGAATCCGACCGTCGACCAGATCAGCACCGACATGACGCAGATGAGCGCGAGGCTCGGATCGCCCAGCCAGTCCGGCTGGACGGAGCCGAGACCGATGCCCTTCAGGGTCGAATTCAGCATCCCGTCACTGGGGTTGAACGCGAACTGGAAGAGCAGGGCGACGATCACGATCGAGAGCACCTGCGGGAAGAAATAGGCGATCTTGTAGAAGCCCGAGCCCCGCACGCCGGCGACCGTGGCGTTCTTACGCCGCCTGCCGCCGACATTGAGCATGAAGGCGAAGAAAAGCGCGAGGCCCAGCGTCACCAGCGGCAGCAGCAGCACGAGCAACACGCTGTGCTGCAAGGACTTCCAGAAAATGTCGTCCTTCAACATCCTGGTGTAGTTGTCGAAGCCGACCATCTTGAAGTCCGGGCTCAGACCGGTCCAGTCCGTGAAGGAATAGTAGATGGACTGGATGAACGGCCAAATGACGAAGACCGCGTACAACGCCAGTGGGACTGTCAAGAACCCCACAATGAAGCGGTACTTGCCGTGCTGCATCGTTTACCGACCCCGATCTTTCCGCGGGTGCCGCCGCTGGTGACGGTTGCTCACTGGTGCTTGTAGTGCTTGATGGACTGGTCCTTGGCCGCCGCGTCCGCGAAGGCCTGGATCTTCTGGATGGCCTCGGCCGGGGTCGCGCGGCCCGCCATCATCTCGCCGATGCCGGCGACGCCGATCTGCTCCTTCTGGAGCTTCACGTACCAGTCCTGCAGGCGCGGGTTCACCACGTTGTCGCCGGCCTTCTTCAGCGCGTCGACGCCGGCCTGCATGGCCGTGGACAGGGTCAGACCGTCGGTGCCACCGTTGAAGGCGCTGAGGGACTTGACCTGCTTGGTGAAGTTCTTCGAGGACTCCTCGGAGAGCATGATGCGCAGCTGCTCCATGCCGCCCTCGGGGTTCTTCGCCTTGGCCGGGACGACGAAGGGCTCACCGCCGGAGGCCCAGATGGTGCCGAACGGCATCTTGTCGGACGCGTCCAGGCTGGACGGCGCCGCGACCATCATCTTGAAGTCCTTGGGCGTGGTGGGCGCCGCCTCGTTCTCCACCCACGAACCGTTCGGGATGAAGAGCGCCTTGCCCTTGGTCCACGCGGTCTGCGACTGGATGTGGGTCATGCCGGGGGTGCCCTTGAGGATGTACCCCTTCTTGTACAGCTCGTAGTACGCCTCGAACGCCGCCTTGACCGCGGGGTCCTTCCAGGCGTTCGGCTCCAGGTTGTCGATCTTGTCGAGAACCTCCCGGCCACCGATCTTGGCGATGAACGGGTAGAGCGAGAACGGCAGGTAGTACGGGTACTTACCGGCGTACGTCCAGCCGGCGATGCCCTTCTTCTTCGCCTTCTCGCAGAGGGCGAGCATGTCGTCCCAGGTCTCGGGGTACTGCGCGTCGAGGTTGTCCAGCGCGGTCTGCGAGTACCAGACACCGTAGACCGTGTACGCGTAGTACATGATCCAGACCGGGTCGCCGTCGAACTGGCCCATTTCCAGGACACCGGGACGCAGCGTGTCACGGACCTTCTTGCTCGGGTCGTCGATGGACGGGGCGTCCATCAGCGGCGTCAGGTCGAGCAGCTGCTTCTTGCCGACGAGGACACCCATGTCCATCTGCTCGGCGCCCGAGTTGTCGATCAGGTCCGGCGGGGTGCCACCGTTGAAGCGCGGCTGCAGCTGCGACTGGATCTTCTGGGTCGCGGTGTGCTTGACCTTCGGGGCCTTGGGGAAGGCCTCGTTGTACTTCTTCTCCGCGTCGATCGCGTACTGCTGACCGAAACCGCCGTCGAAGATGACGACGTCGAGGGCAGCGGTCTCATTGACGCCGAGCGGGTTCTTGGCGCTCGTCTTGCCCTTCTTGACCGAGTCGTCGGTGCCGCTGTCGCTACTCGCACACGCCGACAGGAAGCTCATGGTCGGAACGGTGATCAGACCGAGTGCGGCAGACCGCTTGATCACGTCGCGACGGCCGAGGCCCTCATTCGTGTGGCCGGAGGTGGATCCCATGCTCAAGTCCTCGCCTTCTCCAGGACTCAGGCGGTGTGTACCGGTCGCCCGTCGAAATTCGCCTCAGGCGAAGGGCCCCGCCACCGCGGTCAGTTGCGCTTGGGTCGTGCTGATTTTGCAGGCTAGCCGGATGCAGTGGGGGATTCGGGAGATCGAGCGGCGGATGCACCTCATGGCATCCCCTCGACCGTTCCCCCGGCCCCCCTTGTCCGCCCGCACGGAAAACGGCGGGGTAGACGCCGACAGGTATAGTCCACTTGCAGCCAACTGAGCAAGATCGAATGCAGCTTTGAGCGGCAGTCTTTCCCGAGTTGAGACCTCGCGGATACATGGACCCCGTGCGCCCTCGTCCGCGTGTAACGATTTCCGCAATACGGTCGATTCGCCCGGCCGTCCATGCCCAACACCCTTGACACATCCAGCCACTTGGCTCCCTACTGGATCCTGCGCATCACTCTGACAACGTTGTCCAACGCGCACTTCCTCGGGAGGATTGGCTCGGCATGCAGCCCCGACATGGTTCTCGCAAGAGACAAAGCCGCACAGCCGCACTCATTGCGGCTTCACTGGTCCTGGTCGTGACCGCCCCGACTTCGGCCTTCGCCCAGTCGGCACGTTCCCTCGAAAGGGGTGAAAAGCCCACAGCCGACCAGACGTTCACCTCCTCGTTCGAGGCAGACGAAAAGCAGCCGGACTGGCGCAATACCGTGGAGGAGGGGTCTGACGGGACGAAGCGGTCGTCGGGTATCGATGGCGGCTTCTCGTCCGGAATACCGGGCAATGTCACGGACAAGGTCACCGATGTCCGCGCCAGTGACGAGAACACCGGCGGTGGTGAGGTGAAGGAGAACCTCATCGACGGAGAGTCCGCCACCAAGTGGCTGACCTTCGAGCCCACCGGCTGGCTGGAGTTCGATCTCGCCGAACCGGTCAAGGTCGTGACCTACGCGCTCACCTCGGCCAACGACTACGACGAGCGTGACCCGAGGAACTGGACACTCCAGGGCTCCGCCGACGGCAAGACGTGGGTGGACCTCGACTCCCGGACCGACCAGTCCTTCAGCGAGCGCTTCCAGACCAAGTCGTACGACATCACGGGCGACACGGCCTACCAGCACTTCCGTCTGGACATCACGAAGAACAACGGCGCCTCGAACATCACTCAGCTCGCCGACGTCCAGTTCTCCGACGGCAACACCGGCACACCGGCACCCGACGAGATGCGCAGCCAGATCGACCGCGGTCCGTCCGGCTCCCCCACGGCCAAGGCCGGCGCGGGCTTCACGGGCAAGAAGGCTCTGCGCTACGCGGGCACGCACAAGGCGGACGGCCGGGCGTACTCGTACAACAAGATCTTCGACGTCGACACGGCCGTCACCCGGGACACCGAGCTCTCCTACCTCGTCTACCCGCAGATGGGCGAGACGGACCTCTCGTACCCGGCCACGCATGTGGCGGTCGACCTCGCGTTCACCGACGGCACGTACCTGAGCGATCTGGGTGCCACCGACAGCCACGGCGGTCCGCTGACCCCGCAGGGCCAGGCCGACGCCAAGCGGCTGTACGTCAACCAGTGGAACAAGGTCGCCTCGCGCATCGGCACGGTCGCGGCCGGGAAGACCGTCGACCGGATCCTGGTGGCGTACGACTCCCCCAAGGGCCCGGCGAAGTTCCAGGGCTGGATCGACGACATCAAGCTCGCCCCGAAGGCCCCGGAGGAGCGCCGGGCGCACCTGTCCGACTATGCGTCGACGGTCCGCGGCACCAACTCCAGCGGCGGCTTCTCGCGCGGAAACAACTTCCCCGCCACCGCCGTCCCGAACGGCTTCAACTTCTGGACGCCGGTCACCAACGCCGCTTCGACGAGCTGGCTGTACGACTACCAGCGCGCCAACAACGACGACAACCTGCCCACTCTCCAGGCGTTCAGCGCGAGCCATGAGCCGAGCCCGTGGATGGGCGACCGGCAGACGTTCCAGCTGATGCCGTCGGTGGCCAAGGACACCCCGAACGCCTCCCGCACGGCGCGCGCCCTGCCGTTCAAGCACGAGAACGAGACGGCGAAGCCGCACTACTACGGAGTGACGTTCGAGAACGGCCTCAAGGCCGAGATGACGCCGACCGACCACGCGGCGCGGATGCGGTTCACGTACCCCGGTGACGACGCGTCCGTCGTCTTCGACAACATCTCCAACGACGGCGGACTCACTCTCGACCCGGCAACCAGCTCCTTCACCGGCTTCTCCGACGTGAAGAGCGGCCTCTCCACCGGTGCCACCCGGCTCTTCGTCTACGGCGTCTTCGATGCCCCGGTCACCGCGAGCGGCAAGCTCAAGGGCGGCGGCGGTGACGACGTGACGGGCTACCTCCGCTTCGACGCCGGCAAGGACCGTACGGTCAACCTCCGTCTGGCCACCTCGCTGATCAGCATCGACCAGGCGAAGCAGAACCTCGCCGCCGAGATCCCCGCGTCCCGCTCCTTCGGCCGCGTCGAGGACCGGGCGCAGCAGGCCTGGGACGACATCCTGGGACGGGTGGAGGTCGAGGGCGCCGATGCCGACCAGCTGACGACGCTCTACTCCAGCCTGTACCGGCTGTACCTCTACCCGAATTCGGGCTTCGAGCGGGTCGGCGGCAAGGACCAGTACGCCAGCCCGTTCTCCCCGCAGATCGGCCCGGACACCCCCACCCACACGGGGGCGAAGATCGTCGACGGCAAGGTGTACGTCAACAACGGCTTCTGGGACACCTACCGGACGACGTGGCCCGCGTACTCCTTCCTCACGCCGGACAAGGCCGGCGAGATGGTCGACGGTTTCGTCCAGCAGTACAAGGACGGCGGCTGGATCTCCCGCTGGTCCTCCCCCGGCTACGCCGACCTGATGACCGGCACCTCGTCGGACGTCGCGTTCGCGGACGCGTACGTCAAGGGCGTGAAGTTCGACGGCGAGGCGGCGTACGAGGCGGCCCTGAAGAACGCCACGGTGGTTCCGCCGTCGTCGGGTGTGGGCCGGAAGGGGATGGAGACGTCCCCGTTCGCGGGATACGCGAACACGTCGACGCACGAGGGTCTGTCCTGGTCGCTGGAGGGCTACCTCAACGACTACGGCCTCGCGCAGATGGGCCAGGCGCTCTACAGGAAGACGAAGAAGGAGCGGTACAAGGAGGAGTCGGAGTACTTCCTGAACCGGGCCCGCAACTATGTCGAGCTGTTCGACTCCAAGGCGGGCTTCTTCCAGGGCAGGAATGCCAAGGGTGACTGGCGGGTCGCCTCCGACACGTACGACCCGCGCATCTGGGGCTACGACTACACGGAGACGAACGGCTGGGGCTACGCGTTCACGGCTCCGCAGGACAGCCGCGGTCTGGCCAACCTGTACGGCGGCCGCGACGGCCTGGCGAAGAAGCTCGACACGTACTTCTCCACGCCGGAGACGGCCGGTCCCGAATTCGTCGGCTCGTACGGCGGTGTCATCCACGAGATGACGGAGGCCCGTGACGTACGGATGGGCATGTACGGCCACAGCAACCAGGTCGCGCACCACGTCACGTACATGTACGACGCGGCGTCGCAGCCCTGGAAGACCCAGGAGAAGGTCCGCGAGGTCCTCGGCCGCCTCTACACGGGCAGTGAGATCGGCCAGGGCTACCACGGCGACGAGGACAACGGCGAGCAGTCGGCCTGGTACCTCTTCTCCTCGCTCGGCTTCTACCCCCTGGTGATGGGCAGTGGCGAGTACGCCATCGGCTCGCCGCTCTTCACGAAGACCACCGTCCACCTGGAGAACGGCCACGACCTCGTGATCAAGGCCCCGAAGAACAGCGCGAAGAACATCTACGTGCAGGGTCTGAAGGTCAACGGCAAGAAGTGGACGTCCACATCGCTGCCGCACGAGGTGCTCGCCAAGGGCGGCGTCCTGGAGTTCGACATGGGCGCCAAGCCGTCGGCCTGGGGCACGGGCAAGAACGCGGCCCCGACGTCGATCACCCAGGACGACAAGGTGCCGTCGCCGAAGAAGGACGTCCTGAAGGGCGAAGGCGCGCTGTTCGACAACACGTCGGCCACGACGACGACGGTGACCGGCGCGGTGGAGCTCCCGGTCGGGTCGGCGACGAAGGCGGTCCAGTACACGCTGACCTCGGGCGCCGCGGCGAAGGCGCCGACGGGCTGGGTCCTGCAGGGCTCGACGGACGGCACGACGTGGAAGGACCTCGACAAGCGGTCCGGGCAGTCGTTCGCCTGGGACAAGCAGACCCGGGTGTTCTCGGTGGGCACGGCGGGAACGTACGCGCACTACCGCCTGGTGCCGGACGGTGAGGGGACGCTGGCGGAGGTGGAGCTGATCTCCTGACCTCCCCACTCCTGTGAACGGCCGGTACCTCGGGTGAGGTACCGGCCGTTCGTTCATCCCACTGGGCGCCGGACCAGGAGTAGTTGGCCTCGACGCCCCTGTAGGAGGAGCTCACAAAATGCTGTGCGTCGCGCGCAGACTGATCCGCCACCGGAGCCGTCGCTCCCGCAGCGGATGCCGAGGAGGACGGATCCCGAAGAGGTACGGGGACGGCATCCCCGGCCCGGCCATGGCGCTCGGGCTCAGGACGACACGGCCGCAGCCGATGTCCCCTTGAGCTCGATCTCGACGAAGGCCAGCCAGGCACTGCCGGTATTGACGACATCGTGCTCACCACCGGCCGGGCGGGCGTACGACTCACCGGCCCGCAGCTGCGACTCGGTCACCGACCCGTCGGGCGCGAAGGCACTGATGACACCGTCGACAACCGGCACGACCACATAGTCGTACGCATGGACATGGCGGCCGGTACGCGTTCCGGGCTCGAAGTCCCAGCGGGTGACCCTCACCCGGTCGTCCTCGTGCTGCACGCTCGGGCGCGCGGTTGTCGTCATCGACCTGCTCCTCGCTGTTGGTCCACACTCGTTCTCCGGGCCATAAAAGCCCACGTCACAGGCTTGATCGCCGTGTCGTACCAGCCGAATATACGTGCCGCCGCCAGCGCCGCACCGGCGCGCCGGGATCCGGCAGGAGGGTCTGTTCAGGGGGCCCGCCCCTCTCCTACGCTGCCGCGATGAGCTGGATAACGGTCGTCAGCACGGTCGCAGGCGCGGTCATCGCCCTCAGCTCGGCGCTGGTCATCGAACGTCGCCGGGATCTGCGGGAGACCAGGCGGGAGTGGCGGACGAGCCGACGGGACCTGTACAGCGCCTACTTGTCCGCTCTGGCCAAGGCGCGCAGTGAACTCTGGGCGATCGCGCGGGACAGGTCCCGGTCCGCGGAGGAGCGCTCCCGGGCCGCCCGCGCCTGCTTCACGGACTGCTACGAACTGCGCTATCAGTTCGAGGTCTTCGCGCCACGAGCAGTCGTCGAACCTGCGCTCCTGTACTTCCGACGGGTCCGTGACCTGCGCGACGCGGTCGCCGACGGTCTCCTCCACGGAATGCCGGAGTACGAGCACCATGCCGCCCAGGTGCTGGAGGCGCTGACCCGGGTGCGGGACGCGATGCGTGCCGACATGGGGACGGACGCGATGGACTGAACGGCGTGGACATGCTCAGGTCTGCTCGGGCGACTCCGGGACGGCGGCGTGGAAGAGACTCTCGGGCAGGGCCAGGTTCAGGGCGGTGATGACGGGCTGCCCGTGCTCGGTGCCGAGCCGCGAGACGGCCCCCGTGACGAGCTGGAACATGGCGCCCCCGGCCGGAGCCAGCCCCAGATAGCGGGCGGTGAGCACGCGCAGGAAGTGGGAGTGCGCCACGAGAGCGATGTCGGCGTCCCCCACCTGTTCGGCGGCCGTCCGGACCTCGGTGAGCACGCGGTCGGCGCGCTTGCCCACCTCAGCCGGCGTCTCCCCGGGGTACGCCTCGGGGCCGGGGGTGACGCCATCGGTCCACAGGTTCCACGAGGGCCGGGTCCGGTGGATCTCGACGGTGGTCACGCCCTCGTAGCCGCCGTAGTCCCACTCGCGCAGGTCAGGTGTGACACGGGGCGAGTCAAGGCCGGCGAGCTCGGCGGTGCGCCGGGCGCGCAGGGCCGGGCTGACCAGGGTGAGCCCGATCTTCCGGCCGGCGATCAGCGGCACGAGAGCACGGGCCTGACGCTCGCCGAGGTCGGTCAGGGGCAGATCGGTGTGGCTCGTGTGCCGCCCGTTCCGGGACCACTCGGTCTCGCCGTGCCGGATAAGGATCAACTCGCCCATGGGTGCCATCCGCTCTCTGTGCTGTTCGTGCCGCGTGCTGCGAAGGTTGCAAACCCGCTGATCCACGATCGCATTCCGGGCCGTCCACGATGGGGTGGCCGGTACGTCGTTTCCGAGTCCGGCGACCTGGTGTCCGGCTGGATTCCGCCACATGCCGCAACCCGAGGAACTGGACCCGTACACCAATCCGCGAGCCTTCTACGGCTGCGAGTTACGCCGCCTGCGCGAGGCCGCCGGGCTGTCCCAGGAGCAGCTGGGCGACCGTAGCGGGGAGCATCTGGAACGGTTGTGCCGGCCGGCCAGGAAGTCGAAGGTGGCGGACTACTTCGCCGAGGCCGCGGAACCGGAACAACGGGCAACTGCGATCGACGAGTTCGCCCCGATGGTGATCCCGGGCTCGGCCGCCTGGTGCAAGTCCTCCTGCAGCAACGGGGACGGCGGCAGCTGCGTGGATGTGGCCGACGGCGCTCCGGACCTCGTCCCCGTGCGCGACAGCAAGATCACGGACAGCCCGGCGTTCGTCTTTCACGCGGCCGGCTGGGTGTCCTTCATCAAAGGTGTCAAGAGCCGTGCGTTCTGAAGCAGTTCAGTAGGCACATCGAAGGTCCGGCCGGTAGCCGCACGCCGTCGGCCGCCGCTTCCGGAGTCGGCGGCGCGGGTCGCCGAGGCCCATGAGCCGTGGTGGACCGAGCCGGGGGTGCACGACTTCCGGTCGATGCCGGGCAGTGATCACATCGCTGAAACCTCACCGTCGTTCCATCGACAAATCAGCCTGTTACGGTCGCTCGTATGCGGCCGCCGTTGCCCGCCCCGACAGCCCCAGATCTGTGTCCGGCCGGTGTACGAGGAGGTCAGCCGTGCGTGTCCCGGCTCATAGAGGTGTCCGGTCCGGCCGACGGCCCGCGCCCGCCTGGCTCACCCACGTCGTGAGCCGACGCGCGGCCCCTGTCCCCCGGACCGCGATGGTGCGCGGCGCGCTCGGGGCGGGGCCGCTGCTCGGTGCCGGTATCGCCACGGGACATCCGGGGCCGGGGGTACTCGCGGCACTCGGGGCGATGCTTGCCGGGGTCAACGACCGCCCGGGGACCCGGCGCAAGGGGTTGGTGGGCATCGGGTTGCCCGCCGTGGCCGGATCGCTCGGACTGCTCGTCGGCGCCCTGGTTGCCGACTGTGCCGGGCGCTGGGCCGCGGTGCCCGTGCTCTTCCTGGTCGGGTGGGTCTCCGGTGCGCTGAGCGCGGTGGGTGCGCTGTGGTCGGCGGCGGCCCTCCAGATGCTGGTCACCACCACGATCGGCATGGGGATGCCGATGCCGGGGCCTGCCTGGGCCAAGGCCCTCTGCTTCCTCTCCGGCGCGATCTGGCTGCTGCTGTTGCGGCTGGTCCTGCGGGCGCCCGGGCACGGCGGGCCCGCACGGTCGAGCGGCGAGCACGAGGCGGTCGCCGCCGTCTTCGACGCCCTGGCGGACGCGCTCAACGCACTCGGCGGACCGCATGCCTCCGCTGCGCGTCGCAGGCTGGTCGCCGCGCAGCAGCAGGCGGACGAGGCGCTGCGTCTCATGCGGCTGCTGCCCTGGCCCGGCCGGGGCGGTGCCGCGGGCCATCCACTCGCCGAACGATTCGGCGCGGCGGTCGCGCTGTGCGAGGCGAGCATCGCGCTGCTGTGGGAGGGGCGGGTCGTCCCCTGCGAGGTCGCCGACGGACCCCGCAGGCTGGCCGCCGCCGTGCGGACCGGCGGTCCTGCGGGGCTGTTGCCGAGCCCGGTTTCGGACTCGGTCGAGCGGGCGGCGTTCGACCGTGCGCTGCTTCAGACCGCCGTCGTCTTCGACCGTACGCTGCACGGCGCTGCCGCCCCGGGCACGCGGAACACCGCCGCGCCGTCCCGGTCCTGGCGGAGCATGCTCTCGCCGGCGGGGCGGGAGTACGGGCTGCGGGTGGCGCTCTGTGTCGCGGCCACCGGTACGGTCGCCCTGATCCTGCACCAGGTCCACTGGTACTGGCTGCCGGCCACCGCCGCGTTCCTGGTGAAGCCGGACATGGGGCCGTTGTTCTCCCGGGTGGTGAACCGGTTCGCGGGCACGGTCGCCGGAGTCCTGGCGTTTCTGTTGTGCACCACGGTTCTCGGCGGCTTCGGCGCTCCGGCCACGGTGGCGCTGGTCGTCGTGGGCGCCGCGCTGGTCCCGTTCTCCGTCCGGCACTTCGGTCTGCAGACCGCCGTGATCACGGTGCTGGTGCTCTCCTTCGTCCGCACGGCAGGTGACACGGAGGCCGCGCCCGCCCGGCTGCTGGAGACCTCGCTGGCCTGCGCCATCGTGCTGCTCGTCGGGCACCTTCCCCGGCTGGCCGATACCCGAGTGCGGGTGGGGCACCGATACGCGGTCACCCTGCGCTGCACGGAGCGGTATCTGCGCCATGTGCTGACCGGACCGGGAGGGGCGCACGCCCCGCGCAGGTCGGGCGCAGAGGGTCTGGCCCTGCGCAACGCCGCGTACCGCGCGCTCGCCGAGGCACGGGCGGCGGCCGAGACGGCGGCGGCCGAACTGCCGGGCCCGTACGGCGGGAAGAAGCGTGACTGGGCGGCCGTGACGGCCTCCGCCGAACTCATCGTCGACGCGGCGACCGTGTGTGCGCTGCGGGTCGAGCTCGGCGTACCCCGGCCGTCGCCCGCCGAGGTGGAGCAGGTGACGAGTGCGCTGTCGGCGACGGCCGACGCACTGGAGGACGGTCATGGTGCGATGCGGCCCGCGCCGGGTGCGGGGCCGCGCAACTGCCGCTCGCTGCGGGACGTCATGACGCAGCTGCACGGTATTCACACGCTCACCACCGCCGCGTGACGCCGAAGGGCCGCACCCCGTCACCGGGATGCGGCCCTTCCTGCTGCTGCCGGACCTTACTTGCGGATCAGGCTGCGGAGCACGTACTGCATGATGCCGCCGTTGCGGTAGTAGTCCGCCTCACCGGGAGTGTCGATGCGGACGACCGCGTCGAACTCCACACCGGTGTCGGTGGAGACCTTCACCGTGCGCGGCGTGGTGCCGTTGTTCAGCTCGGTCACGCCGGTGAAGGAGAAGGTCTCCTCGCCGGTGAGGCCGAGGGCCTCGGCGGTCGCGCCCTCCGGGAACTGGAGCGGGAGGACGCCCATGCCGATGAGGTTCGAGCGGTGGATGCGCTCGTACGACTCGGCGATGACGGCCTTGACACCGAGGAGCGCGGTGCCCTTGGCGGCCCAGTCGCGGGACGAGCCGGAGCCGTACTCCTTGCCCGCCAGGATGACCAGCGGGGTGCCGGCGGCCTGGTAGTTCTGCGAGGCGTCGTAGATGAACGACACCGGCGCGTCGGCCTGGGTGAAGTCGCGGGTGTAGCCACCCTCGGTGCCCGGGGCGATCTGGTTGCGCAGGCGGATGTTCGCGAACGTGCCGCGAATCATGACCTCGTGGTTACCGCGGCGCGAGCCGTACGAGTTGAAGTCGCGGCGCTCGACGCCGTGCTCCGTCAGGTACTTGCCGGCCGGGGTGTCGGCCTTGATCGCACCGGCCGGGGAGATGTGGTCGGTCGTGACCGAGTCGCCCAGCTTCGCCAGCACGCGGGCGCCGGTGATGTCGGAGACCGGGGTGGTCTCCATCGTCATGCCCTCGAAGTAAGGGGGCTTGCGCACGTAGGTGGACTGCGGGTCCCATTCGAAGGTGTTGCCGGTCGGGATCGGCAGCGCCTGCCACTGGGCGTCGCCCGCGAAGACGTCCTGGTAGGACTTGTTGAACATGTCCTCGCCGATGGAGTTGGCGACGACGTCGTTGACCTCGGCCTCGGTGGGCCAGATGTCCGCGAGGTAGACCGGCTTGCCGTCCTGGTCGATGCCCAGGGCGTCCTTGGTGATGTCGACCTTCATCGAACCGGCGATGGCGTACGCGACGACCAGCGGCGGGGACGCCAGGTAGTTCATCTTGACGTCGGGGTTGATCCGGCCCTCGAAGTTACGGTTGCCGGAGAGCACCGAGGTCACGGCCAGGTCGTGCTCGTTGACCGCCTTGGAGACCTCCTCCGGCAGCGGGCCGGAGTTGCCGATGCAGGTGGTGCAGCCGTAGCCGACGAGGTTGAAGCCGACCTTGTCGAGGTACGGGGTCAGGCCCGCCTTGTCGAAGTAGTCGGTGACGACCTTGGAACCCGGGGCGAGCGTGGTCTTGACCCACGGCTTGCGGGTCAGGCCCTTCTCGACCGCCTTCTTGGCCACGAGCGCCGCGGCGACCATGACGTACGGGTTCGAGGTGTTGGTGCAGGACGTGATCGCGGCGACGGTGACGGCGCCGTGGTCGATCTCGTACGTCGTTCCGTCGGGGGCCGTGACCGTGGTCGGACGCGACGGCACACCGTTGATGGAGGCCGGGGCGTCGGACGCCGGGAAGGACTCCTTGCCGGCCTCCTCGTCCTCGGCGACGTAGTTGCGGACGTCCTGCGCGAACTGCTGCGAGGCGTTGGCGAGGACGATGCGGTCCTGCGGGCGCTTCGGGCCGGCGATGGAGGGGACGACCGTGGCGAGGTCGAGCTCCAGCTTCTCGGAGAAGTCCGGCTCCGCGGCCGGGTCGAGCCAGAGGCCCTGCTCCTTGGCGTACGCCTCGACGAGCGCGACCTGCTGCTCGTCACGGCCGGTCAGGCGCAGGTACTTCAGCGTCTCGTCGTCGATCGGGAAGATCGCGGCGGTGGAGCCGAACTCCGGCGACATGTTGCCGATGGTGGCGCGGTTCGCGAGGGAGGTGGCGGCGACGCCCTCACCGTAGAACTCGACGAACTTGCCGACGACGCCGTGCTTGCGGAGCATCTCGGTGATGGTCAGCACGAGGTCGGTGGCGGTGGTGCCGGGCTTCAGCTCGCCGGTCAGCTTGAAGCCGACGACGCGCGGGATGAGCATGGAGACCGGCTGGCCGAGCATCGCGGCCTCGGCCTCGATGCCGCCGACGCCCCAGCCCAGCACGCCGAGGCCGTTGACCATGGTGGTGTGCGAGTCGGTGCCGACGAGGGTGTCGGGGTACGCCTGGCCGTTACGGACCATGACCGTACGGGCCAGGTGCTCGATGTTGACCTGGTGGACGATGCCGGTGCCCGGGGGGACGACCTTGAACTCGTCGAAGGCGGTCTGGCCCCAGCGCAGGAACTGGTAGCGCTCCTTGTTGCGGCCGTACTCCAGCTCGACGTTCTGCGCGAACGCGTCGTTGGTGCCGAACTTGTCCGCGATGACGGAGTGGTCGATGACCAGCTCGGCCGGCGCGAGGGGGTTGATCTTCGCCGGGTCGCCGCCGAGCTCCTTCACGGCCTCACGCATGGTGGCGAGGTCCACGACACACGGAACACCGGTGAAGTCCTGCATGATCACGCGGGCCGGCGTGAACTGGATCTCCTGGCTGGGCTGGGCCTGGGAGTCCCAGCCACCCAGCGCCCGGATGTGGTCGGCGGTGATGTTCGCGCCGTCCTCGGTGCGGAGCAGGTTCTCCAGCAGCACCTTCAGGCTGTAAGGGAGGCGCGCGGAGCCCTCGACCTTGTCCAGCTTGAAGATCTCGTACGACTCGTCGCCCACGCGCAGCGTGCTGCGGGCGTCGAAGCTGTTCGCCGACACGACAGTCTCCTTCATCAATGTGCGCGTACTACCGCGCCGCGCCTCATTACGGCGGGCGCCGCGTGGTGCCGCCTACGGCTCCTCGACCATCCGCTAAGGTAAGGCTTAGTTAGGTAACCCTTACCGTTCGGCGGCTGCGGTGCACCTTCGGCAGATATCTCGATGTCGAGATAACTCTAGTACATCACCGCTGAACGGTCATGCCCACCTGCCCGTGGGATGCCGCCCGCTCCCACACGGACCCCCTCGGCACGGCGCTGCGGCGCGGCGGTCGTCCGCCCGGCAGCGCACGGCAGCCGCCCGACCCGGCTCCCGGCCGCACTCAGGGGTCCTCGGCCAGGACCTCATTGCGCGGCACGGCGCTCCTCCGCTCCTGCACACGGGCATGGGCCACGAGGCCGAAGAGGAGCGCGAGGAGCGCGAGCGACGAGCCCACCGTCCCGAGGTCGAGACCCCCCTTCGCGACAGGCTTGGTGAGGAAATCGCCGACGGTGGCCCCGAGCGGGCGCGTGAGCACGAACGCGATCCAGAACAGCAGGACGTTCGGCACGACAGGCACCCGCATGAGCGCGAGAAGCACCGTGAGCAGCCCGGTGACGAGAAGCGCGCCACCCGCATAGCCGAGTCCGGAGCTGTCGGACAGGAAATCACCCATGGAAGTGCCGAGCGTGTTCGAGACGAGAATCGCCGACCAGAAGAGAGCCTCCCCGCGGAAAGTGACGATGTCGCGGATGGAGAACGTCAGCCCGGTGAATTTCCAGATGACGAAGACGGCAATCAGGAGCGAAATCAGGATCGCGGCTCCCGTGGGGTACCCCAGCCCCAGGCCTTGCGGCCCCCAGCCCAGCGACGTGGTCCCGCCGGAAAGGTATGCGGCGCTGGCGTCACGGTTCATGAAGTCGGACATCGTGGTGCCGGCCATGCTGGTGGACAGGATGACGGTCCAGTAGAAAAAGGGGTTGTAGTGGGTGGACCTCAGCTGCACGACCAGCGTGACGACGAAGATCAGGAACAGCGCGACCGTGGTGAGGAAGTAGCCGAGTCCGAGGGTCTGGGCGAACAGATCGCCGGCCGTCTCACCGAGCGTCGTCGCGGCGATCTTCATGATCCAGAAGGCCAGGGTGACCTCCGGCAGCTTCTTCATCACGGAGCGATCGATGCCGGCGTTCACGTCGGTAAGCAATTCAGACTTTTCCAATGTCAATCACTCCTGGTCGGCCGATCGGCGCCTCGCTCTCCCGGAGTGAGCACCTTCCACGTCGCGAATGAGTGGACATCACAGTGTTGCGGGCGCAAGGCATCCCGATACTCGGCGCCGCTGCGTGTCCGCAGGTATTTATTACTTCTTTGAATACGGAGACGAGCGTGCCGCCTTCGGCTCATTCGAGGACGCGGTGGCAGTCGTTGTTTTCGGTGTCATGGAAGCCGACCGTTCCTGCCCGGCACATCACCCGGGCGCCGGGCCACGGTGCCGACGCCCGCAGGGGCGGGAGCAGGACGCCGGACACGCTGCGCCCGACCGCTGTCACGCCAGGGCGCCACGACGCAGTCGCGCGCCACAGCATCGGCGATCCCGCTGCCGCGGCGGACGAGACGCGAACACAAAAGCTCGCCCCGCCGGGGCGCACCGACTCGGCGAGACCCGCCGCGCCACGGCAGGATCGCGCTGTCCGCGGTGTGGCACTCGCACGGATGCGCGCGGCGCGCTCCGGCGCCACCCGCACGGACGCACCCCGCGTGCCGGACCGCCGCACCGGGCGGACGATGGGAACGGCCGGCAGGCACCCGGAATCGGAAACGGGGCCGGCGCGGCAACCGTCACCGCCCACCTCCCCCACCATCCCCCACACTTCCCCTCCTCACCTGCTCTCACCACACCCATCACCCGAATGCCACACCCCCATCCGATCTTCATCTCATATCTGAGATAACCTGGCGCCATGTCAGACGACTACCTCGTACGCATCGGCAAGCTCATACGTGACGCGCGTCAGCACCGGGGCTGGACTCAGAGCCAGCTCGCGGAGGCGCTCGCCACCAGCCAGAGCGCCGTGAACCGCATCGAGCGCGGCAATCAGAACATCAGCCTTGAGATGATTGCCCGTATCGGTGAAGCACTCGACAGTGAGATCGTGTCGCTCGGCTATGCCGGACCGATGCATCTGCGGGTCGTCGGCGGGCGTCGGCTCTCCGGCTCGATCGATGTCAAAACCAGCAAGAACGCCTGCGTGGCCCTGCTCTGCGGCTCGCTGCTCAACAAGGGCCGTACGGTACTGCGCCGGGTCGCCCGGATCGAAGAGGTCTACCGCCTCCTCGAAGTGCTGAACTCCATCGGTGTGCGCACCCGATGGATCAACGACGGCACCGATCTGGAGATCGTCCCGCCGGCCCGGCTCGACATGGCCGCCATCGACGCGGACGCCGCCCGGCGGACCCGGTCCATCATCATGTTCCTCGGCCCGCTGCTGCACCGCATGGACCAGTTCAAGCTGCCGTACGCGGGCGGCTGCGACCTCGGCACCCGGACCATCGAGCCGCACATGATCGCGCTGCGCCGGTTCGGCCTGGAGATAGCCGCGACCGAGGGTCTCTACCACGCCCGGATAGACCACTCGGTGACCCCGGACAGGCCCATCGTGCTGACCGAGCGCGGCGACACGGTGACGGAGAACGCGCTGCTGGCCGCCGCCCGCCACGACGGCACGACCGTCATCCGCAACGCCTCGTCCAACTACATGGTCCAGGACCTGTGCTTCTTCCTGGAGGCGCTGGGCGTACGGGTCGACGGCGTCGGTACGACGACGCTGACCGTGCACGGTGTCCCGCACATAGATGTGGATGTCGACTACTCCCCCTCCGAGGACCCGGTCGAGGCGATGAGTCTGCTCGCCGCCGCCGTGGTGACGGAGTCCGAGCTGACGATCCGCCGGGTACCGATCGAGTTCCTGGAGATCGAGCTCGCGGTGCTGGAGGAGATGGGCGTCGACTGCGACCGCACGACGGAGTACCCGGCGGACAACGGCCGTACCCGGCTGGTCGATCTGACGGTCCGGCCCTCCAAGCTGGAGGCCCCGATCGACAAGATCCACCCGATGCCGTTCCCCGGACTCAACATCGACAACGTGCCGTTCTTCGCGGCCATCGCCGCCTCGGCGCAGGGCAAGACGCTCATCCACGACTGGGTCTACGACAACCGCGCGATCTACCTGACGGACCTCAACCGCCTGGGCGGCCGGCTCCAGCTCCTGGACCCGCACCGGGTCCTGGTCGAGGGCCCCACCCGGTGGCGCGCGGCCGAGATGATGTGCCCGCCGGCGCTGCGGCCCGCCGTGGTCGTACTGCTCGCGATGATGGCGGCCGAGGGGACCTCCGTACTGCGCAATGTGTATGTGATCAACCGCGGCTACGAGGAGCTGGCGGAACGGCTCAACTCGGTGGGCGCGCAGATCGAGATCTTCCGCGACATTTGATTCAGCCGCAGGTCAGGACGCCTTTTCTGCCTCCTGGGCCGTCTGTGGGCCGTCGTCGGTGTCTCCGCCCTCGCGGAAGACGCTGTCGACGGCCCGCCTCGCCCGCGCCTGGCTGTTCGGCATGAGGTGGGTGCAGGTCCCCAGGGTGAAGCCTGGATCGCCGTGGCCGAGATATGCCGACAGATCTTTGACGTTCTCCCCCGCGTCCAGCAGTACGGGGGCGTAGAAGTGCCGTAGCGCGTGCATCCCGTGCTCGCGCGACTCCGCGAACCGCTGCGGGCAGAGGGCTTTTTCACACGGTCAGGGGGACTGGGTGGATCTCGTCGGCCCGGTGACCAGCGCGTTCGTGAATGCGCTGGACCGCTTCAGCCGAGGGGGCCTCAGAGAGGCAGTAGACAGTTCCAGACTCCGGGTCCGCCCAGGCCTTCTCGAAGTGGACGCCTTCCTCCTTCTCGATGGCCAGGTCGGCCTTGTGGGTTTCCTTCAGCTGGTCGGCCGTGAGGCCCTTCATTCCGTGGTGGACGTCCATGAACTGGGGCATGGTGTCGTGCCTCCTTCCGACTGCCGCGTCCCGGCGGATGCTGAGTCGCTTGCCAGCTTCGTTATGTCCATCCTGTGCCTCTACGACCGCGATGGCGACCGTGCGGCACCCGCCAGCCGGTTTCCAGCGCATGTGACATCGGACGAGAGGCCAGGACTGCCGGCGCGACAGCAAGCCGTGCGTGCCCTCCACGTGCCCGATCCAGCAGTACCGGACGGGGAACGACGGGGAACCACAGCGACCGCCCCCGGAACGAGCAGGTCAGAGTCTCGGCAGGTCAGCCCCCATCCAGTTGCGCGATCTTCCAAGCCAAGGGCTGTCCCCCAGGGATTACGGGACAGCCCTTGGTGCTCTGGCGCGGTTGACGGAGGCCTGCCCATTTGGTCGGCTCCGACCATGACTGCGGACCCGAGCGAGTACGAGAAGGCCATGCCCGCGGTGTCGGCGTTCCTGAAGAAGATGGAACGAGGCGTCGACCGTACGCGAGCGACGCACACGGGGCAGCCGTACTCAACAGTCCGGCAGGCCCTTGTCCTCGCCCTGGAGGAAGAAGGGGCTCACCCGATGGTGCCGCACGTGGTCGACGAGCTGGCCCGGCAGATCTCCGAGGGGACCAACCGCTGACACGGGCTCCCCCTGTTGGTCCACGGCGAGCGTGTCGGATGCGTGCCGGGTAGGGCGGGGAACAGCGGTCAACGGCGGGTGCCGGAGTGAGCCCCACGGGTCTCCCAGGCATCGAGATGGTCGGCGTCTCTCAAACGGGCGATGTCCCGGCTCGAAGTTCCCGGGCCGCCGCTGGGCCGTATGAGGGCAGCCCACGACAACTGGCAACGACCACTTCCCTGCTGGTCAATGGCATCTGAGGGTGCATCCCCTCGGGTTGCAGCGAATTCCGGACCGGGATATGTCGCCGCATCCAGCCTGACCAGCAAGAGTGCGGGCAGGAACGGGCGCGGCGACATCCGTGGGACCGCTCTGGGACTTTGCGCCGCACCAGGTTGTTTCCGGCGACGTCGGCCGTCGGATGCGTCAGCCGACCGGCGCCGGGGGCTTCGCCGTGCTCCGGCGGATCACCAGTCTGGTCGGAACCAACGTCGTGCCCCGCTCTTCCGCGTCCGATCCGATCTGCCGCAGTGCGCCCTCGACACAGCGTCTGCCCACCTCGGCGAAGTCCTGATGCACCGTCGTCAGCGGTGGTACGAACGAGCCGGAGTCCGGAATGTCGTCGAACCCGACGACGCTGACCTGGTCGGGTACGGTCCGTCCGGACTCGTGCAGCGCCCGCAACACCCCCAGCGCCATCTGGTCGTTGGCCGCGAAGATCGCCGTGCAGTCCGGCTCCTGGGCGAGGCGGAGTCCGGCCCGGTAGCCCGACTCCGCCGACCAGTCCCCGCGCAGCGGTGCCGGTACGTCCCGACCGGCCTCCTGGAGCGTGGCCCGCCACGCGTCGGTCCGGCGCTGCGCGGCGAACGACTCCTCGGGGCCCGCCAGATGCCAGACCGTTTCATGGCCGAGGTCGAGGAGATGCCGTACCGCCTCCCGGGCTCCGCCGGCCTGATCGGTGTCGACGACGCTGTAGCGGTCCCCGGCGTCCGAGTCCGCCACCACCACCCCGACGTTGGGCGGCAGTGACACGGTGGCCGCGTCGAGCAGATGAACCTCCATGATCACGATGATGGCGTCCACCGCCAGCTCGCCGAGGCGCGTGAAGGCTCCGCGGACCTCGTCCTGGGTGGGGATCGCCACGGGGAGAAGGGTGGTGGCGTAGCCGTGCTGGGCCGCCGAGGTCGCGATGGCTTCGAGGGTGCGCACGTTGCCCGTGGTGGAGAGCGAGAACGTGATGATGCCGATCGTGCGGAACTCGCCCCGTTTCAGGGCGCGGGCGGCGCTGTTCGGCCGGTAGCCGAGCTCCTTCATCGCGGCGAGGACCTGGCGTCGCGTGGTGTCGACGACGCCGGGGTGCCCGTTGGAGACCCGGGAGACGGTCTGCGAGGACACACCGGCCCGCCGGGCGACGTCGGCCATGGACACCCGCCGCTGCCGACGTGCCCCGTCGGCCGGGCCCGATGCCGCCGCCCGGTCGCCCGCGCCTGCGCTGCCGATCATCTGGTCCACCCGTGGCCTCACGTTTCGTCTTCGGCGGGTCAAGTGACATCGATGTAAATCTTGACGCCCTCCGAGAGGAGTGTAAGCATCTCACCGCGCGATGTTTACGTAAACATCTCGCACCCCCCTCCACCGCTCGCCCTGGCACATCTGCGCCTATTTCCGCCCGATTCCAGGTCCCCGGTACGACCAGCGAGGAAACCGCATGACGACGCTGTCACCGCCTGCCACGGCGGGCCGCCCAGCCCCGCCGCCCCGAGGGCCCCACCGCAGGCGAGCATGGGTCGGCTGGGGTTTCGTCGGACCGTTCGTCGCGGTCTTCGCCCTGGTGTTCCTGGCGCCGATCGCGTACTCGGTCTACCTGAGCCTCTTCCGCGCCCAGCTCGTCGGCGGCACCTCGTTCGTCGGCCTGGACAACTACAGCCGTGCGATGCAGGACCCGCAGTTCTGGTCGGCCCTCGGCCGGGTGAGCCTCTTCCTGCTGATTCAGGTGCCGGTCATGCTGGGGCTCGCGCTGCTCGTCGCCCTGGCCGTGGACAGCGGGCGGCTGCACGGCAGGAACTTCTTCCGTGTCGCGATCTTCCTCCCGTACGCCGTGCCCGCCGTGGTCGCCTCCCTGATGTGGGCGTTCATGTACGGCACGCGCTTCGGGCTGGTCGGCAACATCAACGACACGTTCGGTGTCTCGCTGCCCGACCCGCTCTCCCCCGGTCTGATCCTCGCCTCCATCGGCAACATCGTGACCTGGGAGTTCATGGGCTACAACATGCTGATCTTCTACGCCGCGCTACGGGTGATCCCGCATTCGCTGTACGAGGCCGCGGAGATCGACGGCGCCGGACAGCTTCGGGTCATCACCGCGATCAAGCTTCCCGCCATCCGCGGCGCCCTGGTCGTCGCCACCATTTTCTCGATCATCGGCAGCTTCCAGCTGTTCAACGAGCCGAGCATCCTGCAGAACCTGGCGCCCAACGCGATCACCACGTACTTCACGCCCAACTTCTACACCTACTCGCTGGCCTTCTCCGGCCAGCAGCACAACTACGCGGCCACGGTGGCGATTCTCATGGGCATCTTCACCATGATCATCGCCTACGCCGTGCAACTGCGCGGCATGCGAAAGGAAGCGTGACGATGGGAGCCTCCGCACCGACCGCCGCCCCTCTGCCGGAGGGCCTCCGCCCGCGCCGGGCCTCCGCGTTGCGCACGCCGCACGCGAAGTCCATGGGCAGACGGCCCCGGCGCAGCGTCCTGCTCACCGTGCTCACCGGCCTGATGCTGGTCTACGCACTGGTGCCGCTCGTCTGGCTCGCCATCAATGCCACCAAGACCCAGCAGGGACTGCTCCATTCGTTCGGCCTGTGGTTCGACGACGATTTCGCGCTGTGGAGCAATATCGGCGACACCTTGACGTACGACGACGGCGTCTTCGTACGGTGGCTGCTGAACACACTGCTCTACGTGGTGGCGGGCGCGGGTGGAGCGACGTTCCTCGCCGTGCTCGGCGGCTACGCACTCGCCAAGTTCGACTTCCCGGGCAAGCGTGCGATCTTCGCCGTGGTCATCGGTGCGGTGGCGGTCCCCGGCACGGCGCTGGCCGTACCGACGTTCCTGATGTTCAGTCAGATGGGGCTGACCAATACGCCCTGGGCGGTGATCATCCCCTCGCTGATCTCCCCGTTCGGCCTCTATCTCATGTGGGTCTTCGCCGCCGACGCGATCCCCGTGGAGCTGCTGGAGGCTGCGCGCATCGACGGTGCGAGCGAGCTGCGCACCTTCTTCACCGTGAGCCTCCCCCTGCTCGCCCCGGGCATCGTCACGGTGCTCCTGTTCACCATGGTCGCCACCTGGAACAACTACTTCCTGCCGCTGATCATGATCAAGGATCCGGACTGGTACCCGCTCACGCTGGGCCTGAGCTCCTGGAACGACCAGGCGTCCACCGCGGGCGGTGAACCCGTCTTCAACCTCGTAATCACCGGATCGCTCCTCACCATCGTCCCGCTGATCGCCGCATTCCTGCTTCTCCAGCGGCACTGGCAGTCGGGACTGGCCGCCGGAAGCGTCAAGGAGTGAACCGCGCCACCGATTTCCCTCTCGTTCCCGGCTGTTCACCGACAACGAAGTGAGACAACACAGATGATCAAGAAAGCACGCCGTACCGCGAGAGCCGCTGGAGTGGCCTGCGTGCTCACGCTCGCACTCGGTCTGACGGCCTGCGGTTCCTCCGACTCCGGCACCGACGGCGCGGGCGACCCGCAGGCAGCGCTCGAAAAGGGTGGCACGATCACGGTCTGGGCGTGGGAGCCCACCCTGAAGCAGGTGGCCAAGGACTTCGAGGCCGAGCACCCCAAGGTCAAGATCAAGCTGGTCAACGCGGGCACCGGCGACGACCAGTACAAGGCGCTCCAGAACGCGATCTCGGCCGGCTCCGGCGTGCCCGACGTCGCCCAGATCGAGTACTACGCGCTGGGTCAGTTCTCGCTGGCCAAGTCCCTCACCGACCTGTCCGGTCTCGGCGCGGGCAAGCTGTCGAGCAGCTACTCGCCCGGCCCGTGGAACGCGGTCGAGGACGGCGGCAAGGTCTACGCGCTGCCGATGGACTCCGGCCCGATGGCGCTCTTCTACAACAAGGACGTCTTCGACAAGCACCACATCAAGGTGCCGACCACGTGGGACGAGTACGTCGAAGCGGCCCGGAAGCTGCACAAGGCCGATCCGCACGCCTACATCGCCAACGACACCGGCGACGCCGGTTTCACCACCAGTCTGATCTGGCAGGCCGGCGGACGCCCCTACGGTGTCAAGGGTACGGACGTGTCCATCGACTTCTCCGACGCGGGGACCACCACCTACACCAAGACCTGGCAGAAGCTCCTCGACGACGACCTGCTGGCACCGGTCAGCAGCTGGAGCGACGAGTGGTACAAGGGCCTGTCGGACGGCACCATCGCCACCCTTGCCACCGGCGCCTGGATGCCGGCCAACCTGGTGTCGGGTGCCCCCGACGCCGCCGGGTCCTGGCGGGCCGCTCCGCTGCCCCAGTGGAAGGCTGGTGACCCGGCGAGCGCCGAGAACGGCGGCAGTTCGCTGGCCATCCCCGAGAAGAGCGGCAAGAAGGACCTCGCGTACGCATTCCTGGAGTACGCCAACGCGGGTGCCGGTGTGAAGTCCCGCATCAAGAACGGCGCGTTCCCGGCCACCACGGCCGACCTCAAGTCCAAGGAGTTCCTGGACGCCACGTTCGACTACTTCGGCGGGCAGCAGGCCAACAAGGTCTTCGCCGAGTCGGCGGCCAACGTCGCGGACGACTGGTCGTACCTGCCGTTCCAGGCGTACGCGAACTCCATCTTCAACGACAAGGTGGGCAAGGCCTACTCCTCGGGCACCCGGCTGGCCGACGGGCTCACCCAGTGGCAGGACGCCTCCCGCACGTACGGCACCGAACAGGGCTTCAACGTCGGCAAGTGACGTCGGCCGCACCGGCGGCGGGTGGCAGCCGAGCTGCCACCCGCCGCCCACCCCCATCCTCACAAGGAGCACGATGACCCCCGCCCCCTCGCCCCGCTGGCTGCGCTGGCCGGCCGGCACCCCCACACAGCGGTTCGCGTACGGCGCCGACTACAACCCGGAACAGTGGCCGTGCGAGGTGTGGCACGAAGACATCCGGCTGATGCGCGACGCGGGTGTCAACATCGTGTCGCTGGCCATCTTCTCCTGGGCGCGCATCCAACCGGGCCCGGAGGTATGGGACTTCGAGTGGCTCGACGAGATCATGGACCTGCTGCACGCGGGCGGCATAGCCGTTGACCTGGCCACCGCGACCGCTTCTCCACCGCCGTGGCTGACCACGCTGCACCCGGAGATCCTGCCGGTCAACGAGGTCGGCGAGACCGTCTGGCCAGGTGCCCGCCAGCACTGGCGGCCCACGTCGCCGGTGTTCCGGGAGTACGCACTGAAGATGGCCGCCGCCATGGCCGAGCGCTACGCCGGCCATCCCGCACTGGCGGCCTGGCACATCTCCAACGAACTGGGCTGCCACAACATCTACGACTACTCCGACGACGCGGCCCGCGCCTTCAGGACCTGGCTGACCGCGCGGTACGGCACCCTCGATGCGCTCAACTTCGCCTGGGGCACGTCGTTCTGGTCGCAGCGCTACTCCGACTGGGACCAGATTCTTCCGCCCAGGCTGG
The DNA here is from genome assembly GCF_042801455.1 of Streptomyces sp. NPDC057565. Lineage (NCBI taxonomy): Bacteria > Bacillati > Actinomycetota > Actinomycetes > Kitasatosporales > Streptomycetaceae > Streptomyces > Streptomyces sp. NPDC057565. The sequence continues at coordinate 51,145 of NZ_JBHVFU010000007.1, read as the reverse complement.
CCGCCTCGCACCCCAACCCGACCCAGCAGATCGACTTCAAACGGTTCTCCTCCGACGCCCTCAAGGACTATCTGCGGGCCGAACGCGACCTGCTGTCCCGGATCACCCCGGACGTGCCGGTGACCACCAACTTCATGGTGATGGGCGAAACCAAGGGCATGCACTACGCCGACTGGGCCGCCGAGGTGGACTTCGTCTCCAACGACCACTACCTCCACCCGGGACCGCAGGGCCTGGACGAACTGTCCTTCTCCGCCAACCTCACCGGCAACATCGCGGGCGGACACCCGTGGTTCCTGATGGAGCACTCCACCAGCGCCGTCAACTGGCAGGACGTCAACGCCGCCAAGCGGGACGGTGCGCTGGCCCGCGACTCGCTGCTCCATGTGGCCCACGGAGCGGACGCGGTCTGCTTCTTCCAGTGGCGCCAGTCGGCAGCGGGCGCCGAGAAGTACCACTCGGCCATGGTTCCGCACGCCGGGGCCGACAGCGACGTGTTCCGTGCCGCGGCCGGTCTCGGCAGCCTGCTGGGCGAACTGCGCGAGGTCGTCGGGTCGTCGCGGCTGCCCGCCCGCGCCGCGATCCTCTTCGACTGGGAGTCGTGGTGGGGCGCCGAGCTGGACTCCCACCCGACTTCCCGGCTGCGCTACCGGCAGGAGGCACTCGACTGGTACTCGGCGTTCCTCGGCCTCGGGGTGCGGGCCGACGTCATCCACCGGGGCACCGCACTCGACGGCTACGACCTGGTGGTCGCACCGACTCTCTACATGGTGCCGCGCACCCTCGCCAAGGAGCTGACGAACTACGTCGAGGGAGGTGGCCACCTGGTGACCACCTACTTCTCGGGTGTCGTCGACGAGAACGACCACGTCTGGCTGGGGGGTTACCCGGGCGCGCTGCGCGAGCTGCTCGGCATCAGGATCGAGGAGTTCGCGCCGCTGCCCGACGGACAGGGCGTCGCACTGGACAACGGCTGTGCCGGAACGCTGTGGACCGACCGGATCACCGTCACCGACCCGGCCGTCGAGGTGCTGTCCTCCTACCGCACGGGGGACCTGGCCGGCCGACCCGCCCTCACCCGGCGCCGCGTGGGCCGGGGCTCGGCCACCCATGTGTCCACCCGGCTGGGCGTGGAGGGCCTTGCGGACGTCCTGTCGCATCTGCTCGGGGAGGCGGATGTGTCCAGCGAACTGCCGGAAGCGGTACGGGGCCGGGTCGAGCTGGTGGTCCGCGGCTCCGGCACCGCCGCGTACTGGTTCCTGGTCAACCGCACGGACGAGCCGGTGGAACTGAAGGCGCTGCACGGTGAGTTGCTCGCCGGAACGGCCGGCAGCCCTACCCCGGGTCCGGTGGCGCGAGTCGTTCTGGAGCCCCGCGGCGTGGTCGTCGTACGCAAACCCGGCAGCGCCCCTGTCGCGGAGAGCGAACTCCCGTGACCCGCCACGTACTCGCCGCCTTTGCGGTGTTGTACGTCCTTCATGTCGCATCGAGCCGGGCGTCGGCGGCCGGGAGCCCACCCATCCGGAGACAGTCGACTTCGGCGCGGGGGTCACGGCCACCGCCACGTCCGTCTACCGACTGATGACGACGGCGGGCCGATTCCTGGTGACACCGCTCGCACTGCGCTTCTCCGCACCTTCCCTCATCGCTGTGTCCTGTGCAGGCATGACGGTCTGCCTGTTGCTGTCCTCGATACCGGAGTTCGCCCGCGTACGCGTACGCGGGCGTCGGCCTGTTCACCTTTCAGCGTCCGCCATTCGAGTGAAGGTGCGTCGGCTCTGCGTGTACGGAGACCGGGCCGCCCGCCTCCCCGTATCAGATAGCGGCAATGACCACGGTTCGAGAAGCACGATGACGGCCCCCGGCCCGGCGCGGGAGGCGGCCCCCGTTGCCTCGCGGACAGGCCTTCCGGAGCAGCCGCGCGAACGGGTACGGACAGCACCCGGCAGGACGGCGAACGCCCGTCCCGTACCGGCGTGGAGGACGCTCTGGCCGGCTGCGCTCTGTCTCCTGCCACTCGGTCTGCTCGGGGCGGCGGCGTGGTACGGGCGGTGGGTCCGGCCCGGGGCGGACGAGTGGTGCTTTCTGCCCGTCGTGCGGGACGAGGGGCTCCCCGGGATGGTCGGGAAGTTCTATCTCGGGGACAACGGACGGATCGCGAACGCCGTTCTGGTCTGGGCGTACGGGACGTTCGGCGTCGCGGGGCACCAGTGGTTCGGGCTGGTCAGCGGTGTGGTCACGCTGGGGATCCTGTGGGCGGTGACCGTATCGGCGCTGCGCCGGGGCGGTCTGACGGCGCCACGCGGAATCCCCTTGCTCGTGGCGTCGATGGTGACGGCCGTCTTTCTGTTCGCGACACCCAACACGTACAAGACGTTCTACTGGCCCGCGTCGTCCGTCTCGCACACCATGGCACCGGTTCTGGCCTGTGCCGCGGCTGTTCCGCTGCTCCGGGCCCGGTCGCGCAGGGGGAGACGCTGCGCGCTGGTCGCCGTTTTCGTGGCGGGTCTGTGCATGGGGACGCTGTCGGAGGAGGCGTCCGTCGTCGTGCTCGTTGTCCTGTCGGCCGTTCTGCTGGTACTCGCCGGGCGGCTCCGTGCCGGTGTGCGGCGGTGGTGCCTGGCGGGCATGGCGGGGACCGTGACCGGGACGCTGGTGCTCTACACGTCGCCGGGCGCGAGGATCCGGCGGGAGCGATTCGACACGGACGGGGTGTCCTTCCTCGCGCCCGACTCGCTTCTCGGGTCCCTGCGCGGCTTCGGGCACATCCTGGGAACGCTCCTCACCACGTGGGCCTATCTGGGGGCGGTCGCGGCGGGGGTCCTGCTGGGGCTGCTCATCAGGGGGCCCGGTGGGCGGCGCGTGGTCCTGCCGGGGCGCTGGCCGCTGCTGTCCTGCGCCGGTGTCCTCGCGTTCCTGGTCTCCGGCTATCTCTGCACGGTCGTCGCGTATCCCGCCTTCGGCGCGAGCGTGATGACCTCCTCGCGGGTCTGGAACGACTACCTGCTGCTGTACGTCGCGGTGCTCGTCGGGGCCGGTGCGCTGGTGGGACTCGCCCTGGGTGTGCGCGTGCGGCGCACCGGTGCGGTGCAGGCGGCCGGTGCGGGGGTGTGTGCCGTCGTGTGCCTCGCGCTCGCCGTCCCACTGGGTCAGCTCGAACGTGACATGCGCGTCCGGGCGGTGAAGTGGGACCGTCAGGACCGGTGGATGCGCGCGCATGCGGCGGAGGGCGACCGGGTTCTCCCGTACATGCCGCTGTCGGTCGGCGGCATGGTGGAACCGTTCCGTAAGCACGGGCGGAAGGTCTGGCCGGCCACATGCGTCGCCGACTACTACCACCTGGAGCGGATCACCTACTCGCTGCGGCTCCCCTGACCGGGCCGGACGCCTTCGTGATCGCGATCAGGACGGCGTCGTCGCCCAGGTGCCCGCCGGCGTGCCGCAGCAGATCGGTCCGGAGATGCTCGACGAGGGCGTCGGGGCCGGTGCCCTTCCAGGTGGCGAGCCGGTCGGCGAGCGGGTAGAAGATGCCGCTGTGGTCGCGTGCCTCGATGACGCCGTCGGTGTAGAGGAGCAGCAGATCGCCGGGGCGAAAGCCGAAGGTCTCGACCTCGTAGTCGTTCGCCGACACGATGACCAACCCCAGCGGGAGCGCGGGCTCCCTGACCTCCAGCGTCTGTACCCGGCCGTCGCGGAGCAGCAGCGGAGGGGGATGCCCGCAGTTCACCAGCCGGACGCAGTGGTCGTCCTCGTTGACGTCCAGGACCAGCGCCGTCACGAACGATTCGTCGTACTCCGGGTCCGTCTCGGCGAGCTGAGCCATGTTCCAGTACGAGGCGTTGGCGATGTGCGCCACGGCTCCGGGCAGCGAAAGGTTCTCGTACGCCGCCCCGCGGAACGCCCCCACCACCACCGCGGCGTCGTCGACGGCGGGCAGGCCGCTGCCGCGGACGTCGCCGACCACCAGGCGGGTGCCGCCCGGGGCGGGCACCGCGGCGTACAGGTCACCGCCGATCTGTGCCTCCTCCTCGGCCGCGATGTACACGGACGCGATGCTCAATGGGCCGATCCGGTGGGGCAGCGGGTGCAGCAGGACCTGTTGTGCGATGACGGCCACCGAACGCACCCGGTCCAATTGGTGCTCGTGGCGGTCGAGGGCATGGCGAAAGACCACCAGGAAGATGGAGATCACGACCACGGCAGCGATCTGGGCCTCGTGGTTCGGTGTCCCGACGCCGCCGTGCAGAGCCGCTATGACGACCTGGGCCGCCACGGCCAGTGCTCCGACGACGGCCGTCAGGCCGGGGCCGGCGAAGGAGGCGGTGATCGCGGGCGCGGTGACGAGGAACGGGCCGAGGTGGATGGACTCCGGGCTGTTGAGGTCGATCAGAGCGACGGTCGCGATGATGGCGATCGGCACGGCCAGCAGGCCCTGGCTCAGCCGCCGGGACGGGGTGAGGCGGTTCTCTCTGTGCCGCACGCGCATGTCTTCTGCTTACACCCCTGTCGATCGGTCCGCGCCCCGTGGACGTCAGGGGATCCTCACGTGCGTCACCCGCACGGACCCCGTGCGTTCGCGGGCTCCGGGCGCCCGGTCCACGATCGGGGTCCGGGTACCCCGAGGGGAGAAAACCGATCGTGGACACATGGGATTCGCAGAACAGCTACGGGCAGCCGCAGCAGCAGACCGGATACCTCCGCCCGAAACCGCCCCGGCTCCGTGTCGACGCGGCGCGGCTGTGGGCGGGCGGCGCCATGACCGCCGTCATCGCCGCGCTCACCGCCGTCGTCGGGGTGCTCCTCGTCCGTGGGGTCCTGGGCGTGCCTCTCTTCGCGCCGAAGGGCGACGGAGCGATCGGCGACACCTCGACGGGGTTGCTGGCCGCCGGGGCCGCGCTGGCAGCGCTGGCGGGGACGGCGCTGATTCATCTGCTGATCCTCGCGACGCGGCAGCCGGGCCCGATCTTCGTCTGCATCGTCGTCCTCGCCACTGCCGTCATGGTGTTGCTGCCCTTCACCACATCGCTCCCGATCGACGCCAAGATCGGCTCGGCGGCCGTCTGTCTCGCCATCGGGATCGCGATCGGTTCCCTGCTGTCCGCCGCCGGCCGCAGCTCGGTACGACGCTCCCCCTACTGACGGCCGGATCCGGGGCGTGCGGGCGCACGGTCTCGGCGCGGGCCGCGTCCGTACGAGGTGTCGCTCCCGCCGGCCGGGACCCGCCGGAGCTGTCATTTCTCCTCGGTCAGCTGGGCGTCGAGTTCGTCGAAGAGCAGCTCGCCGTGGTCGATCTGGCCGGTCCGGTACGCGGAGCGCGCCACCAGGTGCGCGGCGACCGGTCCGGTCATCATCTGGAAGAACCCGATCAGTGCGAGCGTGGCGAGGTCCATGCCGCTGCGCAGTCGCAGCGCGACCCCGGCGAGGACCAGCAGCATGCCGAGGCTCTGCGGCTTCGTCGCGGCGTGGCTGCGCGACAGGACGTCCGGCAGCCGCAGCATGCCGATCACTCCGAGCAGACAGACGGCGGCCCCGATGAGGACCAGGACCGCGCCGGCCGTGTCGACGATCTGGAGCCAGAGGTTCACTTGCCTCCTTCATTCTGCTGTCGCGTTTTCTTCGGCCGGTCGCGTACGGCGATGAAGCGCGCGATGCCCACCGATCCGGTGAACCCGAGGAAGGCGAGCACCAGCATGATCGGGAAGTAGAAGGGGTCGCGGGCGAAGGCGGACTTAGCGCCGAGCCCCGCGATGATGAGGGCCGCGCAGACATCCAGCGAGATCGCCCGGTCCAGCATCGAGGGGCCACGCCAGACACGGGTGAGGAGCCCCGCTCCGGCGATGACGATCAGCACGACGGCGGCGGTGAGGAGCGCCCGGTCGACGGTCTCGGGTCCGCTCATGAGGTCATTCCTGCGGCAGGGAGCTGTGGCATCGGCGGGGGTGGCTCGGCGACGCGGGCGATCTCGTCGCGGGTGCCGAATGCCCGTACGGTCAGCTCCTCCAGCCGCCAGACCGAGCGCCGGGCCGCATCGAGCGTGGCGGGCCGGTCGGCGTCGAGGACGTGCAGGAAGACGGTGGCCGTGGCGCGGCGCACCTCGACGACCGATCCGCCGGGCACGTTCGACACGGCGACGGCGGTCGCCGCGAGCATCAGGTCGGAGCGGCAGCGCAGCGGTACTGCGATGACAGCGGCCCGGTGCGGATGGTCGACGAAGATCTGCCGGGTGACCTTCACGCCCGAGGTGTACATGTCGTAGAGCAGATAGCCGACGAGCAACACGATGCCCCAGGGGTGCAGCCGGAGCCCCAGGTCGACGCGGGGCAGCGGGAAGGCCAGGCAGACGGCCACCGCGACGAGCACGCCCGTCAGCACATTGGCCCAGTTCAGGCTTGACCAGAGCAGTACCCAGATGGCGGTGAGCCAGGCGATCAGCGGGAGGTCGAGCACCCGGCGACGGCTGCCGAATTGGCAGCTGAGCGGTGGCAGTTCCGCGTTCCGGTTGGGCAGGATGATCCAGCGTTTCACCGGCCGAGCACCGCCTCGGTGTAGGGGGTGCGAGCGAGGAGCTCGGCGGCCGCGCGGTCGGTGTAGGAGGTCAACGGTCCGGCGAGCACGGTGAAGAAGAGGCCGAGGGCGACGGCCGCCGCGGTGGCACCGGTCATCAGACGCGGCAGTTTCGTCGTGGTGGTGACGGCATGGCCGTGGAGGGTGGCGGCCACCGCGCGGCCGGCGGGCTGGTGCCGGGGGAAGACCGGTTCGTCGCCGGTGCCGGGGATGCGGTCCGGGCCCTCGTCGGCGTCCTCGTCGTTGTCGTCCTCGTCGTCGGACTCCAGGACCGTGCCGTCCGCCGCCTGGCCGGGTGGCGCGGCCCGCCAGAACGCCAGGTTCCAGACCTTGGCCATCACGTACAGGGTCAGGAGGCTGGTCACCGCGGAGCCGATGACGAGGATCCAGGCCCAGACGCTCCCGTCGGCGACACCGGCCCGCATCAGTCCGAGCTTGCCGATGAAGCCGGAGAGCGGCGGGATCCCGGCGAGGTTCATGGCGGGCACGAAGAAGAGGGCGGCGAGCAGCGGGGCGGCCTTGGCGAGTCCGCCGATCCGGGTGAGTTCGGTGGTGCCGCCGCGGCGCTCGATCAGTCCGGCGACGAGGAACAGCGTCGTCTGGACCGTGATGTGGTGGGCGACGTAGACGATCGCGCCGCCGTACGCGTCGCGGGAGGCGAGACCGATCCCGAAGACCATGTAACCGATGTGGCTGATGAGGGTGAAGGAGAGCAGACGCTTGAGGTCGGTCTGGGCGACGGCTCCCAGGATGCCGATCACCATCGAGGCGAGTGCGGCCGCCATCAGCAGGTCGCCGAGCCGGTTGCCGGGGAAGAGCAGGGTCTCCGTTCGCAGCATGCAGTAGATGCCGACCTTGGTGAGCAGGCCGGCGAAGACGGCGGTGACGGGGGCGGGTGCGGTCGGGTACGAGTCGGGTAGCCACGCGGCGAGCGGGAACACGGCGGCCTTGATGGCGAAGACGGTCAGCAGCATGGCCTGGATCGACGTCTGTACGCCGAGCGGGAGTGCGCCGAGCCGCCCGGCCAGCTGGGCGAAGTTGGCGGTGCCGGTGGCCGCGTACGTCATGGCGATGGCCGTGAGGAACAGCATCGACGAGAAGAGGGAGATGATCACGTACGTGGAACCGGCCCGGACGCGAGGGCCGGTTCCGCCGAGGGTGAGCAGGACGAAGCTGGCCACCAGCATGATCTCGAAGCCGACATACAGGTTGACGAGGTCTCCGGCGAGGAACGTGCAGGAGACCCCGGCGACGAGGATCAGATACGCGGGGTGGAAGACCGCCACGGGTGTCTCTTCGTCCCGGTCGGCCATGCCCTGGCCGATGGAGTAGACCAGAACGCAGAGGGTGATGGCCGAGGAGACGGTCAGCATCAGTCCGGACAGCCGGTCGGCGACCAGCGTGATGCCGAGCGGCGGGGCGAAGTCGCCGAGATCGACGCTGAGCGGGCCCCGGATGTCGGCGGAGATCATCAGGGCGACGGCGAGCGCGAGCACGGCGGTGAGCACGACGACGCTGATGAAGCGCTGGAACTGTTTGAGCCGCGTGCCGAAGGCGAGACTCAGGCCGGTGGCGCAGAGCGGCAGCAGCACCGGCAGTGGGACGAGTGCGTTCACCCGGTGTCTCCTCGGTCGGCGTCCGTTCCGGTGTTCCGTTTCGTGGCGTAGTCCTCGGGGTCCGCGCCCAGCACGTCGTGCCAGAGGTCTCCGGTGGCGTCGCGGCCGCGGGCCTGGAGGGCGCGGTCGGCGCGCAGCCGGGCCCGGAGGCGCCTCCGCTCCTCCCGGTAGCGGGCGCGTTCCTCCGGTGTGCGCTCGGACACGGACCGGTACTGCTCGCGCAGTTCGTCCCGCTCCCCCAACACCTCGGCGCGCAGCGCGATGCGCCGGTCCTCCAGGTCGTCGTGGACCTCGTCGGTACCGGTCAGCTGGTGGCTGCGGTAGGCCATCGCGAGAAGGAATGCCGTGGTGGCGAGGGTGATGACGATCGCGGTGAGGGCGATGGCCTGCGGCAGCGGGTCGGTGACCTGGTGGAGCGGGACGCCGTACAGGAGGGGTTCCCGCCCCGCCCTTCCGGTGGCGGAGAGGACGAGCAGGTTGATCCCGTTGCCCGCGATCACCGCGCCGAGCAGGATCCGGGTGAGGGGGCGGGTGAGCATGAGGATACCGCCGACGGCGCAGAGCACGGCGGCCGTGGCGAGGAGCGAGGCGCTGACCGTCACCGGACCGCACCTCCCGCCTCGGGCTCCGGTCCCGTTCCCGCCGCGGCGGCCGCTTTCTCCGCGGCGGCCCGCTCGATCTGCCGGTCGATCTTGGCGCCGAGAGCGCGCACGATGTCCAGCACCACGCCCAGGACCAGCAGGTAGACGCCGAAGTCGAAGAGTACGGGCGTGGCCAGGTGGTACGCGCCGATCACGGGCAGTCTGCCGTAGTAGGTCCACGCGTGCAGGACCGTGCCCTCGACGAGGCCGAGCAGCGCCACGCCGGTGGAGAGGAACAGCCCGAGGCCGGTGAAGAGTCCGGGCTGCAACGGTGCGGCTTCGGCGAGTTCGAAGCGGCCGCCGGCCAAGTAGCGGGTGATCAGGGCGAGTCCGGCGACGAGTCCGGCGACGAACCCGCCGCCCGGCATGTTCTCGGCGCAGAACAGCAGATAGACGGAGAGCACCAGGACCGGGTGGAACAGCAGTCGGGCCACGACCTCGAAGACGACGGACCGGTGTTCGGGGGCGAGCGTGGCCCCCGCCGCGAGCCAGGACCGCTCCGGCGCCCCTTCGTCGCCCCGCAGCACCCCGGTCAGTTCCGGCGCCGTCAGCGACCAGGCCGTACGCCTGGGTACGTCCTCGCGCAGCCCGGATCCGTCCGCGCGGCGGTGCAGATAGAGCAGGCTCGTCACGCCGATCGCCGCGGCGGCGAGCACGGCGGACTCCCCCATCGTGTCCCAGGCCCGCAGGTCGACCAGGATGGTGGCGACGACGTCCTTGAGCCCGTGGTGCGCGGTCTCCTCGACCATGGCCGCCCCGGCGGGGTCCGCGGTGCGTGCGGCTGCCGCGACCCACACCACCACGCCGAGGGTCGCCGCCGCGGCCAGCGCCACCGGGATGCGTACGGCGCGCCGCCACGTACTGACCGACTCCTGGAAGCGCACCGGCATCCGCCGCAGCACCAGCACGAACACGATCATCGACACGGTCTCGACGCAGAACTGGGTGAGCGCCAGGTCCGGGCCGCCCTGGACGACGAAGAGCAACGCGGTCCCGTACCCCGTCAGTCCCGCCAGCACCACGGCCTTCATGCGGCGGCTGACGGTGAGACAGAGCAGCGCGGACGCGCAGGTCAGCGCCGCCGCCGCCCCTTGCAGCGGTACGTCCCAGATGCGTGGCGCCGAAGCACCGTGCCAGGGCCGGTCCACCCCGAGCACGGCGAGCTGCCCGACGAGCATCACGAGCAGCGTGGTGGCGAGGTAGACGGAGAGCGAGCCGCGCTGGACGAAGCCGGTGACCTCGAGCGAGATCCGTTCCAGGCCGAGCAGCAGACGTCCGAAGACCCGGTCGGCGGTCGGCCAGGCGATCCGCCGGGAGAGCCGGGTCACCGTGGCCTGCCCCGCGAAGAGCACCGCACCGCCCGCCACGGCGACGGCCGAGAGCAGCAGGGCCGTACCGAATCCGTGCCAGAGCGCGAGGTGGTACGGATGCGCGGGTACGGGGAACGTGTCCGCGTACGCACTGAGCAGCCCGTACGTCCAGCCGACGCCCGGTCCGAGCACCAGACCGCAGAGGGCCAGCAGGCCGGGCGGCCCGAGGAACGCCCAGCCGACCCGGTGCACCGGAGTGGAGTCGACCCCGGGCTTGCGGGCGAACGCGCCCCAGACGAACCGCAGGGTGTACGCGACCGTCAGCGCGGATCCCGCGACGGTGACGCCGAGCGCCCAGCGGTCCGCGCTGTCGCCGTGCAGCAGCGCGTCGAACGCGGCCTCCTTCGCGGCGAAGCCGAGCATCGGGGGCAGCGCGGCCATGGACGCGGCGGCGAGCACCGCGACCGCGCACACGTGCGGCAGCGTCCTGCCCACGCCGGAGAGCCTGCGCAGGTCACGGGTACCCGCCGCATGGTCGACGATGCCGGTGACGAGGAACAGCGGCGCCTTGAACAGGGCGTGACCCAGGATCATGACGGCCGCGGCGAGCGCCGCGTCCCGGTTGCCCACCCCGGCGAGCACGGTCAGGAAGCCGAGCTGACTGACGGTGCCGTAGGCGAGGACGAGTTTGAGGTCGTTCAGTCGCAGCGCCCGCCAGCCGCCGAGCAGCATGGTCGCGCAGCCGAGCACCATGACGACGGGCCGCCAGACGGGGACGTCGGCGAAGCCGGGGGCGAGCCGGGCCACCAGGTAGACGCCGGCCTTGACCATGGCCGCGGCGTGCAGATAGGCGCTGACGGGGGTGGGCGCGGCCATGGCGTTCGGCAGCCAGAGGCTGAACGGCCAGATCGCCGACTTCGACAGCGCCCCGCACAGGATCAGCGCCACGGCCACCTGGACGGCGAGGCCGGTGCCCGGCGGGTCGGCGACGATCGTGGAGATCCGGTAGGTGCCGGCCGCCTGACCGAGGATCAGGAAGCCCACAAACATGGCGAGACCGCCGAGCGTGGTCACGGTGAGGGCCTGGAGCGCGGACCGGCGGCTGTGCTTGAGCTCGCTGCTGTGCCCGATCAGCAGAAAGGAGAAGAGCGTGGTCAGTTCCCAGAACACATAGAGGGAGATCAGGTCGTCGGCGAGGACCAGAGCGAGCATGGCGCCGGCGAAGGCGAGCAGGTTTCCGGCGAACGCGGGGAGCTGCGGGGTGTCGTCGGAGAAGTACGAGGCGCAGTACAGCAGGACGAGCGCGCCGACCCCGGCCGCGAGGAACACCATGAGTTCGCCGAGCGCGTCCAGGCGCAGGTCGACGGAGACGTCATACGCCGGCATCCACGGCCACGACGAGGTGACGGACCCGCCGGACGCGGCGGTGTTCCACTGTGCGGCCGCCCACACCGTGGCGGCGGCGGGCGGCAGCGCGAGGACGACGAAGGCGCGGCTGCCCAGTCGCCGCACCAGCGGGCGCGCGCACGCGGCGAGAACGAAGTGGCAGACGATGAGCGTGGTCACAGGGTCCCGGAGGGCGTCCGGGGCCGCTGCGCGACATGACGGGCGAAGGGCACCAATTACAGATATATCCCCGGTCGCACTTCACCCGTACGGCGCGCCGCGCCGACCGCCCCCACTCGGTTCGCTCGGGGTCGCCGCAGCCCCGCAGTGATCGCAGGAGGGGTGTTGCCGGGGAGCGCGGAATCGGCTCGCCGCTGCGGACGCGGCTGTACGGCGACCGCTACACCCCCCGAGTACACCGGATTCGACAACTGGCGGGTGACGGTGCCCCGTCAGCCGCAGGTGCAGGGTGTGGTGATGGGCGCCGCGGGCAAGGACGCCATGGCGCTGCTCACCCCGATCCCTGACGAACTGATGTACCTGGGGGCGGTGTTCGCCGGGGCGGCGGACTTCCGGCCGGACCCGGAGCGCGCGCACGAGCAGCTCACGGAGCGGCTCTCCGCGTTCTCCGGACCGGTCGCCGAGGCGCTCGCCACGGTCACCGACCCGTCCTCCGTGGTGTATTCACGGATCTCCTAGGTGACGGTCGAGGAGCCGTGGCACGTCGGCCGGGTGGTCCTGGCCGGTGACGCCGCGCACGCCGGCACTCCGCACATCGCGCAGGGCGCGGCGATGGCTGTCAAGGACATGACCGTGCTCGCCGAGTCCCTGGACGGCGAGGCCGATGTGCCAGCCGCCCTCGCCGCCTGGGAGGCGCGCCGCCGACCCCGGGCCATGTGGGTGCAGTCCATGTCGCGTGCCGTGCTCAAGCAGGAGACGGGCGCCGCGACGACGCCCGAGGAGGACGAGCTGCTGAAGGTCGGCATCCCGGGTGCGGCACATGTGCTGGTGCAGCCGTACTGATGCGCTTGCCGTGCGGGCGTGGCGTCACGTCACGCCCGCACGGTGTGTTCACGGCAGTACGGCGATGCCGTCGAGCTCGACGAGTGCCTGTTCGTCCCAGAGCCTCGCCGCCCCGATGACCGCCATCGCCGGGTAGTCGCGGCCGGCCAGCCGTTTCCAGATCCGCCCGAGTTCGGGCGCGTGGGCGCGGTAGTCGGCGACATCAGTGGCGTAGACGGTCACCCGCGCCAGGTCGGCCGGGGAGCCCCCGGCCGCACGCAGCGCGGTGAGCAGATTGGTCAGGGCCGTCGCGAACTGCTCGGGCAGCGTGGCCCCGATGACCTTGCCGTCCCGGTCGAGGGCGGTCTGCCCGGCCAGGAGGACCAGGCTGCTGCCGGTGGCCGTGACGGCATGCGAGAAGCCCGTGGGCGGGGACAGTTCGGCGGGGTTGATCCGGTGTATCGGGCTCATACGGCAGGCTCCTGATTCACGGTCGGCGCCGGGCGCGCGGTCCCCGTCGCTGTCTCCGTCGCCGCCGCGTACAGCTCCTTGGCGACGATCGTGCGCTGGACCTCGCTGGCGCCCTCGTAGATCCGCGGGGCACGCACCTCCCGGTAGAGGTGTTCGAGCAGATGGCCGCGGCGCAGCGCGCGGGCGCCGTGCAGCTGGACCGCCGCATCGACGACGTACTGGGCCGCCTCGGTGGCGTACAGCTTCGCCATCGCCGCCCGGCCAGGTACGCCGGGTTCCCCCGCGTCGTACGCCGCCGCGGCCGCGTAGACGAGAAGCCGGGCGGCCTCCGTGCGGGTGGCCATCTCGGCTACCTGGTGGGAGACGGCCTGCAGTTCCTTCAGCGGACCACCGAACGCGGTGCGTTGCGCGGTGTGGGCGAGGGTCGCGTCGAGGGCGGCGCGGGCCATGCCGACGGCGAACGCGCCGACGCTGGGACGGAACAGATTGAGGGTGTTCATGGCGACCCCGAAGCCGCGGTCCGGTTCGCCGAGCACATCATCGGGCGTGACCGGCACGCCGTCGAAGGCGAGGGCGCCGATCGGGTGCGGGGAGAGCATGTCGAGGGCGGTGCCGGTCAGTCCCGGGCGGTCGGCAGGGACCAGGAACGCGGTCACGCCGCGGGCTCCGGCGCCTGGTGTCGTACGGGCGAAGACGGTGTAGAAGTCGGCCTCGGGGGCGTTGGAGATCCAGCGCTTCTCACCGGTCAGCCGCCAGCCGTCCGGGGCGCGCTCGGCCGCCAGGGCGAGCGCCGCGGCGTCGGAGCCGGCGCCGGGCTCACTCAGTGCGAAGGCGGCGACGGCACGCCCGGCCCGGACCTCGGGAAGCCAGCGCGCCCGGTGGGCCGGGGTACCCGCCTGGACCAACGGGTATGTGCCGAGTCCCTGGAGGGCCAGCGCGGTCTCGGCCTCCGTGCAGGCGCGGGCGAGGGACTCCCGCAGCAGGCAGAGGTCGAGGGCGCCGGAGGAGAAAAGGCGGTCGAGCAGGCCGAGTTCGCCGAGGGCGGCGATCAGCGGGCGGTTGACGTGCCCCGGTTCGCCCTTCTCGGCGAGGGGGCGCAGCTCCTGTTCGGCCAGGGCGCGCAGTTCTTCGCACCAGGCGGTCTGTGCCGGATCGAGTGAGAATGCCGTCATACCGGCGCCTCTCCTGTCCCCTATCGCGAACTGTTGACTACCGTCATTCAAACGATACGCTCCAAGGGCGACAAGGGGGCGATCCGTTATGGACCCGAAGACCTCAGCGCACCATGACACCTTTGCCCGGGAGCATCTACCACCCCCGGACCAGTGGCCGGAACTGGTCTTCGGCCTCCCCGAGCTGAACTATCCGGACCGGCTGAACTGCGCCGCCGAGCTGCTCGACGGCACGGTCGCCCGCTTCGGCCCCGACCGCCCCGCCTTCCATACGCCCCAGGGCGCGATCTGGAGCTACGGGGAGCTCCAGGACCGGGTCGACCGGATCGCCCATGTCCTGACTGCCGATCTGGGGGTCGTCCCCGGCAACCGGGTTCTGCTCCGCGGGCCCACCACGCCCCACCTCGCCGCCTGCTGGCTGGCCGTGCTGAAGGCGGGCGCGATCGCGGTGACCGTACTGGCCCAGCAGCGGGCCCAGGAGCTCTCCACCATCTGTTCGATGGCCCAGGTCGGTCATGCGCTGTGCGACATCCGGTCGGTCGACGACCTGGTGAAGGCGGGGGTACCGGGGCTGCGGATCACGGTGTACGGAGGTGACGGTCCCGACGATCTGCTGCACCTGGCCGAGGGGCGGCCGGGACCCTACCGCGCTGTGGACACGGCCGCGGACGATGTCGCGCTGATCGCGTTCACCTCGGGCACCACCGGACGTCCCAAGGGCTGCATGCACTTCCACCGCGATGTGCTGGCCATCGCCGACACCTTCTCCCGCCACGTGCTGCAGCCCCGTCCCGACGACGTGTTCGCGGGCAGTCCGCCGCTCGGCTTCACCTTCGGGCTCGGCGGTCTGGTGGTCTTCCCGCTGCGGGCCGGGGGGTCGGCTCTGCTGCTGGAACAGGCCGGTCCGCGGCAACTGCTGCCCGCGCTGGCCGCCCACCGCGTCTCGGTCCTGTTCACCGCACCGACCGCCTACCGCGTGATGCTCAACCACCTCGACAAGCACGATCTCGCCGCGCTGCGGCGCTGCGTGTCGGCGGGCGAGAACCTGCCCTTGGCCACCTGGCAGTCCTGGTACGAGCGGACCGGCCTGCGCATCATCAACGGCATCGGCGCCACCGAACTGCTGCACATCTTCATCTCCGCCGCCGACGACGTGATCCGCCCCGGCACCACCGGCGTTCCCGTGCCCGGCTGGGAGGCGCGCGTGCTGGACCGGGACGGCCGCGCGGTGCCCGACGGGGAGCCGGGGCTGCTCGCCGTCCGCGGCCCGGTCGGCTGCCGCTATCTCGCCGACATCCGCCAGTCGGAGTACGTACAGCACGGCTGGAACTTCACCGGCGACACGTACACGCGTGACAGCGACGGCTACTTCCACTACGTCGCGCGCGCCGACGACATGATCATCTCCTCCGGGTACAACATCGCGGGTCCCGAGGTCGAGGACGCCCTGCTGCGCCATCCCGAGGTCGCCGAGGTGGCGGTGGTCGGGCATCCGGACGAGCTGCGCGGGCAGATCGTGGTGGCGTACGTGGTGCTGCGCGAGGGCGGCGAAGCGTCGGCCGACGAGCTGCGCACACACATGAAGAACGAACTCGCCCCCCACAAATGCCCGCGCGTCATCGAATTCGTGCCGGCGCTCCCCCGGACCGCCACCGGCAAACTGCAGCGGTTCCGGCTGCGGAGCGACGGGGACCGGACCGACGGACGGGACCTAGAGTGATCACGTGGCCGAGCAGCACACCCCCAGATCCCTGATCGTCACCCTCTACGGCGCGTACGGTCGCGCCCCCGGCAATGCACCGCTGCCGGTGGCCGAACTGATCCGGCTGCTGTCCGTCCTCGGTGTCGACGCCCCGTCCGTACGCTCCTCCGTCTCCCGGCTGAAGCGGCGCGGGCTGCTCGTCCCCGCGCGTACCGTGAGCGGTGCGGCCGGGTACGCGCTGTCGTCCGACGCCCGCCAGCTGCTGGACGACGGCGACCGGCGGATCTATGCGCACCCGTCGCCGCCGCTCCAGGACGGCTGGGTGCTCGCCGTCTTCTCCGTACCGGAAGCGGAACGGCACAAGCGGCACCTGCTGCGCTCGCGGCTGGCCCGGCTCGGCTTCGGCACGGCGGCGCCCGGGGTGTGGATCGCGCCCGCCGCACTGTACGACGAGACTCGGCACACGCTGGAGCGGCTGGAACTCGCCCCGTATGTGGACCTGTTCCGCGGGGAACACCTCGGCTTCGCCGCGACGCGCGAGTCCGTGGCGCGCTGGTGGGACCTCGACGCGATCGCCCGGCTCCACGTGGACTTCCTGGAGCAGCACGAACCGGTGCTGCGGGCCTGGGAGTCACGCACCGGTGCCCCTGATCCCGAGACCGCCTACCGCGACTATCTGGCGGCCCTGGACTCGTGGCGGCAGCTGCCGTACGCCGATCCCGGCCTGCCGGAGGAGCTGTTGCCCAAGGAGTGGCCCGGGGGCCGGTCGGCGGAGGTGTTCGGGCTGCTGCACGCCCGGTTGCGTGACGCGGGGGAGGAGTTCGTACGGGGCGGGCCGGGCGGCTCGTAAAACGTGTGCACGGCACGGGCCCGACTGGCCATCATGGACCATGACCTGGACCTTCACTGACGATGCCGATGTGTTCCTGAAAACGGCCGGTGCATGGCTGGCCACGCGGCCCGCCGAGAACACCCTGGTGCTGACCATCGCCGCGACGCTGCGCAGCAGCGGCGCTCAGGCGTACGGCGACGGCGCCCCGGTGCTGGGCTGGTGGCGCGGGCCGGACGGTGAGGTGGCGGGGACCCTGGTGCAGACCCCTCCGCACCCACCCCTGCTCGGTGTCGTTGCCCCGGAGGCTGTCGGTCCGCTGACCACCGCGTTCCCGCTGACCACTGTCAACGCGGACCGGGCCACGGCCGATGCGCTGGCCGCCGAGTGGCCCGGCCACCGGGTCGACAAGGAGCAACGTCTGTACCGACTCGGCGAGTTGATCCCACCCTCACCCGCGCCGCCGGGCGGCCCCAGGTCCGCGACGACCGCCGACCGCGCCTTGCTGATCGCCTGGCACCATGCGTTCGCCGCAGACGTCGGCCAGCCGAACGCGCGCGCCGAGCGAATGGTGGACGAGCGGACGGCGGCCGGCAGGCTGACGCTCTGGGAGACCGGCGGGGTCCCGGTGTCGATGGCCGGTGTCTCCTTGCAGGTCGCGGGTTCGGTACGGGTGGCGCCCGTGTACACACCGCCGGAGCACCGGGGCCGCGGGTATGCGGCGGCGGTGACGGCCGAGGTCAGCCGGGCGGCACGGGAGGCGGGCGCGGACGAGGTGGTGCTGTTCACGGACCTCGCCAATCCGACCAGCAACGGCGTGTATCAGCGGATCGGGTTCCGGCCCGTCTCGGACCGGCTGCTGATCAGTGCGCAGGGCAACGGTGTGGAGGAGAGATGACCGAGTCCGGTGAGGTCCGGGAGCCGCTCTGGCTGATCGCCGCGAATGTGGTGCGCTTCCGGCGGTACGGGGAGGGCGGTCAGGAACTGCGGCCCGGCACCAAGTCGTTCCGGGGAGGTTCGAAGGTGTACGTGATCGGTGGCTACGGCGGCATGGCGTACGAGGAAGTGACGGTCATCGGTCGGGGTCGGCATACCGGCGCCTACATCACGATCGATATGGCCACCCGCAATCTGCACTCCTTCCGGCCGGCCCTGGTCCGCAGCCCTGCGGTTCTCCGCCGGTACGACGAGGCCACGAGCGGGTGGTACGGGGACGAGACCCGAGAGGCGTCGGAGGCGATGGCCACCTTGCTGGCGGTCAAGGCACGCGCCGAGAGAACCGAGCACTGGCGCGGCTCCCCGCATCCGGATCCGTGCCGGTGCCACGAGTGTCTGACGCTCACCCCAGAGTGAGCCGCGGCTTCGGTGCGTCCGTGCGGCCGGTCGGGGGTGTGCGGCTGCCCGCGCGGTACGGGAGCGGCCAGGGGGCGCCCTGTCCGGCGTAACCCTGTTCGGCCGCCGCGTGCAGGGTCCAGTGCGGGTCGTAGAGGTGCGGGCGGGCCAGGGCGCAGAGGTCGGCGCGGCCCGCCAGCAGCAGGGAGTTGACGTCGTCCCAGGAGGAGATCGCGCCGACCGCGATGACGGGCACGACCAGGGTGTTGCGGATCCGGTCGGCGTACGGGGTCTGGTACGAGCGGCCGTACTCGGGGCGTTCGTCCGGGACGACCTGGCCGGTGGAGACGTCGATGGCGTCGACGCCGTGCGCGACGAACGCGCGGGCGATCTCGACGGCCTCCTCGGCCGTCGTGCCTCCTTCGGCCCAGTCGGTGGCGGAGATCCGGACGGTCATGGGCCGGTCGTCGGGCCACTCGGCGCGTACCGCGTCGAAGACTTCGAGGGGGAAGCGCAGTCGGTTCGACAGCGGTCCGCCGTAGGTGTCGGTGCGTCGGTTGGTGAGCGGCGAGAGGAAGCCGGACAGCAGGTAGCCGTGCGCGCAGTGGAGTTCGAGCAGGTCGAAGTCGCAGGTGACGGCATGCCGGGCGGCCGCGGCGAACTGGGCGCGGATGACCTCGAGTCCGGCCCGGTCCAGGGCGTGCGGGACCTGGTTGACTCCTTCCGCGTACGGGATCGGGGAGGCGGCGGACAGGGGCCAGTTGCCCGCGTCGAGCGGCTGGTCGATGCCGTCCCACATCAGCTTGGTGGAGCCCTTGCGGCCGGAGTGGCCGAGCTGGATGCCGATCGCCGTGCCGGGCGCCGAGGTGTGGACGAAGTCGGTGATCCGGGTCCAGGCGTCCGCCTGTGCGGGGGTGTAGAGGCCGGCGCAGCCGGGGGTGATGCGGCCCTCGGCGCTCACGCACACCATCTCGGTCATGACGAGCCCGGCGCCGCCGAGCGCGCGGGCGCCCAGGTGGACGAGGTGGAAGTCGCCGGGAACGCCGTCGACCGCCGAGTACATGTCCATCGGCGAGACGACGACACGGTTGCGGAGTTCGAGTCCGCGCAGCCGCAAGGGGGTGAACATCGGCGGGGTGTCCGGGGCGCAGCCGAACTCCTCCTCGACGGCCGCGGTGAATCCGGCGTCGCGCAGCCGCAGGTTGTCGTGGGTGACGCGGCGGCTGCGGGTCAGGAGGTTGAAGGCGAACTGGCGGGGCGCCTGGTCGACGTACGTACCGAGCTCCTCGAACCAGCGCAGGCTGGCCGCGGCGGCGCGCTGGGTCGATTCGACGACGGGGCGGCGCTCGGCCTCGTATGCGAAGAGGGCGGCGGGCAGGTCGGGCTGTTCCTCGATGCAGGCGGCCAGCGCGAGGGCGTCCTCGACGGCGAGTTTCGTGCCGGAGCCGATGGAGAAGTGGGCGGTGTGGGCGGCGTCGCCGATGAGGACGGTGTTGGCGTGCGACCAGCGGGCGTTGACGACGGTACGGAAGGTGAGCCAGGAGGAGTTGTTGGAACGCAGCGGGCGGCCGCCGAGGACATCGGCGAAGATCTTGGCGCAGCGTTCCGTCGAGGCTGCGGCGTCCATGGTGTCGAGCCCCGCCGCGCGCCAGACCTCCTCGCGCATCTCGACGATGACGGTGGAGGCACCGGCCGAGAAGGGGTAGGCATGCAGCTGCATCACGCCGTGTTCGGTCTCGGCGATCTCGAAGCGGAAGGCGTCGAGGGCGAAGTCGGCGGCGAGCCAGATGTAGCGGTTGCGGTGGGCGGTGAGGGTGGGCCGGAAGGTGTCGGCGTACGCCTCGCGGGTGGCGCTGTGCACCCCGTCGGCGGCAATCACCAGATCGTGCGTCGCGGCGAGTTCGGCGGCGGGCGGGGCCTCTTCGCGAAAGCGGAGCCGTACCCCCAGCGACTTACAGCGCTCGTGAAGGATCTCCAGGAGCCGTCGGCGGCCCAGCGCCGCGAAGCCGTGGCCGCCGGATGTCTGGGTCCGGCCGCGGTGGACGATGTCGATGTCGTCCCAGCGCACGAACTCGGCCTGGAGCGCCCGGTACACCACGGGGTCGGCGTGCTCGATGCCACCGAGCGTCTCGTCGGAGAGGACGACTCCGAAGCCGAACGTGTCGTCCGGGGCGTTGCGCTCCCAGACGGTGATGGAGCGCTCCGGGTCCAGGCGCTTGAGGAGCGCCGCGGCGTAGAGTCCGCCGGGACCGCCGCCGATGACCGCGATCCGCCTCGTGCCGTACCGCATCGCGTTACCTGCCCTGCCATTTCGGCGGCCGCTTCTCCGTGAACGCGGCGTGGAACTCGGCGTAGTCGTCGCCGTGCATCAGCAGCGCCTGGGTGGCGGCGTCCATCTCGACGGCGGCGGCGAGCGGCATGTCGAGTTCGGCGGTGAGCAGCGCCTTGGTCTGGGCGAGGGCGAGGGCGGGTCCTTCGGCGAGGCGGTGTGCGAGCGCCGCGGCGCGTGCGTCGGCCTGCCCCTCCTCGGTCAACTCACTGATCAGCCCGATCCGTTCCGCCTCGGGGGCGCGGACCTGCTCGCCGAGCATCAGCAGCCGGGTTGCATGGCCGAGACCGACGACGCGCGGCAGCAGATACGCAGCTCCCATGTCGCCGCCGGAGAGTCCGACCCGGGTGAAGAGGAAGGCGAACCGGGCGGACGGGTCGGCGACACGGAAGTCGGCGGCCAGCGCGAGGACGGCACCGGCGCCCGCGGCGACCCCGTGGACGGCCGCGATGACAGGGAAGGGGCACTCACGCAGCGCCCGTACGACCTGTCCGGTCATGCGGTTGAAGTCGAGCAGCTGCGCGGTGTCCATCGCCAGGGTGGCGCCGATGATCTCGTCGACGTCGCCGCCGGAGCAGAAGCCGCGCCCCTCGCCGGCCAGCACGAGGGCGCGCACGGAGCGTTCTCGGGACAGCTCGGCAAGGAGATCGCGCAGATCGGCATAGGCGCCGAAGGTGAGCGCATTGAGTTTCTCGGGGCGGGCCAGGGTGACGGTGGCGACGCCGTCGTCCGTCGTCAGCCGCAGATGGCGCCAGTGCTCGGTGCGCGGCGCGGAGCTGGGAAACGGGCTCATGGAGGGTGGTCCCCTTCAGCCGTCGGGCTGCTACCTGCCCTCGAATTTATCACTCATCCGTGACTCCCGTCACGAGTGCGCAATAAAGGGACGGTGAGAGCGAAGTGGCGAAGGTCCCATTCGTACCGGTCGCTCGCCCCTTGTCTGCGTCGTTGCACTTCGTATGGTTGAAACCGAGAAGTCTTGAGCTCCAGAAAGTCGTGCCCTCCGGAACGGATTCCTGCTGTGCCCCCCGACGTACCGATCCCCGCCTCCTGGCGTATCGCGCTGCCGCACTCGACGGCGGCGGTGCCGATCGCCCGCGCCCTGATCCGTACGGCGCTGACGGACATCGGCGCCTCTGCCGACTCCCTCGACACCGCGGAGCTCCTCACCGCCGAACTGGTCGCCAACGCCGTGGAGCACACCGCCGGCGACGATCCGATCGAGCTGGTGGTGGAGATTCTGGAGACCGGCTGCCAGGTGGAGGTCCACGACCGCGACCCGGCTCCACCGGGCGATCTCTCCCGGCCCGGTCCGGGCAGCGAACCGGACCCCTGGCAGGAGCACGGCCGGGGCCTGCTGCTCATCCGCACCCTCAGTTCGTCCTGCGGCCATCGCACGACGGAACACGGCAAGACGGTCTGGTTCACCCTGCCGTCGCCTCAGCCCCAGCACTAGTGCCCCTCCCGGCAAGCTTTGCCCCGTCGCACCGCCCGGCACGCGCTCCCCCAAGGCCTTAAGGGCCAGGGGGGACCCCCTTCCGCGTTGGCCAAAAGCCCTGGTAGCTCCTTCCCCAAGCTCTCAACTCCGTTCGAGCAGGGGAGACCCCATCCAAGGACTTCCGGCCGCCTTGCGATCGCACGCACCGGACGGCGCCCCTCATGGGGCAAACATTGCCGGTCAAGGCACTAGGCCCGGTCCGCACCGGCCAGCCGGGACCGGCGTCGCCCGTAGCAGGCGTACACCGCCGCACCGGCCAGCAGGAAGACCGCGAACTGCACCCAGGTCGCCCAGCCCGTCCCGTACATCAGGTAGAGGCAGAAGCCGACGCCCAGGATCGGGCTGGCCGGATAGAGCGGCACCCGGAAGGAACGCTTCAGCCCGGGGTGGCTGCGGCGCAGCGCGATCACCGCGACATTGACCGCCACCATGGTGGCGAGCGTGCCGATGGTGGTCAGGTTCACCACCGCGTCGAGAGAGGCGAAGGCCGCCGGAACCGCAAAGACGACGGCGACGATCCAGGTGTTGGCGACGGGTGTCGCGGTCCGCGGCGAGACGCGTTCGAAGACCCGCGGGACCAGGCCGTCACGGGACATCGACATCAGGATGCGGGTCTGCCCGTACATCACCGCGAGCACGACGGACGCGATGGCGACGACCGCACCGAAGGCGATGATGCCGCCGCCGACAGTCGAGTCGGTGACCTGGTCGACGATCAGCGAGAGCGCGGCCGGCTTGTCGGAGACGGCGTCCGCGCCGAGTGCCCCGATGGCGGTGAGGGCGACCGCGCAATAGAGCAGGGTGGCGACACCGATGCAGATCATGATCGCGATCGGGATGTTCCGGCGGGGGTTCCTGACCTCTTCGCCGGCGGTGGTGATGGCGTCGAAGCCGATGTACGAGAAGAACGCCAGCGAGGCACCGGAGGTGATCCCGGCCACGCCGTGGGTGGCGAACGGCGAGAGGTGTCCTGCCTCGAACGCGGTGAACGCGATGGCGCAGAACGCGATCAGAATGCCGATCTTGAGGACGGCCATCGCGGCCGTGGCTCCCGCGCTCTCCCGGACGCCGCGCACCAGCAGGGTGGCGGCCATCATGATCACCACGACGGCGGGGAGGTTGATCACGCCGCCGTCGGCGGGCCCTGCGGACAGGGCGGCGGGCAGGTGCCAGCCGACGATGCTGTTCAGCAGCTCGTTGACGTACTGGCTCCAGCCGACCGCGACCGCGGAGACCGAGACGCCGTACTCCAGCAGCAGGCACCAGCCGACGAGGAACGCGGTGCGTTCGCCGAGGGTGGCGTAGGCGAAGGAGTAGGAGCTGCCGGAGACCGGGATCGCGCCGCCCAGCTCGGCGAAGGAGAACGCGGTGAAGATGCAGGTGATCGCAGCGAGGACGAAGGAGACGACGACGGCGGGACCGGCCTCGGCGACGCTGTCGGAGAGGCCGACGAAGATGCCGGTTCCCACGATGGCGCCGATGCCGAAGCACACGAGCTGGAAGAGCCCCATGGTGCGCTTGAGGCCGTGCCCCTCCAGGTCGGCGCCGGATTCGGCGACCAGCTGGGTGGGGCTCTTGATGCGCAGTCCCGGCCGGGGCGACAGGCTCTGCGGGCGGAGCGGACTCACGGGGATGATCTCTTCTCTGGTGGAGCATGTGGGGGGTCGTGCGCGCGGAGCCGGCGGGGGCTCCGGTCGGCTCCGTGGGGGGAGCGCGTCAGACACGACGATGGGGTTCGAGCCCGCGAGCTCGAACCCCACCAAGTGGAACCATTGTAACCAATTGCCTGCATGTTCACCCAATCGGGCGCATGTTCATGCAGACCTGGGCGGCGACCCGTCAGACGGCGGCCAGGGTCGCCACCAGGACGGCCTTGATCGTGTGCATCCGGTTCTCGGCCTCGTCGAAGACGATCGAGTGCGCGGACTCGAAGACCTCGTCGGTGACTTCCAGCTCGGTCAGCCCGTGGGCGGCATGGATCTCGCGGGCGACCTTGGTGCCGAGGTCGTGGTAGGCCGGGAGGCAGTGCAGGAACTTCACATCGGCGTTCCCGGTGGCGTTCAGGACGTCCATGGTGACGGCGTACGGCGCGAGCGCCGTGATGCGCTCGGCCCAGACCTCCTTGGGCTCGCCCATGGAGACCCACACGTCGGTGGCGACGAAGTCGGCACCGCGGACGCCCTCGGCGACATCCTCGGTGAGGGTGACGGTCGCACCGCTGGCCTCGGCGAGCTTGCGGGCCTGCGCGACGATCTCCTCGGCCGGCCAGTAGGACTTCGGGGCGACGATCCGGACGTCCATGCCCAGCAGCGCACCGGTGACCAGGTACGAGTTGCCCATGTTGAAGCGGGCGTCGCCGAGGTAGGCGAAGGCGATCCGCTCCAGCGGCTTGTCGCTGTGCTCGGTCATCGTGAGGACATCGGCGAGCATCTGGGTCGGGTGCCAGTCGTCGGTGAGCCCGTTGAAGACGGGGACTCCGCCGTACGCCGCGAGCTCCTCGACGGCCGCCTGACTGTCACCGCGGTACTCGATGCCGTCGAACATCCGGCCGAGTACGCGGGCCGTGTCCTTCACCGACTCCTTGTGGCCCATCTGCGAGCCCGAGGGGTCGAGGTACGTGGTCGAGGCACCCTGGTCGGCGGCGGCGACCTCGAAGGCGCAACGCGTGCGGGTCGAGGTCTTCTCGAAGATCAGCGCGATGTTCTTGCCGCGAAGCCGCTGCACCTCCGTACCCGACTTCTTGGCCGCCTTGAGCTCGGCGGCCAGGTCGATCAGGCCGCGGAACTCCTCGGCCGTGAAGTCCAACTCCTTGAGGAAGTGGCGGCCTGCGAGGTCTATGGCCATGGTGGCTGCTCCTGGGTCGGGCGAGGGTCGCGCGTACAGTTCTCTGGAAGTCTATACGAGAGAGCGCATTGCTATACAGGCCCCGCGCGGTCGTGCCGCCTTCCGTACTCCCGCGGGGTCCCGTGTTCCCCCGTTCGGTCGCACGCTCCCAGCACCAGTACCCCTCCCGGCAAGCTTTGCCCCGTCGCGCCGCCCGGCACGCACGCACCGGACGACGCTCCTCACGGGACAGCCCTCAGACCGCATCGCGGACCACCGGGCAGCTCATGCAGCGGGGACCGCCCCTGCCCCGGCCGAGTTCGCTGCCGCGGATCTCTATGACCTCGATGCCTTGCTTGCGCAGATACGTGTTGGTGGTCGCGTTGCGTTCGTACGCGACGACGACGCCCGGCTCGACGGCCAGCACATTGCAGCCGTCGTCCCACTGCTCGCGCTCGGCCGCGTGCACGTCCTGGGTGGCCGTGAGGACCCGGATCGAATCCAGCCCCAGCGCCGCCGCGATGGCCCGGTGCATGTGCTCGGGCGGATGGTCGGTGACCTTGAGCTCCCGCGGTCCGCTGCCGGGCTCGATGGTGTAGGAGCGGAGCATGCCCAGCCCCGCGTACTGGGTGAAGGTATCGCCGTCGACCATCGTCATCACCGTGTCGAGGTGCATGAACGCCCGCCTCTTGGGCATGTCGAGCGCCACGATCGTCCGGGCGGAACCCGCGTCGAACAGTCCGCGGGCCAGCATCTCCACCGCCTGCGGGGTGGTGCGCTCGCTCATCCCGATCAGGACGGCGCCCTGCCCGATGACCAGGACGTCGCCGCCCTCGATGGTGGACGGATAGTCGTCCTGCCCCTCGGACCAGTGGTGGAAGGCTCCCGCCTCGGAGCCGGTGAAGAGGGGGTGATGGCGGTAGATCGCCTCGAAGTGGACGGTCTCGCGCTGCCGGGCCGGCCAGCGCATCGCGTTGATGGACACCCCGTCGTATATCCAGGCGGACGTGTCCCGGGTGAAGAGGTGGTTGGGCAGCGGACCGAGCAGGAAGTCGTCCAGGTCCATGACATGGAAGCGGACGGATGTCGGCTCGCTGTGCCGTTCCAGGAACTCCCGCTTCGTCATCCCGCCGACCAGCGCCTCGGCCAGCTCGGCGGCGGGCAGCTCCTCGAAGGCGGCCCGCAGGTGTTCGGTGGCGAGCGGGCCGTACTCCTTCTCGTCGAAGACCCGGTCGAGGACGAGCCGCTTGGCCACCGGGATGTCCAGGGACTCACGCAACAGATCGCCGAAGAGGTGCACCTCCACCCCGCGGTCGCGCAGGACGTCCGCGAAGCCGTCGTGCTCCTGCCGGGCGCGGCGCACCCACAGCACGTCGTCGAAGAGGAGCGCGTCCTTGTTGCTGGGGGTGAGCCGCTTCAGTTCCAGATCGGGGCGGTGCAGGATGACGCGGCGCAGCCGCCCGGCCTCGGAGTCGACATGGAATCCCATGCCTCCATCCTCACCGCGCGGAGCGCCGTTCACCCGGCGAATCGCCACCGAGTTCGCCACCGGATGCGATGCCGGGTCCGGCATCGCATCCCGGCGCGTTCCGGCTGCGGTCAGAGCCTCGGGTCGACGGGCTCCGACTCCAGGGCGAGCACCGCGAACACCGCCTCGTGGACCCGCCACAGCGGCTCGCCCTCGGCCAGCCGGTCCAGGGCCTCGAGGCCGAGCGCGTACTCACGGAGCGCCAGCGACCGCTTGTGGCCGAGGAACCTGGAGCGCAGCCGCTCCAGATTTTCCGGACGCGTGTACTCGGGGCCGTAGATGATCCGGAGGTACTCCCGGCCGCGCACCTTGATGCCCGGCTGGACCAACCTGCCCTTCTCGTCCCGCACGAGCGCGGCAAGGGGTTTGACGACCATGCCTTCGCCGCCGCGGCCGGTCATCTCCAGCCACCAGTCGATGCCGGCGCGGACCGATGCCTCGTCGCCGGTGTCGACGACGAGCCGCCGGGTGACCTGGAGCAGCCCCGTGGGGTCGTGCTCCACCAGCCGGTCGAGCCAGGCCAGCTGCTCGTCGTGCGGTACGGCGGCCAGCGAACGGCCCTGCACGGCGAGGATCTGGAACGGGGCGATCCGCACCCCGTCCAGGCCCTCGGTGGTCCAGCAGTAGCGACGGTAGGCGTCGGTGAACGCCGCCGCGTCGGCCGTACGGTCCTGCTGACGCGCAGCCAGCTCGGCGACGTCGACACCGCGTGCCGCCGCTGCCGCCAGAGCCGCGTCGACCTCGGGGAGTACGGCACCGGACGCGGCGCCGACCGCCGCGTACTGGGAGCGCAGCAGCCCGCCCGCCTTGAGGGACCAGGGCATCAGCTCGGCGTCGAGCAGCACCCAGTCGGTGTCCCACTCCTCCCAGAGCCCTGCGGCGGCGACGGCCGTACGCAGTCTGCCGAGGATCACCTCGGTCAGGGCGGCGTCGTCGAGGAACGGCCGACCGGTGCGGGTGTGCAGCGCCCCGGTCGGGCCCTCGACCCCGAACCGCTCGCGGGCCGCGTCCGCGTCACGGCAGACCAGGGCCACCGCCCGCGAGCCCATGTGCTTCTCCTCGCACACGACCTGGGCGACCCCGTCGGCCCGGTACTGCGCGAAGGCCTCGGCGGGGTGCTCCAGGAAGCCCTCCTCGTGGGAGGTCGCGGTGGGCGCCATCGTCGGCGGGAGGTAGCCGAGCAGCCGCGGGTCGACGGCGAACCGGCTCATCACTTCGAGCGCCGCCGCGGCGTTCTCCTCCCGCACCGAGATGCGGCCCATGTGCCGGGTCTCCACGATCCGCCGGCCCTGCACATCGGCCAGGTCGAGCGGACGCCCCTCGCGACCCCCGGGCGCCTCGGTGACGAGCGGTTTCGCGGGCTCGTACCAGACCTTCTCGGCCGGTACGTCGACGAGTTCGCGCTCCGGCCAGCGCAGCGCGGTCATCTTCCCGCCGAAGACCGCGCCCGTGTCCAGGCAGAGGGTGTTGTTGACCCAGGACGTGCTGGGCACGGGGGTGTGGCCGTAGACCACGGCGGCGCGGCCGCGGTAGTCCTCCGCCCACGGGTAACGCACCGGCAGGCCGAACTCGTCGGTCTCGCCGGTGGTGTCCCCGTACAGCGCGTGCGAGCGGACCCGTCCGGAAGTGCGCCCGTGGTACTTCTCGGGCAGCCCGGCGTGGCAGACGACCAGCTTCCCTTCGTCCAGCACGTAGTGACTGACGAGCCCGTCGATGAACTCCCGTACCTGCTCTCGGAAGGCCGGATCCCTGACGTCCTCGCGGTCCAGCTGCTCGATGGTCTCGGCGAGCCCATGGGTGTGCTGGACCTTGCGGCCCTTGAGGTAGCGGCCGAGCTTGTTCTCGTGGTTCCCCGGCACGCACAGGGCGGTGCCCGCCGCCACCATGGACATGACGCGGCGCAGTACGCCGGGGCTGTCGGGGCCGCGGTCGACGAGGTCGCCGACGAAGACCGCCATACGCCCTTCGGGGTGCGCGCCGTCGACGTAACCGAGCTTGCCGAGCAGGGTCTCCAGCTCGGAGCTGCAGCCATGGATGTCACCGATGATGTCGAACGGCCCGGTGAGATGACGCAGGTCGTTGTAGCGGCGCTCCAGCACCACGTCGGCGTGGTCGACCTCTTCCTCGGTGCGCAGGATGTGCACCTTGCGGAACCCCTCGCGCTCCAGGCCGCGCAGCGAGCGGCGCAGCTCGCGGCGGTGGCGCTGGACGACGTGGCGGGGCATGCCGGCGCGGTCGGGGCGGGTGGCGTTGCGCGCCTGGCAGACCTCTTCGGGCAGATCGAGGACGATCGCGATGGGCAGCACGTCGTGGGTCCGGGCCAGCTGCACCAGCTGCCTGCGGCTCTCGGCCTGGACGTTGGTGGCGTCGACGACGGTCAGCCGTCCCGCGGCGAGCCGCTTGCCCGCGATGTAGTGCAGGACGTCGAAGGCGTCACCGCTCGCGCTCTGGTCGTTCTCGTCGTCTGCGACGAGGCCGCGGCAGAAGTCCGAGGAGATGATCTCGGTGGGCTTGAAGTGCTTGCGCGCGAACGTGGACTTGCCGGAACCGCTGGCCCCGATGAGCACGACGAGGGAGAGGTCGGTCACCGGCAGCGTGCGGTGCGCGTCGGTGCTCTTTTCGGTGTCGTCGTCGGTCATGCTGCCTTCGCCTCCTTCTTCTTCGTGTCGTCCTCGGCGGTCTTCGTGAACACGGCCATCTGTGTGGGCGGCCCCACCTCGGGGTCGTCGGGTCCCACCGACACGAAGCCGACTTCGTATCCGTGCCGCTGCGCCACTTCCTGCGCCCAGCCCCGGAACTCGGCCCTGGTCCATTCGAAGCGGTGGTCGCCGTGGCGCACGTGGCCGGCGGGGAGGCTCTCCCAGCGGACGTTGTACTCCACGTTCGGCGTCGTCACGAGCACCGTCTGCGGCCGGGCCGAGCCGAACACCGCGTACTCCAGCGCGGGCAGCCTCGGCAGGTCGAGGTGCTCGATGACCTCGCTGAGCACGGCCGCGTCATACCCGCCCAGCCGCTTGTCGGTGTATGTGAGCGAGCCCTGCCTCAGCGTGACGCGGCCGGCCTGCCGCTCGCCCATCCGGTCCAGCTTCAGCCGACGCGAGGCGACGGTCAGGGCCCGCATCGAGACGTCGACGCCGACGATCTCCGTGAAGCGCACGTCCTTCAGCAGTGCCTGCACCAACTGCCCCTGTCCGCAGCCGAGGTCCAGCACCCGGCTCGCCCCGGCGGCCCGCAGCGCCTCAAGGATCGCTTCACGCCGCTGCTCGGCGAGCGGCACCGGCTTCTCCTCGGTGTCCGTCGTCTCGTCCACGGCATTGTCGACGCTCTCCACCGCCAGGTCGTCCAGCTCGGCGAGCCGTACCAGTTCGAGCCGTTCCATCGCCTGCCGGGTCAGCCCCCAGCGCCGGGAGAGATAGCGGCTGGTGATCAGCTTGTGCTCCGGGTGGTCGGCCAGCCAGCCGTCACCGGCTCGCAGCAGCTTGTCCACCTCGTCGGGCGCGACCCAGTAGTGCTTGGCGTCGTCGAGCACCGGCAGCAGGATGTACAGCTGCCGCAGCGCGTCCGCGAGCCGCAACTCGCCCTCCAGCACCAGTCGTACGTACCGCGAGTCGCCCCACTCCGGGAACTGCTCGTCCAGCGGTACGGCCACCGCGTCCACGCTCGTCCAGCCGAGCGGACCGAAGAGCTTCGTCACGAGCTCCGCGCCACCACGCGCCGGGAGCGCGGGCACCTCGATCCTGAGCGGCAGGGGCGCCGCCGCGCGCTCGGGCAGGGCCCGGCACACGCCGTTCAGAGCGGACTTGAAGACGGTGCTCATCGCGACGGAGAGCAGCGAGGACGCCGCGTACGGCCGGTCGTTGACGTACTGCGCGAGCGCCGCGTCGGGAGCGCCGCCACGGCCCTTGCCCTTGCCCCGGCGCACGAGCGCCACGGGATCCACCTGCAGCAGCAGGGCGGCCGTGCAGCGCTCGGCGGATGCCTCGGGATAGAAGACATGCGCGGTGCCGTGGGAGGTGGAGAACGTCTGCGCCTTCTCGGGATGCTTGTGCAGCAGGAAGCCGAGGTCGGTTGCGGGGCGCTCAGGGGTGCCGGTCGTACCGATAGTCAGGAACACACGTCCGAGTATGGTCTGGATCACTGCCCCCGACCAGGCATTTTCGTGGTGCCTACGGGACGGCCCTCAGGGTGTCCGGGGTTCTTCTCTCCCTGCCTTCGGCCCGGCCCCCAGCAGCCCGGCCAGCTCCGCGATCGGTCCGGGACCGACCCGGCAGCAGCCGCCGACCAGCCGCGCACCGGCCTCCTGCCAGCCCCTCACCCGGCGAGGGTCGAACGTGGCACCACCGGTCCATCCCCGGCCCTCGGCGTCCCACTGCTCCCCGCTGTTCGGGTAGACGACAACCGGTTTCCCGGTCGTCTCGGCCGCCGTCACCACCGCCCGGTCCGCGTCCGCCGGATCGCAGCAGTTCACCCCCACGGCCACCACCCGGTCGTGCCCGGCGGCGAGCCCGAACGCCGTCTCCAGCGGCTGCCCCGCCCGGGTCCGGTCGCCCGCCACGCTGTACGAGAGCCAGACCGACAGCCCGTAGTCGTCGACCACCCGCAGCAGCGCCTCGGCCTCATCGGTGTCCGGCACCGTCTCCAGCGCCAGCACATCGGGGCCGGCGGCGGCCAGCGCCTCGATCCGGGGCCGGTGGAAGCGCTCCAGCTCCCGCACCGAGAGCCCGTACCGCCCGCGGTACTCGCTGCCGTCCGCGAGCATCGCCCCGTACGGGCCGACGGAGCCGGCGACCCAGACCTCCCGGTCCGCCGCCGCACCGGCCCGCCGGGCCAGCTCCACGCTGGAGGCGAAGAGCTCCGTCGCCCGGTCCCGGCCGATCCCCCGCCGCGCGAACCCTTCGTACGTCGCCTGGTAACCGGAGGTGATGAGCACCTGCGCACCCGCCCGCACATACGCCCGGTGCGCGGCCTCGATCTGCCGCGGCTCGTCGACCAGCAACCGGGCCGACCACAGTTCGTCGGACAGGTCGCAGCCCTGCGCCTCCAGTTGGTTGGAGAGACCGCCGTCGAGGAGGACGATTCCTTCGGCGAGCGCGGCGGCCAGCGGGCGGGCGGGTTGCACAGCTGCTCATTCCCTCCGGTCGACCACCTGCCCAGGTGCGTGCGCGGGTCGCGGCGATACGGTCCTCGTCGGCCGGGGACCGCAGGAGGCCCGGATCCCACGACAGCCGGACGATCGCCACCAGGGCCTTCTGCATGTCGGTGACGAGGAGCGCGCAGGTGTGTGTACGACCCACGGTAGCGGTCCTCCTCCGGGCAGCGAGGTGATCGCGGAGAAACGGCCTGAGTACGCCGGCGTACCGTGCCCTCCGCACGCCGTGACGCGTGTGCGACAGCGGTTCAAGGCGAGTCCGTGAGTACACCACGGGCATGATGGACGCATGGATCTTCGTGTCTTCACAGAACCGCAGCAAGGGGCGACCTACGAGACGCTGCTCCGCGTCGCCAAGGCAGCCGAGGAACTCAACTACGGAGCCTTCTTCCGCTCGGATCACTATCTGCACATGGGAGCCGTGGACGGCCTCCCAGGACCTACTGACGCCTGGATCACGCTTGCCGGTCTCGCGCGCGAGACGACGCGGATCCGCCTCGGAACCCTCATGACCGCCGGCACCTTCCGCCTCCCCGGTGTCCTCGCGATCCAGGTTGCGCAGGTCGACCAGATGTCCGGCGGACGGGTGGAGCTGGGGCTCGGCTCCGGCTGGTACGCGGAAGAGCACGCGGCCTACGGCATCCCGTTTCCCAAGGAGAAGTTCGGACGCCTGGAGGAGCAGCTCGCGGTCGTCACCGGGCTGTGGAACACCCCCATCGGCGAGCGATTCGACTTCACCGGGACGTACTACCAGCTTTCGGACTCCCCCGCGCTGCCCAAGCCCGCCCAGGCCAGGGTGCCGGTCCTGATCGGCGGCCACGGAGCCAGGAGGACACCCGCTCTTGCCGCTCAGTACGCCGACGAGTTCAACATTCCGTTTGCGTCCCTTGCCGACACGGAGCAGCAGTTCAAGCGCGTGCGTGCGGCGGCTGAAGCCTACGGGCGCAGGGCGGACGACCTCGTCTACTCCAATGCCCTCGTCGCCTGTGTCGGCAAGACCGACGCGGAGGTGAAGCGCCGGGCGGAAGCCATCGGCCGCGACGTCGACGAACTGAAGGCCAACGGTCTTGCCGGGTCTCCCGCGGAGGTCGTCGAGCGCATCTCGGCGTTCCGGGCCGTCGGCTCACAGCGGATGTACCTGCAGATGCTGGACCTTGACGACCTGGACCACTTGGCATTGATCGCGTCCGACGTGATGCCGCAACTCTCGTAGCGAACCGGGTCGGGAAGTCGTGGGGGCCTGTCGACCGACTCGGCCGGCCGATGCGGTCGTTGCCTCAACCTGCAGACGGGTGCGCCGGTCGACCTGCGACGGGTGATGTTCGGCCGCGGGGGCAGTCCGCTGTTCGCGCTGCCCCCGCCCCGGAATCCGGCGGCCCGTCCGCGGCCACCCCGACCCGTCAACTCACCCCCGGGGGAAGGGCGATGCTGCCGCCGAACACTCCACGGTTCTCCTCGCTCACGTCCTGGGTGTACGTGATGTCCTGCCCGCCGTTCGGAATCAGGAAGGCGAACCGGAACGCGTGGGCTTCCACCTTCCCCGTCCTGGCATCCAGCGTCAGCGTCTCGGTCAGCCGGGACAGGGTGACCTGAGACTTGTCCACCGCCACGCCGGCCCCTCGGAGTTGGTCGAGGACGGGCTCCACCTCTCGTACGGCGGACTTCACATAGGCACGGTCCTGCACCTCGGGCACCTTGCGCGGCGAGGCCACCCGCACCTGGAGCCGCACCTTGCCGTGACTGTCCGCCTCGGTGAGGGTGACGCCCCCCTGCTTCAGGTAGGTCCGGAACGTCTGGACGGCGGCGACGGGATCCTCGACCTTGTTCGCGATCACCGGATCAGTGAGGGCCCCGTGCTTCCAGGTGCCTGCGTCGCCCTCCTTCACGTACCCCGTACCGCCGACGACGAAGACCTCTTCGGGCTTGCGCTGCCCTTTACTGCCGATGATGACCCCATGGGACTGGAGCGCCTCGGGATCACTGGTGCGCCGCACGGTGGCCGTATAGGACGCATTGCTGGGCTGCTGCCCTTGCAGGGTGAGCCCTTCCTTCCCGCGCACGGCGAAGGTCCATCCGTGCTGCGCCGCCATGGCCTTCTCGGCGAGGTCGAGAAAGTCGCCGGGGGTCTCGGGCGAGGCGGGCGCCTTCTCCGATGCAGCCGCGGATGCGGATGCCGCTACCGACTTCGCCGCGGCCGGCTGCACATCCTCCCCGCCCACGACGGAGCAGCCAATGGCCGCAGAACAAAGGGGCGCAACCACCCCGACAAGCCCGACCCGCCTCTTCATCTACGTGCCCCTCCTCCGGCCCCCCGCCTGACGTGGGGTAACGAGGCGCGGACTATATAGCAAGGTGCGCGGCTCAGTCGCGGCAGCGGACAATCCGCCCATTCCGATGGGCAGCCACGAGGGCCACCGGGCGGGAATGGTTCGAAGGTCAGCACGCCCTGTCATGAGGGAACGCGGAGGAGCAGGTCAAGCTCCAGCCTCATTCTCGCGCCGTCACGGCGGGCCCGCCGCCGAGCCCGCCGGTCCGCGCACCGCACCGTACGCACCCTCCCGCTCCCTCTGCCGGTCCTGCTCCCGGTCCTGCTCGGCGAGGAGCCGGAGCATGCTGTGCACCCGGTCCAGCGCCTCGTCGGCCGCATCGATCGCCTCGATGCACTGCCAGTAGAGGCTCTCCTCGCCGGTGTCACAGGCCACCGCGACGAGAGCCATCCCCATCTCCCCCAGCAGCGCGCCGAGGCCGGTCAGTGCCGCCCGGGGATCGGCAATCTCGGCAAGCTGCGCGGCCCGCGGCGTGCCGGTCCGCACCACCGGATGGTCCGCTGCCCCGCCGCCGCTTCCCCCGATCTCGCCGAGCCCCCGTGCCTCGCCCCGCAGCACCTTCGGCCCGTGGGCCGCCAGGTGCTCGCCGATCGCCTGGGCCAGCGCCTGGACCTGCCAGGCCTCCGCCATGACGGACGGCGCGCCCCGGCTCTGCGCCAGAGCTCGCCGACTTACCTCTATGAGCCGCTCCGCTTCCATACGTCGCCCCCGTCCGAACGAAAACCCGCTCACCCCATCCACTACCCACAGTGAAGGGAGCGGTACCGAAACGCCAGGGGATTTCGGAAATCTGTGGACACGAAATCGACTGTGAAGAAGTCGATCACTCCGAAGAGTGACGATTTTGAGACTCTGGAGGCTTCGGAACCGGGAAGCGCGCTTCGTTCCTGTCGATCTTCTCCGCCAGCGCCGCCAGCGCATCGATGCCCAGCACCTCGCAGAACTGCAGCAGATACGCGAGCACATCCGCGACTTCGTCCGTCACCCGATGCGCCGTCTCGGGCACCTCCATCACCTGCGCGGACTGCTCCGGCGTCAGCCACTGGAAGATCTCGACCAGTTCGGACGCCTCGACGCTGAGCGCCGCCGCCAGGTTCTTCGGGGTGTGGTACTGCTCCCAGTCACGGGCGGCCGCGAACGCGGCGAGCCGTCGCTGCAGTGTCTGCACATCGAGTCCGTTCACGGTCCCAGGTGTACCACCGTCGCACCGGCGGCCCCACGGGCCCGTGCGGCGGCCGCCTCGGCGACCGTCCCCACCAGCCTGAGGTGCCCGGTCGAGCCGACCGACGCGGCCAGGGTCAGCAGTTCCGCCATCTGCCGTCCGTCCAGGTCCCGGTCCAGCCCGTCGACCAGGACGGTGAGCGTCTGCATGGCCGACGGCACCTCCGCCGCGGCGTCCATGGCCAGCACCCCGGGGCCGGTGAGCAGGACCAGAGCGAGCGCCAGATACCTCAACTCGCCGTCGCCGAGCCGCCCGACCGGGGTGAGGTGACCGCCGTCGCGCTCCACCACGGCGCGCAGCAACCCGTCCGGGAGCCGTTCGACGCCCAGCCCGCTCACCGTCCCCGCGCATCCGGCAGCGGCCGCCGCAACCAGCCGGGCATGCCGCTGTCCGCACTGGGTGTGTGTCCGTTCCAGTACCGCCGCAAGGTTGTCGCAGTCCCGGCGCAACCGGCCCTCCCCGCCGGACACCGGCGCCCGCATCCGCTGCGGCTGCGGTTCGCAGACGAAGACGGAGCGCAGGGCCACGACCATCTGTTCGGCGGCGGCGAGGACCCGTAACTGTCCCTCGGTCGTGCCCGCGACCCGCAGCGGCAGCAGCGCCGTGCCGAGCAGGTCGTCCGGCAGTGGGGCCCGGGTCACCGGGACGGTGCCGGCCGTGTGCCAGGCCGCCTGGACCGTCGAGCCCCTGGGGTCGCGCAGCGCGGTGGTCAGCAGCGTCTCGCCGCCGCCGGTCAGCCGTTCGCCGACGATCCGGAGGGCGGGCTCGGCCTGCACGGCGAGGTCGAGCCGGACCGGTCCTGCCGGGCCGGTCGCCGTGCAGCCGATCCGGAAGCCGCGGCGCCCCTGGGTGTCGGGACCGGCCCGTTCGGGTACGTACGCCGCCGGGTCCGGGAACACCTCGTCGAGCGGGTCGCCCGCGCCCAGCCGGGCCAGCGCCTCGTACGCCCGCAACACGCTGGTCTTCCCACTGCCACCGGCCCCCGCGAACAGCGTGAGCGGGCCCACCGGGAGGACGGTGCCACGGTGCGAGGCGAAGGCGGAGAGCCGCAGTTCGGTGACGACGGGGCCGGCGGACCGGACCGCACCGTTTCGGGGAGGTCCGGTTCGGACAGCCTCGGTTCGGGCTTCTCGGACGGCCGATGCCTCTGGGGTCGCCCACGGGTTTTCCGGGCAGCGTGCAGTCATGAGCGGACCGTAAGCACGCCGTCGACCGGCGAACCGTTCCGCCCGCGTGACCTTCCTACGATCGGGGGACGCCCGCGACCGCGACCCCTTCGACCTCCATGCCGGCCGGCGACAGAAGAAACACGTTCCGGTCGACGCGGTGCATTCCGCTGCCGAGCCCGAAGACCACACCGCTGGCGAAGTCCAGGATCCGCTTGGCCACATCGGTCTCGGCACTGGTCAGATCGAGCAGGACCGGGATCTGTGCGACCAGATACTCGGCCACCTCGCGCGCGTCCGCGAAGACCTGCACCCGCAGCACGACCATGCGCCGCTGTTCGACGGTCTCGTGGTCGTCGGGGACCGCGCGGTGGTCGACCCGTGACGGCCATTCGTTGCGGCTGCGCAGCGGTACGACCTGGGCCAGTCCCTCCCACTGCTCGTCCGTGACGTCATACCTGTCGTACCTGCTCACCGGACCACCCCGTCTGTGCTTCGGTCGGCGTTGCGCCGGCTGCGCTCGCTGTTCATCGGGCAATTCTCGCGCCCCTCACCCGTTCGGCGTACCACCGACACGGGTCATCGACTGATCGACACCTCCGACGGGGCCGAGAGCGCTGTGTCGCCGGTCACGTCGAGCGGGGTGAAACGGACCGGGAGATGTACCAGTGCGCGGTGGAACGGACCTGGCCGCCACATCAGTTCACTCGCCGGAACAGCCAGTTCCGCATCGCACAGCTGGCTGGTCAGCTGCTCGATCGCGGTCATCGCGATGAGCAGTGCCGGCTGCTTCGCGGGGCACCGGTGCGGCCCCGCCGACCAGGACAGATGGGCGCTGCCTCCGGAGCGCACGCCGGGGTCCGAAGGGGCGGGCGGGGACTGGGTGTTGGCCCCGGCGAAGGAGACCAGGAGCAACTGCCCCGCGCGCAGCCGGACGCCGTGGAACTCGGTGTCGTGGCGGGGGTAGTGGGCGGCGAAATTGGCCAGCGGCGGGTCCTGCCACAGGACTTCGTTGATCGCCTCGTGGGCCGTCATCGCTCCGCCGTGCAGCGAGCCGGCGTAGCGCTCGTCGGTGAGCATGTGCAGCAACGCGTTGCCGATCAGGTTGGTCGTCGGGTCGTGGCCCGCGCTCATGACCAGCGTGATCTGACGCACAGTCTCGTCGTTGTCGAGGCCGGCCGGGTGGCCGAGGAAGTAGGAGGTGAGGTCGCGGCGGGGGCGGGCACGCCGTTCGGCGACCAGCTCGGTGACGACGGTGACGAGGTCGGCGTACGCGGCGGCGGAGTCCTCGGCGGAGTTGAACATGCCGCCGATGCCGTCGACGATCCGTTCGCTGTCCTCGGGCGGTACGCCGAACCAGGTGGTGAAGACGTGCAGCGGAAGCCGTCGGGCGTACTGGGCGACGAGGTCGCCGCTGCCGGTGGCCGCGAACTCCCGGATGAGCTGCCGGGCGACGCGGGCGACCTCGGCCCGCAGGATGTGCGGTTCGATCAGGGCCAGGCTGTCGTTGATCGTGTCGCGGTAGCGGGCGTGCACGTCGCCGTCACTGAAGAGTGCGGTGGGCCGGTGGCCGAGCATCGGCAGGACCGGCGAGTCGGCGGGGACGGTCGCCTGCCAGGCGCGGGGGTCCTTGGTGAAGGTGTGGGTGTCGCGGAGCAGGTCGACGGCCGCCTGGTAGTCGGTGACCAGAAGGGCGTCGATGCCCGGGGCGATCCGGACGGGGGCGAGCGGGCCGTGCGCGCGCAGCTGCCGGTAGTGGCTGTGCGGGTCGGCGGCGAAGTCGGGGCCGTACAGCGCGAGGGGCTGCGGCGGCTGTACGGAGCGGGCCGGGCGCGCGGAGTGGGCGGGGGACGTCATGACGGGTCCTGAGGCTGGGGCAGGCGTGTCAGCACGTGCTCGGCGAGGGCGATCAGGGCGTCGATGCTGCCGCGACGTTCACGGGCGTCGCACTGGAGCAGCGGGGTGTCGGGGTGGAGGTCGAGGTGCTTGCGCAGGACCTCGTCGGTATGGACGGGGGCGTCGGGGAAGCGGTTGACGGCGACGGCGTACGGCAGTCCCTGCTCCTCGACCATGTCCATGACGGCGAAGGAATCGCCGAGCCGACGGGTGTCGACGAGGACGAGGGCACCGAGGGCGCCGCGGGCGATATCCTCCCAGAGCGGGAGGAACCGTTCCTGTCCAGGGGTCCCGAACATGTAGAGCACCAGGTCGTCCTGGACGGTCAGTCGGCCGAAGTCGACGGCGACCGTGGTGGTCGTCTTGTCCGGGAGCCCGGCGGTGTCGTCCAGCCGGGTACTGGACTGGGTCATCGCCTCTTCGGTGTGGAGCGTGGGTATCTCCGACAGCGTACGGATCAGGGTTGTCTTGCCCACGCCGAAGGGACCCGTGACGACGAGCTTCATCAGGGTCTGGGCGGCAGGCGGCAGATAGCCGATGCCGGTCCGGTCAGTGGAGGGAGCGGAGTCCAACGAGCAGCCTCTCGACGAGCGACCGGTCGGTCCCCCCGGCACTGGGGATCGGCGGTCGGGTGTGCAGATGTCCGGAGGCCGCGAGGTCCGTGGCCAGGAAGACGGTGGCACTGACCGGCAGTTCCAGGTGGGCCGCGCATTCGACGACGGTGAGCGCGCCCGGTTCCAGCAGCTCGCACAGCCTGTGCTGCTCCGAGCCGAGGTCCGGCGGCAGGGCCGTGTCGGTGCGTACGAGCACGGCGAGCCGGTCGAGTGCGGGTCCGGTGGGCCGGGTCCGGCCACCGGTGACCAGATAGGCGGGGATCAGGCGGCGTCCTGGGCCGGGGCTCATGGCCGGGCGGCGGTGTCCGGTTGGCGGGCGGGTGCGTTCATCGCCCGGGTCAGCGCGTTGACCTGCACCTGCATCTGGTACGCAATGTCGCCGAGCCTGGCCCCGGGTTCGGCGAACAGGGCGAGCGTGGTGTTCCTCCCTGCCGGTACGACGATGGCGAAGCCCTGGTCGGACTCCACCACCGTCTGGGCCAGCCGCGGCGCCTCGACATCGGTGAACGCGGTGGTGAAGGCGCGGGCCGCGGCGTGCAGGGTGGCGGTCATGGCGGCGACCCGCTCGCCGGACGCCCGGTCCAGGCCGGGCGAAGCTCCTTCGACGAGCCCGTCGCCGGTGGCGACCACGGCGTGCTGCACTCCGGGCAGTTCCAGCAGAGGGGTCAGCACCCATGCGAGGTCACCGGTGGTGGGGGTAGGGGTGCTGCTCACGTCTCGTCGTCTCCTTCGTCGTTCCTGGCGTTCCGGGCGTTCCGGGCGTTCGGGTCTTCGTCGTGCTCCGATGCCGAGGGAGCGGCCGGGGCGGGGGCGCTTCGACCGCTGAGGGTGCCCTGCTGGAGCGCCGCCCAGGACGCCTCGGCCTGTTCGGGGGTACGGGGCGCCGGCGGGCCGGCCGGGGGCACCGGGGCGGCGGGCGTGGACCGTACCGCTGCCGGGCGGGGTGATCGGCGGCGCCGGCTGGGCAGCTCGGTGCGTACCTCGGCAGTGGGCTCCGGCTCGGCCGCAGCGGGGGCCGTGGGCTCGACGCTGGCCGGCGCCGCAGTGTGCGCGTGCACCGGTTTCGGGGCGAGGGCGGAGAGGCTGGGGGCGTCCTGCAGCACCGTCAGGAGGTGGGCGGGCACTCTCAGAATCGTCCGCATCCCGCCGAAGGGCGACGCCTCGATGTGGCAGCTGAAGCCGTACTGCACGACCAGTCGGCCGACGACGGCGAAGCCGGCCTGCGGCGGATCGCCCAGCTCGGTCAGGAGGACTTCGGACGGGCCCGCCAGCAGGGCTCGGGCTCGTTCCAGCGCGTCGTCGTCCATGCCGATGCCCGCGTCGTCGATCACCAGGAAGGCGCCGCGGCCGCCACTCTGCTGGACCGTCACCTGGACGTCGGTGTCGGGGTGCGAGTAGGCGGTGGCGTTGGCCAGCAGCTCCGCGAGGGCGATCGCGAGCGGTTCGGCGGCGCGGGCGACGACGGCGAGCCACTCGTCGCGCAGATGGTTGGCGACCTTGATCCGTTCGTAGCCCGCGACCCGGGACTGGGCGCCGAGCACGATCTCGACGAGCGGCGAGTTCTGCCGGGCCAGCCCCGGCCAGGCGTCGCAGAGCACCGCGGTGGCCTGGGTACGGCGCAGCGCCAGTTCGTTGCGGAAGTCCAGCTGCAGGATCCGCGGGTCGTCGTACTCGTGCTGGAGTTCGTGCAGCAGCTGCTGGGACTGGTTGAGCAGCGACTGGATCTTGGCGAAGGTGCCGCGCATCGCCGCGCGCGCGGCCGCGTCGACGCGCTGCCGCTCCTCGACGACCGCCGCGCGTGCGGCCTGCACCGCCTCGGTCAGCAGAGTCGCGGATCCGCCGTCGACCTCGGCCGCCTCCCGCAGTCCGGGGACCGGCGCGCTGGGGTGGGAGAGGGCGAGCGCGGCGGCGGGTATCCGCTTCCGGGCGAGCTGCCGGATCTCGTCGGTGAGGGCGGCGGTACGGGCATCGGCCGCCTTCGCCTGGCGTTCGGCCAGCTCGGCGCGGGCCCACGCCACATGGGCGTCCCGGGCCGCGTTCCGGGAGCGGACCACGGCCACCACGGCGGTGACGACGGCTGCCAGCGCCACGATCCATGCCATGCCGTCACCGTATTTCTGTGGTCGGGTCGGCCTCCCCGCCCGGGCGGCGGGAGATCCGGGTGTCACCCCTCGCGGTCTGCCGTCCCACGGGACTGCTCCACTTCTTGAGCGACGACGGCGACATCGGTCATCACCTGGAGCACGCTGGGCAGTTCCGAGCCGTCGAGCTGCCGGTACTCGCTGCCGATCGTCACCACAAGGCGTTCGGCCAGGCCGAGTTCGGGGTGGCGCCCCTCGGCGATCACCCGGCGGGCCGCCTCCAGTGCGGGCACCCCGGCCGCGTGGAGGGCGTGGGCGCGCTCCCGTACGTGTTCGAGGTAGCCGATGTGCGCGCGCACACCGGCCGGGTCGAGGACCGGACCGTGGCCCGGGACGATGGCCTCGGCGCCGGTGGCCAGCACCTGTTCGCAGGCGGCGATCACGTGGGAGAGGGGGCCCGCCCAGTGCACCGGGTGGTCGCCCGGCTGCTCCGGCGTGGAGGCGAAGATGACGTCGCCGCTGAACACGGTCTGCTGCGCGGGCAGGTGCACGATCAGGTCGCCCGTGGTGTGGGCGGGGGGCAGGGCCGTCACCTGGACGGGGTACTCCCCCAGGGTCAGTTCGAGTTCGCCGGTGAAGTACGTGGTCGGCTGCACGGGTTCGGTCCGTGACCAGTCGAACGGGCCGAAGTGGCGCTTGAGGTACTCACCGAGCGCGGTGGCCGGATCGCTTCCCTGGACGAGGGCGTGCTGCTGCTTCGGGGTGGGTTCGTAGTGAATGTGTTCCCGGGCCTCGCGGGTCGCGATGATCTCCGCGTCCGGGAGTACGCCCGCGCCCCAGAAGTGGTCCCCGTTGGCGTGGGTGACGATGACCCGGTCGATGGCGGCGCCGTCGGGCAGCCGCTTCGTGGACTCCGTCAGGAACTGGCCGGCGAGCACGGGGTCGTACGGGGTGTCGATCCAGATCGCGCCACGCGATGACGTCAGGAGACCGCAGTTCGCGAGGCCCCAGCCCCGTTTCGGCGGGAGCCATGCGTACAGGTCCCGCCCCAGCTCGACGAAGTCTCCGCCCGTGATCGACATGGACGCGATTATGCCGACCGCGATCCGGCAACGCGTTCGAACTCGGCCACCGAGGGATCCGGTTGGCGCAAAACCGCCGCTTGCTCGCACCGGTTGCGGTGCGGTGGTGACGGTACGAGACCGGGCATCCTCACCCCTGTACGACATCTTCCGGACGTTCGGCTTCATTTCCCCCGACGGCGTCACGCCTCGCTGCCGTGGTCGATCGGGCGGCCGCCAAACAGGAAGAGGCCGATTACCCACCGAGCATGGCTGAAAACAGAGGCAGAGAGACCTCCGGCGACGGTGCCTGACAGCGCTGCCCCGGAGGTCCCCACGGCTTTCCGGCCGGGTGCTCCCAGTACCGTGACCGGCCATGTCTGCCGGTCACAGCACTGGGGCGTGTGTCGGAAGTCCCGCCGTCCGCCCGAAGGGCGGGCCCGGCGGCGTCCGGTGCGTGCGATCGCAAGGCGGAGGGTCGCCCTCGTACGGGACGTACTCGGGCGAGCCCGACAACGCAGCGAGCGTGCGTGCCGGACGCCGCCGGGCAGGCGGGACTTCCGACACGCGCCCCAGTGCTGTGACCGGCAAACATTGCCGGTCCCGGCACTACCGGACCTGACCGCGTTCGAAGTACGCGATCAGCTCGGGGTCGAGGGCCGGCACGTCGTACGGTGCACCGCCCTCACGCAGCGAGCGGGTCGCG
The DNA here is from genome assembly GCF_042801455.1 of Streptomyces sp. NPDC057565. Lineage (NCBI taxonomy): Bacteria > Bacillati > Actinomycetota > Actinomycetes > Kitasatosporales > Streptomycetaceae > Streptomyces > Streptomyces sp. NPDC057565. The sequence goes on along the minus strand of NZ_JBHVFU010000007.1, from coordinate 8,723 downwards.
AGGACCCCGGCGGCGACGCTCATCCGGGCGGCGACAGGAGAGGTGTCCGTGACACCGCCCTCGCGGACGAACCGGCAGAACTCCTCCATGATCCGGGTGTCACCGCCGCCGTGCGAGCCATTGGCCTCCGGCACCCGGTAGGTGATGTCGGCCTCGGCGCGGTATCCGCTGGGTCCGGTGTTCCAGACCTTGACCTCGTCACCGGGGCTGTCGCCGAAGTTCTCCAGCCGGCCCTCGGTGCCGATGACGGTGTAGTTCCGCCAGTAGTCCGGGGTGAAGTGGCACTGCTGGTAGGCGGCCACGACGCCGTTGTCGAGCTGCATGTTCATCACCGAGACGTCCTCGACGTCCACGATGTGGTGCAGGTCCTTGCGGGCCGTCGGCGGCCAGTCGAACTCCCGCAGCCAGTTGTCCGGGCGCGGGGTGTCCGCCTCGCGGCGCGGCAGGTCGCCGTAGACGAGGAGGTCGCCGAGGGCGTTGACGCGGCGGGTGTAGCCGCCGGCCAGCCAGTGCAGGACGTCGATGTCGTGTGCGGCCTTCTGGAGCAGCAGTCCGGTGGTGCGGGTCCGGTCGGCGTGCCAGTCCTTGAAGTAGTAGTCACCGCCGTAGCCGACGAAGTGCCGCACCCACACGGCCTTCGGTTCGCCGATGTCACCGCGGGCGATGATGTCGCGCATCAGCCGCACGACGCCCATGTGGCGCATGTTGTGACCGACGTACAGCCGGGTCCCCGTCTCGTACGCGGCGCGCAGGACGTTGTCGCAGCTCTCCACGGTGATACCGAGCGGCTTCTCGACGAAGACCGCCTTGCCGGCCCGCAGGGCATCGATGGCGATGACCTCGTGGGTGTCGTCCGGGGTGGCGATGATGATCGCGTCGAGGTCGTCCCGGTCGAGGAGCAGTTTGTAGTCCTCGACCGCGACATCGGTGCCGAAGCGCTCGGCCTCGCGCTGCCGCACCTCGGGGTCGAGGTCGCAGACGGCAGTGATCGCCGAACCCTGTCCGGGGTGGTGGGCGGACATCGCGATGGAGCGGCGGAGGCCGAGCCCGATGACGCCGAGTCGCAGGTCTGACACGGGGGTCCCTTCTGTCTGTACGGGTGGTGCGGGCGGAGACTACTTACCGGCGATCGAGGCCTCGAACTCGGCCCGGATCTCGTCGCCGCCGCCCGAGCGCCACTTCTTCACCTGGTCCTGGAAGGCGGAGATCGGCTTGCGGCCCGCGACGACGTCGAGGACGGTGTCGCTCACCGCGGTGCCGATGGAGGCGCCCTTCTTCGTCGAGGCGTCCGAGAAGTGACCGCTGGTGGGATTGGCCTTGCCCATCTTGAGGAGTTCTTCCTGCCAGCCGTGGATCTTCGAGGCCATCTCGGACTTGCCGGGCAGGTAGACGTATTCCGGGGTGTTGGCGAGGAAGGCCAGCGGCATGGCGGTGGTCACGGCCTCGGCGTTGCCCTTGGCGGTGAGCTTGATGTCGCCGTTGGAGGTACGGGTGTAGTGCGTGCCCTCGATGCCGTTGTCGAGGAAGAGCCGCTCCTCGGTGCCGAACGGGGCGGCGAGGTAGTCGAGCACGCGCAGCAGCATCTCGACGCGCTTGGCGTCCGCCTTCTTGGAGATGGCGGTGTAACCGACCGAGCCGTAGCCCAGGGTGTACGACGGGGTGGCACCGGCCTTGCCGGCGAACGGCACGATGACGCCGAACGGGAAGTCGTACGTCTTGACGTCGGTCAGGAAGCTCGGGAAGGACTGCACATAGGCGCCGAGCGAACCCTGTGCCACCTTCTCCATGGTGGTGCTGAGGTTCGGGTCCGGCCAGAACAGACCGGCCTTGCGGACCTTGACCGCGAAGGCCACAGCCTCCAGGTACTCCTCGGTCTCGTACAGGTGGGTGAGCTTGCCGCCCTCCAGCCGCCAGCTGGCGGGCGCGCCGAACCACTGGGCGAACTGACCGACGTGGTTCACGTACGCCGGCTCCAGGACGTACTTGTTCCGCTTGGCGTCGAGGAGTTCCTTGCCCTTGGCGAGGAAGTCCTCGGCGCTGGTGAACTCGGCGCCGCCGACCGGCTTCCAGAAGTCCTGGTTGACGACGTAGACCTGGCCCATGGAACCGTACGCGACGGCGACACCGCGGATCTTGCCGTTGATGACGGCGGTCTTCCACGCGGAGGTGGGCAGGTTGGCCAGGTTCGGGTACTTCTTGACCGCGTCGCCGGACAGGTGCGGCGTGAGGTCGTGGAACTTGGCGTCCAGCAGCTCGGGGACGTGCTGGAGGCCCTGGTTCGGCGGGAACCACACCAGGTCGGGGATGTCCCCGCTGGCGACGATCGCGTTGAACTTGCCGGGGTAGCCGGCGCCCTCCTCGACCACGATGGTCATGTCGAACTGCGAGCCGAGGCGCTTGTTCAGCTCCTGCCAGTAGGCGTTCTTGCCCTGGGCCGGGGCGGGCGTCGTGAAGGTCTCGGTCAGCGCCGTGATGCGGCTGCCGTCACCGGGAGCCTCGGCCACCGACTTGGTGAGCTTCTTCGGGTACCGCAGGTACGTGGCGTCCAGTCCCGAGGCGTTGCCTGCAAGGTCCGCGGGGGCGGTCTGCGCAGGGACGTACGTCGGGAGCTTCAGCTTGGCGGAGGCCTTGGCGCCGCCCTTGCTGACGGTGGCACCACTGCCGCACGCGGTCAGGGACGACAGGCCGGCGACGGTCAGGCCGGCTATCCCCGCCGCGCCCATGAAGCCGCGCCGGGACAGGTGTGTGGACATGGGTGCTCCTTGAAGTGTGTGAAGTGCGTGGGGCGATGTCCGCGAGGACGGATCAGCCCTTGATCGCCCCGGTGAGGACGCCCTTGACGAAGAACTTCTGCAGGAAGGGATAGACGCAGAAGATGGGCACGATCGCGATGATCAGCACGGCCATCTGCAGCGAGGTCGCGGGCGGAATCGCGTGGACTCCCATGGCCTGCGCGTTGATGCTCTGGCCGTTGAGGACGTAGGAGCGCAGGATCACCTGGATGGGGAACTTGCCCGAGTCGTTGAGGTAGAGCACCGCGTTGAAGAAGCTGTTCCAGTAACCGACCGCGTAGAAGAGACCGACCACGGCGAGAACCGCCTTGGAGAGGGGAAGGACGATCCGGAACAGGACCGTGACCTCACCCGCACCGTCGATCCGTGCGGCGTCGTACAGCTCCTCGGGAATGCTCTGGAAGAAGGAGCGGACGACGACGATGTTGAACGCGTTGAGGAGTACGGGAAGGATCAGCGAGGCATAGGTGTCGAGCAGCTTGAACTGCTGGACCGCCAGGTAGGTGGGGATGATGCCGGGGGCGAAGAGGAACGTGCCCAGCACCATCAGGAGGATCGGCTTCCCGAGGACCGTGCCGGGCCGCGAGGTTCCGTACGCGATCATCACCGTGCACGCCAGGCTCAGAGCCGTGCCGATCAGCGTGATGAAGATGGAGACGATGGCGGCCTGGGTGACGACCCCGCCCGAGAGGATGACCCGGTAGGCCTCCAGCGTCGGGTGCTTCGGCAGCAGGACGTAGCCGCCGTTGGCGTTGAGCTCCTCGCGGCTCGCCAGGCTGGTACCGACGGCGAGGACGAACGGGTAGAGCACGATCACGGTCAGGACGATCAGGGCCAGGGCCTTCGCCCCCTGCCCGTACCAGTGCGGTCGCTCCATCCACGGCGGGCGGCCGGACGCCGTGCGGCTGCGGATGGTGCCCGGGGGGCCGAATCGCGCCGTGCGCAGTCGGGACGCAAGGGTCTGCTGACTCATCGGTACACTCCCTGCTCACCGAAGCGGTGCGCCAGCTTGTTGGCGGCGAGGATGAGGGCGAATCCGATGACGCCCTTCATCAGGCCGGCGGCCGTACTCATCCCCCAGTCACCGTCGATGACCCCGTGGTAATAGACGTAGGTGTCCATGACCTCGGCGGCGTCCTTCCCGACGGCGTCGCGCTGCAGGATGATCTGCTCGAATCCCACCGAGAGGATGTCGCCGAGCCGCAGGATCAGCAGCATGAGGATCACCGGCCGGATACCCGGCAGGGTGATGTGCCAGATCCTGCGGAGCCAGCCGGCGCCGTCCATGGCGGCGGACTCGTACTGGCCCATGTCGATCGAGGCGATCGACGCCAGGAAGATGATCGTCCCCCAGCCGCAGTCCTTCCAGATGGCCTGGGCGGTGATCAGCAGCTTGAAGGTACCGGGGTCCGTCATCACATTGCCGATGTTGACCCCGTGCTCCATCAGGAGCGTGGTGACCGAACCCGCACCGCCGAGCACCTGCTTGAACATCGCGACGACGACCACCCACGACAGGAAGTGCGGGAGGTAGACGATCGTCTGGATGAAGCGCTTGATCTTCTCGCTGATCAGCGAGTTGAGCAGGAGCGCCAGCGCGATCGGGGCCGGGAAGTAGAGGAGCAGCTGGATCGCGGTGATCTGCAGCGTGTTGGAGACCGCGCTCCAGAACTCCGGCTCGGAAAGCAGCGCCGTGAAGTTGGCCAGACCGACGAACGGACTCTGCTTGAAGCCCAGGAACGGTTGGTAGTCCTGGAAGGCGATGACGTTGCCCGCGAGCGGCAGATAGAAGAAGAGCACGAAGTACAGGACGCCCGGCAGGCAGAACAGCAGGAGCGCCTTGTCCCGCTTCAGTCGGTACCGCAGCGGCTGCCGTATTCGGCCTTTGGCTCGCTTCTTCCCGGCGGGTGAGTCCGCGTCATCGGGGTCACGGGGCTGCGGCACCGGCGACCGCACGGATGAGACCGGCGCATCTGCCATCGTCACAGGCACCTCCAGGGCTGATGGAGCAAGGGGGAGTGTCCCGCGATCACGGCTGCGGCACGCACCGGTGACGGTGCGGCCGCTGCTTCCTCGCGGCGACAGCCACATAGTTCACGACAGTGCGCCTCGATGGCAAGAGTTGTTCATTTCGCACAGGTAACGAACATCTATAGACATAGAAAAGCTGGAGAAGGTTCGATTGAACCGCGCCGGGGCGCGGATCTGGGCACGGCAGGGATGCGAAACGGGTACGTAAGCACCTCGATGAGATAAACGAACCCCTTGCCAGCGGGTTCATCGTGGGTCCAGGATGCGACCTCGTGCTCGATCTTGCACTGACGAGCACAACTCCCAACATTCTCAAACAGAGGCGGGTAAGCCCGTATGAGCTCTCGCACGCCCAAGTCCGGCTTCGGTCGGCTCGGCCGCATCGCCGGAAGTGCCGTCGCGGCACTGGCACTTGCAGCCGGTATCGGAATGTCCACTGCGGCCACGGCGGACGCCAATGAGGACGGCTGGGGGGACACCCCCGGCACATACACGCACTACACCTTCCCCGCCGGAACCCCGGACCTGTCGTCCGTGACGTGGAGTACCACGGTCACTGCCGACCCCGGCTTCACCTCGCACACCTTCTGGTCGCATCAGTTCGGCTTCAACCAGGGGAACGGCGGCTACATCGGCATGCAGGACAACGGGGGCGAGGACCAGCTGTTCCTCTTCTCCGTCTGGGACGTGAACCAGGCCAAGCCCGGCAGCAGGGGCAGCTGGTGCCAGGACTTCGGCGGCGAGGGCACCGGCTACAGCTGCCGGATGAACGTGCCGTGGAAGGCCGGTCACACCTACACGTTCAACGTGGCCTCGGAGGGCGGCGGCTGGTTCGGCGCCACCGTCGAGGACACCACCGCCCACACCTCGTTCGAGCTGGGCAGCATTCTGACTCCGGCGACCGGGATCAAGACGGCCGGCATGGTCGACTGGGTCGAGTACTACGAGTGGAGCATGCCCCGCTCCACCTGTATGCAGCAGCCCTACAGCGCGGCGACCTTCGGTCTTCCCAAGGCCACGACCCTGAACAACACCCAGGTCACCGGCACGGCCACCCGGCCCGAGAACAACGGTGACTGCGCCAACGTCACCAGCACGATCGGCCCCGACGGCGGCGAGCAGGTCCTGGGCATCGGCAACTCCACCAGGGACGCCGTGACCGACCGGGCGGGCAACTGCCTGGACGTGGAAGGCGTGGACCACGCGCAGCTCGAATGGGCCGAGGACGCCGATCTGGCCGCCGACGAGAACCGGGCCGCGGTCGTCGAGACGTGCCACCGGCGCACCGACCAGGGCTGGGTGCACGGCGCCGACCGGACGCTGCGTCTGGTGAACAACTTCTGCCTGACCGCCGCGCCCGAGGCGGCCGGGAATGACAAGAAGGTCCCGGTCACGATCACGACCTGTGCCGGCACCCCTGGACCGCTGACGACCTGGACGTACGGCGCGCAGGGCTCGATCGTGAACGACGCGACCGGCCAGTGCCTGTACGCCCCGGGCGGCAACGAGACCGGGCACCGTGTGGAACTGCGCGACTGCACCGGCAAGGCCGACCAGCAGTGGACCGCGCCCCGCGCCTGATACCGCGGGACGGCGTCACCGCCGGACGGGCCGGTGTCACCCTCACACAGCGATGACGGTGACACCGGCCTCGGTGAAACGGGCCTTCGCGTCGCGAGTGATGCCGGTGTCGGTGACCAGGAAGTCGACCTGGCTGAGATCGCAGACCCGGGCGAAGGCACGCTTGCCGATCTTCGAGGAGTCGGCGGCCACGACCACCCGCTGCGCCTGCTGGGCGAGCAGCCGGTTGATGCTGGCCTCGCCCTCGTGGTGGACGTACGCCCCGCGCTCGGTGTCGATCGCGTTGACGCCCAGCACGGCGACATCCAGCGTTATCTCACCGAGCACTCCACTGGCCAGCGGCCCCGTGAGCTCGTACGACTGCGGCCGGGCCACTCCACCGGTCACCACGATCTTGATCTGCGGCCGTATCACCAGCTCGTTGGCGATGTTGAGGGCATTGGTCACCACCGTCAGGGTCGGCTGCCCCCCGGCCCCGGGGCCGGTGTCACCGACGAGGTCGGAACGCACGGCCAGCGAGCGGGCGACCTCGGTGATCGTGGTGCCGCCGGTCAGTCCCACCACCTCGCCCACCGCCACGAGTTCGGACACGGCGCGACCGATGGCCTGCTTCTCCGGGGCGTTGCGTCCCGTCTTGTAGCGCAACGCCAGTTCGTAACTGACTCCGTGCGCGACGGCGCCGCCGCGGGTTCGGGTGAGCAACTGCTGCTCGGCGAGCTGGTCCAGGTCACGGCGGATGGTCGCGGCCGAGACGTCCAGCGTCGTCGCGGCGTCCTCGACCTCCACCCGGCCGTGTTTGCCGACCAGCTCAAGCAGCGCGTCCCACCGAGCATCCCTGGACAAGTGAACTCTCCTTACGGGCCCGGGATTCGAACGCCCATCCCCTTGGGCAATGTCACCGGACATGCGCAAGGGTCGCACAAGGCGCCGATCAGTCAAGCCTCATGCAAGCAGAATGCTTGATAATGATCGTAGTACGTGTATAACGTGCGTGAACGAGCATCCAACCACCCATACGGAGTGCAAAAGTGTCGTTTGTCGAGATTGAGACTGCCAGCCAGCCGGAGTGCTGGCGTCGCGCCGCAGACCTGGCACAGAGCCAGTCGGCCGCCCTGCCCGCCACGGGCGAGCGCATCGCCGTCGTCGGCTGCGGCACCTCGTTCTACATGGCCCAGGCGTACGCCGCACTCCGCGAGGAATCCGGACAGGGCGAGTCCGACGCTTTCGCCGCATCGGAGTTCCCCTTCGGCCGCAGCTACGACCGGGTCGTGGCGCTCACCCGCTCGGGCACGACGACCGAGGTGCTGGAGCTGCTCGACCGCCTCCGTGGCGTCACCCGCACCGTCGCGATCACGGCCGACCCGAACACCCCGGTGATGACGTCCGCCGACGATGTCGTCGTCCTCGACTTCGCCGACGAGCAGTCCGTGGTGCAGACCCGGTTCGCCACCACGCTGCTCACGCTGCTCCGTGCCCACCTCGGCCTGCACACCGACGCCGTGGTCCGTGACGCGGAGACCGCACTGGCCGAGCCGCTGCCCGAAGGGCTGCTGGAGTGCACCCAGTTCACCTTCCTCGGCCGGGGCTGGACGGTCGGTCTCGCCAACGAGGCCGCGCTCAAGATGAAGGAGGCGTCGCTCTCCTGGACCGAGTCCTACCCGGCGATGGAGTACCGCCACGGTCCGATCAGCATCGCCACCACCGGCACCGCCACCTGGGTGTTCGGTCCCGCCCCCGAGGGTCTTGAGGAGCAGGTCACGTCGACCGGCGCCCGCTGGGTGGCGAGCGGCCTGGACCCGCTGGCCGAGCTGGTCCGCGTACAGCGTCTGGCGATCGCCCGCGCCGAGGCGGCCGGCATCGACCCGGACAGCCCCCGTCACCTGACCCGCTCGGTGGTTCTCACCGACGCCTGACCGGCGGATGGGCGTCATCGAACGCGCACTCACCGTTCCGCACGACGGTGTGCGCGGGGGCGCGTGCGAGGGGTTCCTCGCCGCGCCCGCACGGGGCGGCGACACCGGTGTCCTCGCCCTTGCCGGGAGGGTCACCAGGGCGTGTGTCGGAAGTCCCGCCTGCCCCGCGACGCCCGGCACGCACGCTCGCCGCGTTGTCGGGCCCGCCCGAGTACGTCCCGTACGAGGACGACCCTCCGCCTTGCGATCGCACGCACCGGACGCCGCCGGGCCCACCCTTCGGGCGGACGGCGGGACTTCCGACACACGCCCTAGCTTGATCTTTAACCTCGGAGGTCGAACGGCTCCTCGTACTTGATCACTCGGACTGGCAACCGCCTTACACGAGGGCGGCCTTCGGCCGAGC